>JADYYB010000095.1 GCA_020853895.1 Bauldia sp.
CGAGCGGCGAGTCCAACGCGAGCTCCAGCTGGTTCTCGTCGTACTTCCGGCCCCGTCGCCTCGGGCGCCCTTGCGCCGACGGTGGAGCCCCCTCACCCCAACCCTCTCCCCGCCGGGGAGAGGGGGCCTCCGCCTCAGTCTGCGCGCGAGTGCCGTTCTCGTCGGCGAGAAAGGCCCCTGGACCATCCGGAGAAACTTCCTCGAACGCCGCCACCCGCGGCGGCAGCGCGGGGCCGCCGGCGCGCGGCTCCCACACCAGGGCGATCGTCTCGGCGAGGTCGCCGACATAGTCGTAGGAGTAGGCGAACAGCACCTCGTCCAGCCGCTCGATGGCGAGGTCGCGGAGCATCGCCGGCTTGACGCTGGGGATGACGAGATCGGCCGTCAGCGCCGCGGCCGCGTAGCCGCGGTCGGGATCGGGCGTGACGCGGAAATAGTCCCGCATCAGCTGGAGCTTGGTGTTCCGCTGCGGGGTCGTGACCAGCCGGTCGAGAAGGACGGCAAAAGCCTGCATCGCCTACGAAAATAGGCCTCCCGGCGACCAAACCCAACGCCAAATCCCCAAACCGCTCATCCCCGAGAAGGCGGGGACCCATTCTCCGCCCGTCGCTCGGGCATCCCGGAAACGGTGCGTCCGTCGAGGCCCGCCTGCGGCGGGCACGTCAGGATGAGGAATGTTGTGTATGTCTGCCGAGAGGACGTAGAGCGCGCGCTCTGTCTGGATAGGTTGCTCTTCGCTCTCGAGCCAACCGGCCTCATCCTGAGGTGCTGCCGCAGGCAGCCTCGAAGGACGCACTCGCGTTCCCCGCAACGACCGTTGCTCGGCGCCTAATGGTTCGGCGGGGCGTTCTTGAAGAAGAGCTTCTCCCACTTCTTCTGCGCGGTCCACGTCTCCTGGATGAACGGGGTGAACACCGCGAGCCGCAGCACCGCCCAGTTCACGAACCGCGCCGGGAACTTCAAAGGCTTCACGAAATCGACGAACAGCACCACCCGCACCTTGTCGGAATGGTTCCACGCCTCGTGCTCGTAGGCGTCGTCGAAGATCAGCGCCTTCCCTTCCTCCCAGTGGCAGACCTGGTCGGTGACGCGGATGGCGACATCGCCCTCCGGCACGATCAGCCCGAGATGGAAGCGGAGCACGCCGTTATACGGCCCGCGATGCGGCGGCAGGTGCTTGCCCGGCTCGAAGATCGAGAACATCGCCGTGGTGAGGCCGGGGACGCGCTGCAGGATGCGCCACGTCTCGGGGCACGATTTCTGCGCCTCCTCCGATGTCATCCCGTAGCCGCAGAAGATGAAGGTCTTCCAGTTGCGGTCGGTCGAGATCGAGGCGACGTCCTTGGCGATCTCGTGGAAGCCGGGCAGCTCCTCGCGCCGCGTCAGCACCGCGTCGAGCTCGGCGCGGATGAGCCGCCAGTCCTTCTCGATCTCGGCCGCCCAGGGGAAGGTGGCGTTGTCATAGACCGGCGGATTGCCGACTTTCGAGTATCTGAGGTTGAGCCGCTGCACCCAGGCGGCGATCGCCTTGCCGGCCTGGTAGAGCCGGCCGGGCCGCACCATCGTGCCCTGCACGCCGGCCGTGCGCTCGACCTGTCTCGGGCTGGGTCGGGTGATGTCCATGAGGCGGGCCCTCGCAAGAGTACGATCGAGATGCCCCCCCTCTGGAATCAACTGCCTCCTCTATGGCCAAAGCGAGGCGATCCGCGCTCTTTGGAACCGCTCCAGCCGCCGGCTTTCAGCGCTCCTCGAGCGGGAACCACAGCGGCTCGCTCCGCCGGTCCGGCCAGATCCGCACGTAGAGCTTTCCGTACTCCCACGGCCGGTCGCTGACCGCCCAGTCGCCCGCGCCGCGGAACACGACCGTGCGCGTTTCGCGCGGCCCGAGCGTGAAGAACGGCCCGCCCTCGACCGTGTCGGAGACCACGATCATGTCGCCGGTCGAGCGCTTCTTGCTGCGCACCAGCTCGAAATGCCGGAACGCGACCGGCTCGTCGAAATCGTTGCGGAGGATCACGCGGTGCTGGCTGTCCTGCGCGGTCGGGGCGCGCTGATAGCCGACCGTGAGGCGCCAGCCCCTCCGCCACGGCCCGACGCTCTGGATGAGGAGGAAGCCGAGGACGGCGACCAGGAAGACCAGCCCCAGCACGTCGATCCCCATGTGCGGCCTCCCTCGCCGGGCGCCCGACGCGCTACTCCGCCTCCTCGTCCTCGTAGCCGACGAGGTGGAGCGGCCGCGCCATGATACCGCTGAGCTCGCACCAGCGCACCAGCGCCTCCTCGCGGCCGTGGGTGACCCAGACCTCGCCGGCCCCGGTCTCGCGGATGGTCGCGCAGAGCTCGTCCCAGTCGGCATGGTCGGAGATGACCAGCGGCAGCTCGATGCCCTGCTGCTTGACCCGGTTGCGTATGCGCATCCAGCCCGAGGCGAAGGCCTGCACCGGTTCGGGAAAGCGGCGCGACCAGCGGTCGGCGAGGTCGGAGGGCGGGGCGACGATGATCGCTCCCGCGAAGTCGCTCTTCCTGCCGCCCGGCTGGGTGGCCGGCCGGAGATCGCCGAGCCGCACGCCCTCGTCCTGGTAGAGCTGGCAGAGCCGCTCGAGGCTCCCGTGGAGATAGATCGGCCGGTCGTAGCCGGCGTCGCGGATCAGCCGGATCACGCGCTGCGCCTTGCCCAATCCATAGGCACCCACGAGATGCGAGCGCTCGGGGAACTGCTCGACAGAGGCGAGCAGCTTGGCGATCTCGTCCTCGGCGTCCGGATGCCGGAACACCGGCAGGCCGAACGTCGCCTCGGTGATGAACACGTCGCAGGTCATGAGCTCGAAGGGGAGCGTGGTCGGATCGGGCCGGCGCTTGTAGTCGCCCGAGGCGATGACGCGCATCCCCTTCCGCTCGACCGCGATCTGCGCGGAGCCCAGCACGTGCCCGGCGGGCAGGAAGGTCACCTCGGCCTCGCCGATGCTGAGGCTCTCGCCGTAGCCGATCGCCTGCTGGGAGCCCGCGAAGTCCTCGCCGTAGCGGACGGCCATGATGCG
>JADYYB010000096.1 GCA_020853895.1 Bauldia sp.
CGAGCGGCGAGTCCAACGCGAGCTCCAGCTGGTTCTCGTCGTACTTCCGGCCCCGTCGCCTCGGGCGCCCTTGCGCCGACGGTGGAGCCCCCTCACCCCAACCCTCTCCCCGCCGGGGAGAGGGGGCAGGTCGCGGACGAGGCGGACGATGGGTCCTCCGCGGAGCCGTTCGATCCGGGGGAGGCGCGGTGGGGGCTGGCGCGGGTGACGGCGGTCGGGGCGAGCGCCGGCTTCGACGAGGAGACCGGGGAGGTGCTGCCGCCGAGCCTCGGCGAGGTGGTGGAGACGCTGCAGCTCGCCTCGCGCACCGAAGGGCCGCGGCTGGTCGAACACTGGCTCGATCTCCTCGACCCGACCGGGCGGTGGGGGCTCATCAAGCTGGTCGCGGGCGAGCTCCGGGTCGGGGTCTCGGCGCGGCTGACCAAGCAGGCGCTGGCCGATCTCGGCGGCAAGGACGTGCAGGAGATCGAGGAGGTCTGGCACGGCATGTCCCCGCCCTATCGAGAGCTCTTCGCCTGGCTCGAGGGACGCGGCCCGAAGCCGACCGGCAAGGCGCCGGCGCCGTTCCGGCCGGTGATGCTCTCGCATGCGCTCGACGACGCGGAGGTCGCGCTGATCAAGCCGGAGGCGTACGCCGCCGAGTGGAAGTGGGACGGCATCCGCGTCCAGGCGGTGAGCGAGAACGGGGTGCGGAAGCTCTACTCGCGGACGGGCGACGATATCTCGGGCGCGTTCCCCGATCTCGTCGACAGTCTCGACTTCGACGGGGCGATCGACGGCGAGCTGCTGGTCGGGCGGAAGGCCTCGGCCGGGTTCGAGGTGGCCTCCTTCAGCGACCTCCAGCAGCGGCTCAACCGGAAGGAAGTCGGCCACCGGCACATGGACCGCTATCCGGCCTTCATCCGCGCCTACGACCTCCTCGCCGAGAACGGCGAGGACCTCCGGCCGCTGCCCTTCGCCAAGCGGCGGGCGCGGCTCGAGGCGCTGGCCGCGCGCTCGCGGTCGGACCGGCTCGACATCTCCCCTCTCCTCTCCTTCGCCGACACCGAAGCGCTGATCCGCCTTAGAGCCTCGCCGCCGGAGACGCTGATCGAGGGGCTGATGCTGAAGCGCTGGGACTCGATCTACGTGCCCGGCCGGCCGAAGGGACCGTGGTTCAAGTGGAAGCGCGACCCGCATCTCATCGACGCGGTGCTGATGTACGCCCAGCGCGGGCACGGCAAGCGCTCGTCCTACTACTCCGACTATACGTTCGGGGTGTGGACCGAGGGCGAGAGCGGCGACGAGCTGGTGCCGGTCGGCAAGGCCTATTTCGGCTTCACCGACGAGGAGCTCCTGGAGCTCGACCGCTACGTGCGCAACAACACGATCGCGCGTTTCGGCCCGGTGCGCGAGGTAGTGCACGAGCCCCGGAAGGGCCTCGTCCTGGAGGTCGCCTTCGAGGGTCTCGCCCACTCGACCCGCCACCGCTCGGGCGTGGCGATGCGCTTCCCGAGAATCTCGCGGCTCAGGTGGGACAAGCCGCCGGGCGAGGCGGACCGGCTGGAAACGCTGGAGAAGCTGATACGCGAGTAGCTCCCCTGCCGCTCCTTGGACCCAGCGCAAAACACCGCTCATCCCCGCGAAGGCGGGGACCCACGCGGCGGTTGTAAGTTCGGGGTCCGAGCGGAAGCCGTTGGGAAGCTAGGTCCCCGCCTTCGCGGGGATGAGCGGTTGTTGTTGTGACGCAAAAAAGCCTGCATCGGGGTAGAACAGCGCCGCCCCGCTGAAGCTGGCGGGTCAACATCAACGCGAGAAGGGATGAGAACTCGGTGGCAGACGCCGAGGCAGAGACGATCATGATCACCGGCAAGACCTTGATGGAGTGGGGATACGCCCCGGGGCCGTGGTTCAAGGAGGCGATCGCGGCCGCCAACGCCTCCGACGATCCGCGCGCCGTCGTTGCGGCGATGGCGCCCAAGAAGCCCGACCCGGTCGCGATGCGGCCGCACGACACGCTCGCCTATCGCATGAACATCCGCGCTGAGGAGCCTCACGAGGCGGCGAATGTCGCCGCGGTCGAGGCGACCATGCGCGAGCTGATGCGCGTGCCGACGGTGGTGGCCGGGGCGGTGATGCCGGACGCGTGCCCGGCGGGGCCGGTCGGGACGATCCCGGTCGGCGGGATCATCGCCGCCAAGGATGCGGTCCACCCGGGCATGCACTCAGCCGACATCTGCTGCTCGGTGGCGATCACCGTGCTGGGCGACGTCGACCCGATCAAGGTGCTCGACGCGGGCATGGAGCGCTCGCATTTCGGTGGCGGCGGGCGGCCGCGCGGCCAGCAGATCCGGCCGCCGCAGGAGATCCTCGACGCCTTCGCGGGCAACCAGTTCCTGATGCGCGAGACGAGCGCCGCGATCGAGCATTTCGCGACCCAGGGCGACGGCAACCACTTCTTCTATGTCGGGCGGCTCAAGTCGACCGGCGAGGTGGCGGTGGTGACCCATCACGGGTCGCGGAAGCCGGGCGCCGCGCTCTACAAGGCGGGGATGGCGGTGGCCGAGCGCGTCCGGAAGGACCTCTCGCCGGAGACGCCTTCGGGCAATTCGTGGATCCCGTCCGAGACGGCGGAGGGCGAGGCCTACTGGCAGGCGCTCCAGATCGTTCGCGACTGGACCAAGGCGAGCCACTTCGCGATCCACGACCTCGTCGCGGAGGCGGTCGGCGCGCGGGCGAAGGACCGCTTCTGGAACGAGCACAATTTCGTCTTCCGGAAGAGCGACGGTCTCTTCTACCACGCCAAGGGCGCAACCCCGGCCTGGGCCGACTTCGCCGCCGACTCGAGCGGGCTGACCCTCATTCCGCTCAACATGGCGGAGCCGATCCTGATTACGCGCGGGGCGAACGCCGACCACGGTCTCGGCTTCGCGCCGCACGGGGCCGGCCGCAACATGAGCCGGACGGCGTTCTTCCGCGGCAATGCCGGGCGGACGCCGGCGGAGATGATCGCGGCCGACGCGCCGGGGATCGACGTCCGCTACTTCTCGGGCGTGCCGGACATCAGCGAGCTGCCGAGCGCGTACAAGAACGCGGCCTCGGTGCGCCGGCAGATCGGCGAGTTCGGCCTCGCCGAGGTGGTCGACGAGGTCCTGCCGGTCGGCAACATCATGGCCGGCGACTGGATGGTCAACGCGCCGTGGCGGAAAGGGAAGAAGTCTCCTCCGGCCGTCGAGGCGGACTAGACCAACCCCCGCTCCCGCCTACGCCAATCCCCCTCCCCCCTTGTGGGGGAGGCCGGGAGGGGGCCTCGCGGCAAGCGAGGTATTAAGATCCCCACGGCAGCAACACCCCACCCGAAACCGGCTGAAACGCCGGTTTCGACCGCCCCACAAGGGGGCGGTGGGATTGGGTGGGACGTGCTGCCCTAACCACGATACGCTTTCCCGGCGAAAGCCGGGATCCATCCTTAGGTTCAACCACGCGGAGCGGTCGGATGGGCCCCGGCTTCCGCCGGGGAAGCGGCTGGGATCAGGGGGAGATGAGGTCCATCGCGGCCCAGTCGTCGGTCTTGCGGCCGACGATGGCGGCGATGGTTTGCGCGCCGTCGGCGTCGAGGCGACTCGAAAGGTCGCGGAGGATGGCGCCGATGAGGCCGGGGCCTTCGAAGATCATCCCCGAGTAGACCTGGACGAGGTCGGCGCCGGCTTCGAATTTCTGCCAGGCGGTCAGGCCGCTGTCGATGCCGCCGACGCCGATCAGCGGGAAGGCCGGGCCAACGAGTCTGCGAAGCCGCGCGAGCTGGATCGTCGAGCGGCGGAAGAGCGGGCGGCCGGACAGGCCGCCGGCTTCCTTGGCCTGCGGAGCGTTGCCGAGGCCGGCGCGGTCGAGGGTGGTGTTGGAGACGATCGCCCCGTCGATGGTCGAGGCCTTCACCGCGTCGGCGATGTCGGCGAGTTGCGCCTCGGTGACGTCGGGCGAGAGCTTCAGGAGGACGGGGAGCGGCTTGCCGGTCTTGGCGGCGGTCGCCACGTCGCGGGCGGCGGTGACGCGGGCGAGGAGCTCGACCAGCGCCTCCTTCTCCTGCAACGCGCGGAGGCCGGGCGTGTTGGGCGAGGAGACGTTGATCACCGCGTAGTCGGCAAGGCCGGCGACCATGCCTATGCCGGCGACGTAGTCGGCGACACGGTCGGCGCTGTCCTTGTTCGCGCCGAGATTGACGCCGACGATACCCGCCCTGCCCTTCCGCCGCTCGAGCCGGGCGCGGAGGGCGGGCAGGCCCTCGTTGTTGAAGCCGTAGCGGTTGATGAGCGCGCGCGCCGGCGCGAGGCGGAAGAGGCGCGGCTTGGAGTTGCCGGGCTGCGGGCGCGGGGTGACGCTGCCGACCTCGACCGAGCCGAAGCCGACGCGGAGAAGGCCGTCGATCGTGCTGCCGTCCTTGTCGAGGCCGGCGGCGAGGCCGACCGGGTTGGGGAAGCGCACGCCGAAGAGCGTGCGCGCGAGGCGCGGATCGGGCTTCGGCGGGAAGGCCGGGACCACGCCCATGCGGAGGGCGCGGAGGGCGAGGTCGTGCGCGCGCTCGGTGTCGAGGGCGTAGATGAAGGGGCGGAGGAAACCGTAGCCGGAGGTCATGGTGCGCCCGGCGGGAAGACATGGCCGGACGGGCCGAGCGGCAGGGGTTTCACCCACAGCGCGCGCCTCGGGTCGAGCGGGGCGTAGAGGTGCGGGAAGAGCGTTCCCCCGTCGCGGGCCGGCTCGTAGCGGAGCGCCGCGCCGAGGGCCGAGGCTTCGAACGCGGCGAGAACTAGGTTATTTTGGCCGGCGAAGTGTTTCCGGGCCGTATCGGCAACCTGATCGGGGGCGGAGAAATGAATGAAGCCGTCGCGGAGATCGTCAGGCGAGCCGTGAAAGACGCCGTCCGCCTCGGCGCGCCGCCACAGCGCCTCGGGGCAGATCTTGTAGACGATCGGCATAGTGGGGATGCGGGCCTCGCTCGACGCGCGAACCGTAGTCGCGGCGC
>JADYYB010000097.1 GCA_020853895.1 Bauldia sp.
GAGGGGGCCTCGCGGCAAGCGAGGCACTAAAATCCCATGGGAGTTGCGAGCATCAGCGTGGGATTCTTGACCAAGCCTCGCTTGCCGCTCGGCCCCCACCCCTGACCCTCCCCACAAGGGGGAGGGGAAAAAGGGCAGCGGGCCCGTCCCTTCCGCCATATGCGATTGCCCTGCCCTCAAGGGGGAGGTTCAGAAGTTGGAAGGCAGGTGAGGACCGGCCTACGCGGCCGCTTCTTCCTTCGGCGGGCCCCCGCCGCGGCTGCGCAGCGGGGCCTTGGCGCAGTCGACGGCGCGCTCGACGAAGTGGACCGCCTGCTCGCCCCGAGTCAGCCCACGATCGAGCGCGGCCATCGTCTTGTCGAGGTCCGGCACATCGCCCTCCAGCCACACCGCGAAGGCGCGCGCCCAGATCAGCGCGAGGCCCTGCGCGCGGATCGCGCCCCGGAGCCCGTTCCGGCCGGCGTCCGCACCTTCGAGCATCCAGCCCATCGAGCGGACGCCCATCCCGTTCAGCGCCAGCGCGAGCATCGGGTCACGCCGCGCCGAGGCGACGATCGACTTCACGCCGGCCCGATAGGGCGCCAGCGCATCGAAGCGGCGCATCAATATGTCGAACACCCGCTCGCGCGAGCTTTCCTCTGTCGTCTCGCCGGCGCCCGCGAGCACCGCGCGGTCGATCCGCTCGACGAAGGCCGACACGATCTCGATCCGCATCCTGAAGGCGGAGCGCAGCACGTCGAGGCCGACGCCGGCCCGGTCGGCGATGTCGCCGAGCCCGATCTCCGAGTACGGCCGCTCGGCCGCGAGCTCGAGCGCGGCGTCGATGATCTGGTTGCGGATCTTGTCGCTGGCCATGGCAGGGCCCCTCCGGGATAGACGCCGGGCAGTCTAGCCCGAAGCCGCGCGCCGGCCCACCCCTGGGCCGTCCGGCGGATGGCGGGTCTAGCCCGCCAGTTCCTGCGAGCGCTTGCGCGCCGCCTCGACCGCCTTCGTCATCAGCGAGCGGAGGCCCGGCTCGGCCATCAGCACCGCGAGCGCGGCCGCGGTCGTGCCGTTGGGCGAGGTCACGTTCTGCCGGAGCGTCTCGGCGGGAAGGTCGGATTGCTGCAGGAGCTCGCCGGCACCGGCGACCGTGTCCCGCGCCAGCTGCGTGGCGAGCTTGGGCGGGAGGCCCGCGGCGACCGCGGCCTGCGCGAGGGTCTCGGCGAGGAGGAACACATAGGCCGGCCCGGACCCGGAGACGGCGGTGACCGCGTCCATCAGCGTCTCGTCGTCGATCCAGCCGACGCTGCCCACCGCGTTGAGAAGCTCGCCGACCAGCGCGCGGTCGGCCGCCGTGACGGCGGCGCCGGCCACCGCGACGGTGACCCCGCGCCCGACCTGGGCGGGCGTGTTGGGCATCGAGCGCACCACCCGCTCGGTGGCGAGCCCGCGCGCGAGCGTGGCGATCTTGGTGCCGGCGACGATCGAGAGAACGATCGTCCCCGGGCCCACTACGCCCTTCTGCTCGTGGAGCGCCTCGCGCACGACCTGCGGCTTCACCGCCACCACCAGCACGGAGGAGGCGGCCGCGGGGACGGTCGCCTGGCTGACGATGCCCGCCTCGCGGAGGATCGCCCGGCTGTCCTCGGGCGGCGCCGGATCGACCACGATGACGGCCTTGGGATCGAGGCCGCGGCGCAGCCAGCCGGCCAGGAGCGCCGCCCCCATCTTGCCAGCGCCCACGAGCACGAGCGGGCGCGCAGGCGTGATCGTCGGAAACGAACTCATACCGAACGAATCCCGTACTCCCGTCAGCCGGGCAGTGACGCACGTCACCGCCCGAGCTGAGGCTTGGCTATCCGCGAAGCTCTTTCTTACGCCTCGCCGGCGGTCTCGAACAAGACCGAGTCGAGCGCCTCGCTGGCGGTTTTCCCCGCCCAGACGACGAACTGGAAGGCCTGGTAGTAGCGCTCGCACGACTCGATGGCCGTGCTCATCAGGCTCTCGACCTGCTGCGAATTGGCCTCGGCCCCGCCCGAGAGGAGCAGCGTCTGGCGGTACATCACCACCC
Source organism: Bauldia sp. (assembly GCA_020853895.1). GTDB lineage: Bacteria > Pseudomonadota > Alphaproteobacteria > Rhizobiales > Kaistiaceae > JADYYB01. Next base: position 2,054 of record JADYYB010000097.1, read on the forward strand.
CCTCGCTGCCCCAGAGGTCGAAATGCCCGATCCACATCTGCTCGTTGACCAGCGAGAGAAGGCGGATGACTTCCTGCTTGCGCGCGTCGGTGACTTTCAGGTCGAAGGCGCAAGCGAGATGAATCGCCTCGAGATCCTCCATCCAAGAGAAGGAGACATGATAGTCGCACCAGCCGCCGCCGACCGACACGGTGATCTCGTCATCGCCCGAGCGTTCGAACGCCCAGTCGTTGATGGCCGCGATCCGTTCGATGGTGTCGACTGGATTGACCTGACGCTCGACCTCGAAATCGATGAGGCTCATCGGTCATCCTTTCCGTCGTGCGAGCGAAGCCCGGACGATCCGTCCTCGACTCGCGTCTGCTCGCCGTCCGCCTTCGTGCGGCAACCCTGCGACGGCCGCATGACGAAAGACGAATCTTCCTGCAAAATCAGTATAGAGGCTCGCTTCCCTGAGAAGCGGCTTTTCACCGGACTCTCGCGAAGAATTGTGGACAGAGGCGTTCAGCCGCCCAGTCCTTCGCCCGGTCCCGGACCGCCCTCGGACGGTTTCCGCCGCCGCGCTGCGGAGGCGCTCGGCGGCGCCGACGCGGACCGCCGCTTGGCGGCGGCCGGCGAAGTCTCGCCGGCGCTGGCCGGCGGGGTCTCGCTGGGACCGGCGGCGGCGCCCGAGCCCGAGCGCGCCTTCGCAAGCTCCTCTTCGAGCGCCGCGATTCGGGCGGAGAGGGCGGTGTTCTCCTCACGCGCCCGCGCCGCCATCTCGCGCACGGCGTCGAAATCCTCGCGCTTCACGAGGTCCATGTCGTTGACGAATTTCTCGGCCTGCGACTTGAACAGCTGCTCGGCTTCCCGCCGCACGCCCTGCGCCACGCTGGCCGCGTCGGTGAAAATCTTCGAGAATTGATCGTAGAACCAGTTCGGGTTCTGGCTTTGATTCATCGCATGTCTTCTCCGCCGGCGAATTCGCCGGATTCCGTTTGCAATACTATGGAGACTGCGGGATCAGCCTGCAAGGTTGCGGAACGCCACGCTCGGGCGCGGCGGATCGCCTGACTTTTACCGAGAAAGCGAGCGGTTTCGCCCTTGTTCGTCCTGCCCTTCCCCGCCATCGACCCGGTCGCCGTCCAGGTCGGCCCGTTCGCCTTCCGCTGGTATGCGCTGGCCTATATCGTCGGCATCCTCCTCGGCTGGTGGTACGCCAAGCGCCTCGCCGCCAACGCGACGCTCTGGGGTCCGGCCGGCCCCCCCTTCGGCCCGCGCGCCATCGACGACTTCGTGGTCTGGGCCACGCTCGGCGTCGTCCTCGGCGGGCGCATCGGCTACGTCCTCTTCTACGACCTCCCGCGCTTTTCCGCCGACCCGCTCAGCATCGTCGCCATCTGGGAAGGCGGCATGTCCTTCCATGGCGGCTTCCTCGGCGTCGTGCTCGCGCTTCTCATCTTTACCCGCCTCGAGAAGCTGCCCTTCTGGTCTCTCCTCGATCTCGCCGCGGCGGCGGTTCCCTTCGGCCTCTTCTTCGGCCGCCTCGCCAATTTCGTGAACGGGGAGCTGTGGGGCCGCATCACCGACGTTCCCTGGGCCTTCGTCTTCCCGGCCGCCGGCCCCGAGCCGCGCCACCCGAGCCAGCTCTACGAGGCCGCGCTCGAGGGGCTTGCGCTTTTCCTCATCCTCCGCCTCCTCACCCACGGCCAGAAGCGCCTGACCCAGCCCGGCTTCGTCTCCGGCGCCTTCGCCGCGTGGTACGGCTTCTCGCGCGTGGTGGTCGAGTTCTTCCGTCAGCCGGACGTTCAGATCGGCTACCTCGCCGGTCCGCTGACGCTCGGCATGCTGCTCTCGCTGCCGATGATCC
>JADYYB010000098.1 GCA_020853895.1 Bauldia sp.
CGGCTACGCGCTGAGCGAGGCGTGGATCGTCGCCTCGACGATCCTCTACGTCGTCACCGGGCTCTTCTGGCTGCCGGTGGTGTGGATGCAGGCGCGGATGCGGGACCTCGCCGCGGCCGCGGCGGCGGCGGGCGAGGTGCTGCCGCCCGCGTATCACCGGCTCTACCGCATCTGGTTCGCGTTCGGCTTCCCGGCCTTCTTCGCGGTGCTGGCGATCGTCTGGCTGATGATCGCCCGTCCGGTCACGTGGACGATTTGACCGGCGCGTCCGCGAGCGGCTGCCCCTCGGGGGCGCCGCGGCCGAGGAGGTCGGGGAGCGGCTCGCCGCTCGGCACGAAGCTCAGCGAGACGGAGTTGAGGCAGTACCGCGCATAGGTCGGCGGCGGGCCGTCGGGGAAGACGTGACCGAGATGGCCCTGGCAGCGGGCGCAGCGGATCTCGGTCCGTTCCATGCCGTAGCTGGTGTCGCGGACGAAGGCGATGTGATGCCGGTCGATCGGGTCGAAGAAGCTCGGCCAACCAGTGCCGGAATCGAACTTCTTGTCCGACCGGAAGAGCGGCAGGCCGCAGAGGCGGCAGACATAGGTGCCGGCCTGCTTGTTGTCGGTGAAAATCCCGCAGAAGGCGGCCTCGGTGCCGTGATCGAGGATGACGCGGCTCTCCTCGTCGTCGAGCGTGGCGGAGAGCGTCTTCAGCTGCTCGGCGGAGGGCGGCTTCAGGTCGAAGCCGGCGCGCGAGAGCTGGAGGGCGGCGTGGGTCATCGAGGGCGCCATGGCGGGGCCTTTCGGTTCAGATGGGTGAGGACACCTTAGATGATCTCGGCGATCCAAGCCGCAAGGGTTTCGAAGAGCTCCTCGCGGACATCTGAATCCTTCCGGCCGCTTCGCGCGGGAACGTGAAAGGCGTGGTTGGCCTCCGGGATGAGGTGGAGCCGCGCCCGGGGGCCGAGGCCGGCCACGGTCGGCTCGAGAAGATCGAGATTGGCGAACTCGTCCTTGGTACCCTGGAGGAAGAGCATCGGCACCTTCACGTCGGTCAAGTGATCGGCGCGGCTCGTGCCCGGCTTCTCCGGCGGATGGAGCGGGAAGCAGAAGAACCCGAGACCGGCGACACCGAGCGGCTCGGCGGCCTCGGCCTGCGAGGTCATCCGGCCGCCGAAGGATTTGCCGCCGGCGACGAGCGGCAGCTTCGGGAGCCGGCGCTTCGCCTCCTCGACCGCCGCACGCACCGTCGCCGTGGTGACGGCGGGCGTGTCCGGCCGCCCGCGCTTCGCCTCCATGTACGGGAACTGGTAGCGGAGTGTGGCGATGCCGCGACGGGCCAGGCCATCGGCCGCCTGGTTCATGAAGGAATGGGCCATGCCGGCGCCGGCGCTGTGCGCGAGGACATAGGCGGCCGTCGCCTTCTCCGGAACGACGAGGAGGCCGGAAACCTCATCGGAATCAGGGACTTGGAAGCGGAAGGGCTCCGCCTCGAAAGCCGGGGCCTCCGGCTCGGCGATTCGACCGCGCTTGGCCAAATTGATAGACCCTTAAGCCGTCCGTGGTTCAGTCCACGGTCGTGGTGTGAGGAGTACAAGCGATGGCGCCGCGCGCCTACTGGAAAGGCTATCTGAAGCTCTCCCTGGTGTCGTGCCCGATCGCGCTCTACCCGGCGGCGTCGAATGCCGAGAAGGTTTCCTTCAACCGGATCAACAAGAAGACCGGCAACCGGCTGCGCCAGCTCCTCGTCGACTCCGGCTCCGAGGAGCCGGTCGAGCGGGAGGATATCGGGCGCGGCTACGAGGTCGCCAAGGGCGAGTATCTGATCGTCGAGGACGAGGAACTCGAGAAGATCCAGATCGAGAGCACCCACACCATCACGATCGAGAGCTTCGTGCCCAAGGCCGAGGTCGACGAGCGCTACATCGACAACCCCTATTACCTCGCGCCGACCGACAAGGTCGGCCAGGACGCCTTCGCGGTGATCCGCGATTCGATGCGCGAGACGAAGATGGTCGGGCTGGGCCGGGTGGTGATCGCCCGCCGCGAGCGGGTCGTGATGCTCGAGCCGTTCGACAAGGGGCTCCTCGCCACCACGCTCCGCTACGCTTACGAGGTGCGCGAGGCCGCGTCCTATTTCGAGGACATCGCCGACATCGAGATCCCGGAGGAAATGAAGGACTTGGCCGGACACATCATCCAGACCAAGAGCGGGCATTTCGAGCCCGCCAAGTTCGAGGACCACTACGAGACCGCGCTCACCGAGCTCCTGAAACAGAAGCAGGCGGGCCGCGCCATCGAGGCGCCGACGACCGAGATGAAGGCGCCGCGCGTCATCAACTTGATGGACGCGCTCAAGGCCAGTATCGAGGCTGACGTGAAGAAGCCGGCGGCCGCCTCCGCGCCCCGCCGCGCCGCCAAGAAACGCTCAACCGCCTAGAGGGAATGGCCAAGGCCCTGGACGGCTCCGCTCTTTCTGGTGTCGTCGTCTTCGCGGGCCGCCTCGCCGCGATGAAGCGGGCCGAGGCCTACGCGCTGGTCGCGCGCCATGGCGGGACGCCACGGCAGGAAGTCTCCCGGCGCAGCACGGTGATGGTGGTCGGCGAGCTCGGCTGGCCGCTCCTTGCCAACGGCCATCCCAGCAACAGCCTCGGCCGCGCCAAGACGCTCGGCGTGCCGCTGGTCAGCGAGCGGCAGTTCCTCGAATGGGCGGGCCTGTCGGCGCCAGCCGAGCAGGCGCTCGACTATTCGCTCGAGCAGGTGGCCGGGCTTTCCGGTCTGCCGGTCGAGATCGTCGAGCAGCTCGGTGTCTACGGTCTCATCCATGCGCGGAATGGGAAATGCGGCTTCCGGGCGCTCGCCGGCGCGCGGCAGATCGCCGAGCTCCTTCGCGCCGGCGTCGGTCTCTCGGTGATCAGCGCGAGCCTTCGCGAGATCCGCCGATGGCTGCCGGGCGCGGGGCCGGCGAACCTCCGCCTCTTCCCCGCCTCCTCCGACGCGCTGGTGATCGCGCAGCTCAACGGCTTCACCGACCAGCGCGGCCAGTTCCTGATGCCGGTCGAGAAGCCGCGCGCGGACGCCGACCGGCTCTTCGCCGAGGCGCAGGAGGCGGAGGAGCGCGAGGCCTTCGCGGTGGCCGAGCGGCTCTATCGCCGCGCGATGCGAGCCGACGCGACCGACGCCACGGCGGCCTTCAACCTCGCCAACATGCTGCGCGGCCTCGGGCGGCGGGTCGAGGCGGAGGCGCTCTATCGCCAGGCGGTCGGTACCGAGCCGCGGCTTGCCGAGGGCTGGTACAATCTCGGCGACCTCCTCGACGAGCAGGGCCGGCTGCCCGAGGCGATCGCCGCGCTGGAGCGGGCGGTGGCGATCGAGCCGGACTACGCCGACGCGATCTTCAACCTCGCCCTCCTCCTGCAGCGCGCGCACCGGACGACCGAGGCGGGCTTCCACTGGCGGAAATATCTCAAGCTCGACGACCGCTCGGCGTGGGCCGCCCGGGCGCGCAAAGCGCTCCGGTATTGCGAGATGGTCGGCCGCGAGCGGGGCTAGAGCAGCCCCCCAACTTCCAGTCGCTGAGGTCTGTCGTGGGCTATCCCCTCCGCAGTTGACCTGCCGAGCGACTGCCACTGCGACAGTCCCCTCTCTCCGCCGGGGAGAGGGTTAGGGTGAGGGGGTACAGGTCCATCCGAAGAGGGCGCCATACAAGAACCTCATCCGGAGAGGTGGAGCCCCCTCACCCCAGCCCTCTCCCCGCCGGGGAGAGGGGGCAGGTCGGAGCCACCGGAGGATCGACCACGGCCCGGCTGGATCGCACGCTAGCTGGCCTTCGGGAGCTTTTGCTTCACCTTGAAGAAGTCGGCCCAGGGGTCGTGCTTCTGGCGCTCGAGGCGGCGGCCGAGATTGGCGACGGTGAAATGGTTGGGGCGGAGCGTGTCGGTCAGCTCGCTCCATTCCACCGGCGTCGAGACCGGGGCGCCGGCGCGGGCGCGGGTCGAGTAGGCGGCGACGGCGGTCGCGCCGCGGCCGTTGCGCAGATAGTCGATGAAGATCTTCCCCACCCGCGCCTTCTTGCTGATCGTGGCGAGATAGCGGTCGGGGCTGTCGGCGGTCATGTCGTCGGCGATCTTCTTGCAGAAGGCCTTCGCCGCCTCCCAGTCGGCCGACGGGGTGAGCGGCACCACGACGTGCAGCCCCTTCCCGCCCGAGGTCTTCACGAAGCTCTCGAGCTTCACCTTCTTCAGCCGCTCGCGCACCTCCTTCGCCGCGACGATGATGTCGTTCCAGGTCGTCCCCTCGCCCGGGTCGAGATCGAAGAACAGGCGGTCCGGCCGGTCGAGGTCGCCGACCTTCGAGCCCCAGGGATGGATCTCGAGGACGCCCGACTGGACCAGCGCGACGAGGCCGCGAAGGTCCTCGATCCACATCATCGGCTTCTCGTCGCCGGTGTCGACATGCTTCACCGACTTGTCGATCTCGCCCCACGGGTGCTTGGCGAAGAAGCACGGCTTGCCGATGCCCTGCGGGCAGCGGAACATCGAGAGCGGCCGACCGACGAGATGGGGCACGATCCAGTCGGCGATCGAGACGTAGAACTGCGCGAGGCCGAGCTTGGTCAGCCCGTCGGCCTCCCACAGCACGCGGTCGGGATGGGTGAGCTCGACGCCCTCGATCCTCGGTGTGCCCTTGGCCTCCACGACTGGCGCCTCCTCGATGGGGACATTGGCCGCCCATTCCATCCGGATCTCGGTCGGGTCCTTGTCCTCGCGGACGCCCTTGAAGGAGGAATGGCGGAGGATGTTCTCCTGGGTGCGGCTCCGGTACTCGACCTCGACCACCATGCGTGGCTCGACCCATTTGGCGCCGCGCTCGGCGTCGGCCGGCAGCGCCTTGGCGAAGGCGTGGCGCTTCTTGACCTCGATCTTCCGGAGCTCGTCGGCGAGCGCCCTCGCGGTCTTCTGGTTGAAGCCGGTGCCGACGCGGCCTACATAGATCAAGTGCCCGTCGTCGTCATAGACGGCCAGCGCGAGCGAGCCGATGGCGCCGGGCACGGCGGTCGAGGGGACATAGCCGACCACGACGAATTCCTGCTCGTGGGTGCATTTGTTCTTGAGCCATGTGTCGGCGCGGCCGGGCTTGTAAGGGAGGTCCTTGCGCTTGGAGATCGTGCCTTCGAGGCCGAGCCGGCAGGCATGGTCGAGCATCTCCTGGCCGTTCTCCTCGAGGTGCTCGGCGTAGCGGATGCGGGCGTCCGGCCCGACCGCGTCGAAGACCTTCTTCAGGAACTCCTTCCGGTCGATGAGCTTCGCGCCCTGGAGGTCGATGCCCTCGTAATAGAGGATGTCGAAGACGTAGTAGACCACGCGCTCCTGCTGGCCGGTGGCGAGCGCGTCCTGGAGGAGGCCGAAGACCGAGATGCCGTTCTCGTTCTCGACCACGACCTCCCCGTCGAGCATCGCCGAGCCGAAGCCGAAACCCTTCAGCTTCTCGGCGATGACGGAGAATTTCGGCGTCCAGTCGAGGCCCTTCCGCGTCATCAGCTTGACCTTGCCGGCGTCGATGCGGGCGGCGATCCGGTAGCCGTCGAGCTTGATCTCGTGGATCCAGCGATTGCCGCCCGGCACCTTGTCGGTGAGGGTGGCCAGCGTCGGCTCGACGAAGACGGGGAGGATGCCTTTCCGCGCGCCGTTCATCTCCGGCAGCGCGGGCAGCTTGACCTCGCGGGCGCGGACCGTGGTCTGGCGCGCGGCGTGATCCTTGCGCACCGCGCCCTCGGCCTTGAGGTCGTCGTTGGTGCGGCCCGAGAGGATCGAGGCGGTCTCCTCCTCGATCAGCTCCGCCTCGCCGGGCGGGCGGGCGAACTCGTCGTTGCCCTTGATGAGGAGCCACTGCTCCTTCTTCTCGCCGGGACGCTTCTGCATCCTGACAAGGTGCCAGTGGCCGTGCAGCCGCTGGCCGTGGAGGTTGAAGGATAGATGCCCCTTGGCGAGACCTTTGTGCGGGTCCTCGACCGGCTCCCAGCGGCCCTGGTCCCAGACGATCATCGTCCCGGCGCCGTACTCGCCTTCGGGGATCACGCCCTCGAATTCGAGATATTCGAGCGGATGGTCCTCGGTCTGCACGGCGAGGCGCTTCTCGGTGGTGACGAGGCTCGGTCCTCTAGTCACCGCCCAGCTCTTGAGGACGCCGTCGAGCTCTAGACGAAGGTCGTAGTGGAGACGGCGGGCGGCATGCTTCTGGACACAGAAGCGGAACGCCTCGCCTGCTTTTGCCGTCGGGGTCGGCTCCGGGGTCCTGGCGAAGTCGCGCTTCTCGCGGTAGGCGCGAAGCTTCTCCTTCACATTGTCAGAGATGGTGCTCGCGCGGGCCAGAAGGGCGTCTCCGTCAATGTCGTCCGGCAGGTCTGCCGGACGATACATAACGCTCCTTCCCCGGTAAATTTCCCCAACCCCCTGCCCTACCAGGGCACGTGGTGGATCTCGACGCGCGGCAGGCCGACCGGGCGGATGCCGAGGTCGCGGGCGAGGAGGCCCAGCCCCTCGGTCTCGATGTGGCCGCGATAGGGCTTCTCGGGAAAGCGGAGGCCGCCGCGATGGAGCCCGGCGTCGACCAGCAGCATCGTGCCGCCGACGGCGTCGAGGTAGACCCGCTCCGAGTGGCGGAGCCCGTCCATGCAGACCTTGCCGAGCGAGCCCTCGGGCTGCAGGAGGCCGTCCTTCATGTTGCGGTAGAGGATGTACTCGTCGTCGAAGGGCACGGCGATGAAGCTGTTGGCGTCGTAGGTCGGGCCGCCGGGATAGACCGTGCAGTGCGGCGCGACGATGCGCGCCTTCTCCTCGAGGAGGCGCTGGACGATGCGCGGCGGGAACGCCCAGAGGTCGACGTCGATCCAGAGCGCCCAGTCGTCGCTCGCGTCGAGACCGCCGTCGATGAGGTGGTTGCGGACCCTGGCGAGATTGCCGCGACGGCGGCGCTGCAAGTGAGGCTTCCAGCGCTCCGGGCCGCCGGCGGGAGCGGCGACCTCGTAGCGGAGGAGGACCGCGTCGCGATAGCGCGGCCGCATCTCGCCGACCGCCTCCTCGAGCAGCGCGCGCGAGCGGTCGACGCTGTCGCCCTCGCAGAAGACGATCTTCAGGAGCTCCTTCGGGTAGTCGAGCGCTTCGATCATCCCGCGGAGCCGCCCGATATGCTGCGCGGCATCGCGGACCGGGACGAGGATCGCGACGCGGCCGCCGGCGGGCGAGGGACTGGCGACGACCTCCGGACCTACCCGCGCGCGCTCCTCGGCGGGATCCAGGATCTCGCCCTGGCTCAGATGGTGGCGCAGCGCGAAATACTTGCCGCGCCACCAGTTGATCCGGTGCTGGCTGCGGCGGCGCGGGGGCTTCTTGAACCAGGTGCCCTCCCAGTAGTGGCTGGCGAGCGTGCCGACCGGGTTGGGCGCGTAGTCGGGGGCGGCGATGCCGTTCGAGTCGACGGGGTTGAACAGCTGGGCCGGATAGACCGCGACGGACGCCTTGTCGGCGAAGCCGTTATAGGCGCCGGTGAGGAGGAACGGGCCGGTCGCGTCGAGGACGCCCTGAGCGAAACGGCAGTCGTACATCCGCCCGGCGAGATGGACCCAGAACGGATGGCCGGCCGGGCTCGCCATCAGCCCGTTGAAGAGCAGGAAGGAGAAAGCGCGGCTGGCGATGTTGTGCTGCGCCCAGTTCGTCGGCGGCTCGTGGGCGAGCACGACCCGGTCCTCGTCCATGATCGGGTCGAACGGGGCGAGGCACTCGGTGTCGAGGTCGGCATAGATGCCGCCGAAATGGTGCAGCAGCAGATAGCGGCCGGCGTCGGCGCGCATGATCGGCTGCGGGTACGCGGCATAGACCGGGAGGAAGTCGGGATATTTCTCCGCCACGAAGTCGAGGAGCATCCGGTCGGTCCAGAGCCGATACTCGTAGCCGGGGTTGAGCCGGCGCCAGCTCTCGACCCAGCCCGCGAATTTCGCGGGGACCTCATCGGTCTTCCAGGTCTGATGGATGATCTTCGGGATCATGCGCGGGCGGTCCGCTGCGCGAAAGCCGTGCCGGCGACCGGCCCCGCTTCCAGCCAGGCGGCGAAGGCGGGCGCCATCGCATCGGCCAGCCGCGCGCGGGTGTAGCGCGAGGCGACGAGGTCGCGTCCGGCGGCGGCGCGCCGGCGATAGAGGTCGGGGTCGGCCCAGAGCCGCGTGACTTCGGCAGCGAACTCGGCCGCGGTCTCGGCGCGGCTGAAATGGACATCCTCGCGCATCTCGAGCCCTTCGACCGCACGCGCCGTCCCGACCACCGGCAGCCCCCAGGCCATCGCCTCCAGCGCCTTGATGCGGGTGCCGCTGCCGATCCGGATGGGCAGGACCGCGATGTCGGCGCGGGCGAGGATCGGAGCGAGGTCGGGCGGGTCGGCGAGGACGTCCACGCCCTCCCCCTGCAGCGACCAGACGTGGCGATGCGGGCTCCGGCCGGCGAGGACGAGACGCGCCCCGGACAGCCTGGCGCGGACCGCAGGCAGGATGCGGGCGGCGAGGAAACGGGCGGCGACGACATTCGGGCGATAGGAGAGATGGCCCTGGAAGAGGAGGGTCGGACCGTCCGTTCCGACGCCCCGCCCCTCCTTCCACGATTCGGGCACCGTTCCGGGCACGATGTTGGGCACCACGCGCGTCGGCGGTCGGAAGCCGACGATCGCGGCGAGCCGGTCGCCGTCGATGGCCGAGCAGACCCAGACCTCGTCGACCGCGGCCACGACCGACCGCTCGAGCGCGCGGGTGCGCGCGAGACGCCTCGCCTGGGGCGGCAGCCACCACCAGGGGCGCGGCCGCAGCTGGCGGTGGAGGTCGGAGTCGATGTTGTGGAGGTCGAGGACGAGGCGCCGGCTCCCCTTCCTGATGAGCGGCAGCAGCGGTTCGAGGGCTGGCGTCTCGATGACGGTGACGTCGAGCGGGCCGCCGGCGAGGTGCGCCTCCAGGCGGGCGGGGGCCTCGGGTGGAAGGCTGAGCCCGATCAGCGAGGCGCCGGGCGGGCGGCGGAAGATCTCCTCCGAGGGCCGGTCGGAGAAATGGACGAGCGCGATGCCCTCGACCGAGCCCACCTCGACCCGGGGACACGCCAGCGAGGCCAGCGTCACCGACCCGTAGGCGCGGGCAGCGCGGGCGATCTCCCAGTTGCGGATGTCGGCGCCCGAAACGGGCGGCCAGGCGGGGTCGATGGTGACGACCAGGATGCGCTGTTCCAGCCTTCTCGGGTCCATTCTCTTTGGGTGCCGGAACTTCCTTAGCACGAGCGAGGCAGTCCCTTCCCTCCGCCGAACGCGAAATTAACGGTTCGCGCCCTTTCCTCGGCCGGCACGGCGTTTGCGCCGAGAACCGATCGGCCCCGGCAAGCGTCCCAAAATGATCCTCCGCATAAGTTTCACCGCTCTCGCCCGCGTCCTGCCGGCGCGCGCGAGCGAATGCCGGGCGACCGGGTGAGCGCGGTGGTCATCCTCCGCCGCCTCGGGCAGCTCGCGCTGATCTCGCTCAGCCGCTTCGGCGGGGCGGCGATCGGCTTCGTCACGCAGATCTTCCTCGCGCGCGTGCTGCTGCCGGGCGATCTCGGCCTCTATTTCCTCGCCACCAGTCTTTCCGCCTTCCTCGCGGTCGTGGCCGGGCTCGGCCTCCCCAGCGTCACGGTGCGCTTCCTCATCCGCTACAAGGACCGCGAGCGGGGCAATCTCTCGCGCCTCTTCCTGCGCACCAGCCGCTCGCTGGTACTCCTCAGCGCGTGCCTCCTCGCGGCCGCGGCGCTTCTCGTCGTGAATCTCTGGCCGGGCATCCCGGAGGCGACGCGGCTCGCCGCCTCATATGGCGCGCTCGCGGTGCCGGCCTTCGCGATGTGCCGGATCGGCGGGGTGTCGGCCACCGCCTTCCGGCGCTTCAACCTTTCCTTCCTGCCCGACCTCTTCATCCGGCCGGCGGCGTTCCTCGCCGTCGTGGTCGGGCTCTTCGTGATCAGCGGGCGGCTCAGCCTGCCGGTCGTCCTCTACGTCTTCGCCATCCTCGCCGCCGCGCAGGCGGTGTTCCAGAATGTGGCCGTCTCCCGGCTGGTGCCGGACGATCCGCACCAGCGGCACGGCGGAGGGCGGATCGCGACGGCCTGGGTGCGCGCGGCGCTGCCGATGGTCAGCATCGGGCTCCTCACCGCCATCTTCGCCGACGTGGCGATCCTCTTCGCGGGCTTCTTCCTGCACGAGAGCGACCTCGCGCTCTTCGGCGTCTGCATCAAGATCACGGTGCTCGCCGGCTTCGTCGTCAACACGGTCTATCAGCTCGCCCTCCCCGACCTCGCCCAGGCCTTCAAGGCGCGCGATGCCGCGCAGCGCGACAAGGCGGTCGGGCTCGCGCTCCTTCTCGGCCTCGCGGTGTCGGTGGGAGCGCTGGGCGTCGGCGTCCTCGCGGGCGGGCCGATCCTCGGCCTCTTCGGCCCGGACTATGTCGAGGGGCAGGGCCTCCTCGTCATCCTCCTCGTCGGGCAGGCGCTGGCGGCGGCCGGCGGCCCCGGGGTGCAGCTCCTCACGCTCACCAACGGCCAGGGACGCGGCGTGTGGGGGAGCCTCGTCACCGTCGGCTATCTCCTCGCGCTCGACGCGGCGCTCATCCCGGTCCTCGGCCTGACCGGCGCGGGCATCGCGGTGGTCGTCGCCAATGCCGTCTGGGCGGTGTGGCTCGCGGTCCAGGTCAAGGTAAGTCTCGGCATCCGTTGCGACATCGGGCGGCTCCTTTCGGGGGCGCCGCGGAAACTCGGCGATCCGGCGCCGGGTTGATTCACCACGTTTCAGCTCTCGCGTTTCGGGTGCGCACAATTTTAGCTAGTTTTGCTCGCGAGGAGCGGCAATTCCCTAGTGATTTCCAAACGCTAGCCGCCCCGTCATTAACCATTTGAAGGATGCGGCCGGCGGCGCCATTGCGCGGCGACACCGGTCAGACGGCAGACGGAGCCGATATTCATGGCCGACGGCCGCGGACTGGTTTCGCTCCCCTGCACCATGATGCGCGGCGGCACCTCGCGCGGCGTCTTCTTCCGCAGTGCCGATCTGCCCGACGACCCGGCGCGCCGCGACCAGGTGCTCATCGCCGCGCTCGGCGCGCCGCACCCGCTGCAGGTCGACGGGATCGGCGGCGGCCACCCGCTGACCTCCAAGGTGGCGATCGTCGGTCCGCCGAGCGTGCCGAACGCGGACGTCGACTATCTCTTCGCGCAGGTGAATGTCGACCGCGCGAGCGTCGACACCAGCCCGACCTGCGGCAACCTCCTCGCCGCCGTCGGCCCGTTCGCGCTCGAGACGGGCCTGATCCGGGCCGACGCGCCGGTCACGGCGGTGCACGTGCATCACGTCAACACCGGCGCGATCAGCACCGCGCTCCTGCCGACGCCGGGCCGCGTCTTCGACTATGCGGGCGACTGCCTCCTGCCCGGCCTTTCCCATCCCGCCGCGCCGATCCGCCTCTCCTTCGAGGACGCGCCCACGACCGGGGAAGCACGGCTCCTGCCGACCGGGCTGAGCCGCGAGATCATCCACGGGGTCGAGGTCACGCTGGCGGCCTATGCGGTGCCGGTGATGATCGTCGGCGCCGACGGGCTCGGCATCGCCGGCGACGAGACGCCGGCGGATCTCAATTCGCGGCCCGATCTCTTCAAGCGCATCGAGGCCCTCCGTCTCGAGGCCGGGCGCCGGATGGGCCTCGGCGACGTGTCGGGCTCGGTCACGCCGAAGGTCGCGATCGTCTCGCCGGCGCGGAACGGCGGCAGCCTCACCTCGCGCTACCTCATGCCGTGGAAGGCGCACAGCTCCCACGCGGTGACCGGGGCGCTCTGCCTCGCCGCCGCGGCGACCGTCGAGGGCAGCCTGCCCGCCGCGCTCGCCGGCCTCGCCGATCCGCACGGCGCGATGGTCCATATCGAGCATCCCGAGGGGACGCTCTCGGTCGAGCTCTCGACCGACGACGGCGTGCTGCGCGGCTCGATCGTCCGCACGGCGCGGAAGCTCTTCGTCGGCGAGGTCTTCGTGCCGGCCCAGGTCTTCGCGGCGCCGGTCGCGGAGCGCGAACTGGTCGAGGCGGCGGAATGAGCGCCGTAGAGGTTCCGCGCGCGACTCCCCTCCCTGGCCGCGAGGTCGCGCTGCTGATCGGCAACTACCGGCCGGCGCTCACCGCCGCGCGCGAGCTGCACCGGCTCGGCTGGAGGGTCACGCTGTGCTGCGAGCCCGAGTCCAGCGGGGCGGAGGATTCGCGCTATGTCGAGCGCGTTTGGCAGATGCCGGCGCTCGGCGCGGGTGGCGGCGATTTCGGCAGCTGGCTGACCGCGGCGTTCGCGGCGGAGCCGGCGATCGGGCTGGTGATGCCGATCACCGAGGCGACGCTGAACGCGGTCTCGGCGGCGCGCGAGATCGTGCCGCCCTGCGTGCTCCTCGCGATGCCGAGCGCCCGGGTGCTCGGCATCTGTCACGACAAATTCGCCTGGCTCGCGTTCGCGCGCGAGGCCGGCGTCAGCGGTCCGGCCTTCGCGGTGGCCGAGAGCATCGGCGACCTCAAGCGGGTGATGGACGAGCTCGGCTATCCCTCGGTGGTGCGGCCGGTCGAGGCCGGCAAGCGCATCGGCAAGCGGAAGGCGATCAGCCTCTACTCGGCCGCCGATCTCGACCGCGAGCTCTCCGAATGGCCGAAGGGGCTCCGCCGGCTCCTCGTCCAGCGGCGCTTCGTCGGCGAGCGCTACAACATCTATTTCGGCGCCGCGGCCGGCCGGGTGGTGCGCGAAATCACCTCGTTCAGTCTGCGCACCGACCGGCACGACGGCAGCGGGCAGACGATCGAGGGGGTCACGGTCGGGGACATCCCGCTCCTCAGCGCCGAGCTCGCCAAGGTCGTGGCGGCGATGGACTATACCGGCGTCGGCTGCGCACAGTTCCTCTACGATCGCGATGCGGGGACCTGCTGCTTCCTCGAGATCAATGCGCGCTTCGGGGCGAGCTACGCCTTCATCGAATGGGCGGGCTTCGCGCTGACGCGGCTCGCGGTCGAGCTCGCCAGCGAGGGCGGTCCGGCCGAGCCGCGGCCGCTGGCGACACGCCGCTCGCGCTTCGTGTGGACCCAGGGCGACGTCGCCGGGCTGGTCTTCTCGCTCCGGCAGGGCGACATCGGCTTCGGGCAGGCCTGGCGCTGGGCGATGCAGGCGCTCGTCGCCGCCTGCCGCGCCAACGTGCAGATCGGCTTCTCCTGGGACGACCCCAAGCCCGCCCTCCGCGCCTATCTCCGCCGTCTCCGCGGCGGTCCGAGGCCCGCGCCGCGCCGCGTTCCGGCGAGTGGACCCGCCCTCCCGCCGCGCGGACCCGCGGTGACGGAGATCGACTGAGGTTCCTCGGCCGGTCAGTTGTGCTCGGGCGCCCGGCGGAGTAGCCATTGGCGGCGCATGGGGGGATTTCCGGCGATGATCTTCGCGACACGTTTCTTCGGCCTCCTCGGCGGCCTTGCCGGGGCGGCGAGCGTCGCGGTGGCCTTCGCGGCCTGGCCGGTGGCCGGCACGCCCGGCGCGAGCGAGGCGGCGGTCAAGCGGCCGATGTTCGCCCAGGGCCGCTTCGGCAACCTCCTCGAGCGGATCTCCCCGCCCGGCAAGAACCCCTCCTCCGCCGCCTATACCGGCGAGGACACCTGCCGCTGGGCCAATGACGGGGAGTGCGACGACCCGGGGATCGGCACCGGCGCCTGCCAGCAGGGGACGGACTATTCGGACTGCTGGCGGATCGCCACCGGCCGCGAGGACAATAGCTGCGAATGGGCCAATGACGGGGAGTGCGACGAGCCGCAATTCGGCTACTCGGTCTGCACCCAGGGCACCGACCGCAACGATTGCGGCGCGGTCGCCCATCTCCGCTTCCAGACCGACCTTTGCGAGCTCGCCTTCGACGGGGTGTGCAACGAGCCCGGCACCGGCGACGGCCAGTGCGAGGTGCGGACCGACCGCGCCGACTGCATCGGGCGCGACCGGCCGATGGAGATCCGCGACCATTTCTTTGGCCACGACGACCGCCAGCTCCTCGACACCGCGGAGACGCCCTGGTCGCTGATCGGGCAGCTCGTCGACCCGGACGGGGGCAGCTGCACGGCGACGCTGATCGGGGAGGACATCCTCGTCTCGGCCGCGCATTGCGTGGAGTACGAGACGCGGGTCGACGCGCGGGCGACCTTCATCACCGGGATCGGCCTCCGCAACGGACCGGAAGAGGCGGAGGTGGTCAGCTATTTCCTCTCGCCCAACCGCGAGGACGACCGCAAGAAGGAGGAGGCGGCGAGCTCGGACTGGGTGCTCCTCCGCATCGACCGGCCGCTCGGCCGCGAGCTCGGCTTCGTCGCCCCGCGCACGCTCGACGCGCGCGCCGCGCTCGACTGGGAGATTCGCCAGGCGGGCTTCAGCTGGGACACCGGCGATCACCTCTCCGGCCATCTCGGCTGCCACATCATCGAGGTCGAGGACGAGAACACGATCGTCCACAATTGCGACACGACGGAAGGCGACTCCGGCTCGCCGATCATGGCCTTCATCGACGGCGAGTATTTCGTGATCGGGACCGACTCGACCTTCCGCACCGAGAACGGGGCGGAGGTCAATGTCGCGGTGCGCTCGGACGAGTGGATCGGCTACCTGCCCGACTTCCGCGCCGGGCTGATCGGCCAGCCGGCGAGGCCGGCGAAGGTCATAAAGTAGCGGACGGGCGGAAACGGAAAGGGCGGCCGAAGCCGCCCTCCCATCGCATGATCGTGGATCTCGGCTAGGGAAGCTGGATCGCACCGCCGGCGCCGACATTGGCGCCCGCGTTCACGTCCACGCCACCGCCGCCGACCGCCGCGTCGGCACCCGCGCCGACATCGGCACCGGCGCCAGCCGCCGCTCCGCCGACCCCGGCAGCTCCACCGACGCCCGCGCCAAGCGCGCCGCCGACAGCCGCACCGGCCCCGGCCGCGCCGCCGGCGCCGGCACCGGCACCGACCACGCCGCCGGCGCCTGCCCCGGCACCCGCGCCCGCACCGCCACCGATGCTCGCGGCCTGGCCGCTACGGAGGGCGGCGAAGGCGTCGCAGAGAGCGGTCGCCTCGGCGCTGAAGCCGGTGCGGTTCTCGGCGCTGCCGATGACGTTGCAGCGGGCGAGAAGCTCGACACGCTGCTCGTTGCTGAGGCCGTTGATCCAGCCCTGGACGTCGGCGTTCGCGCCGAGAGCGGCGGTGACGTCGAGGTCGCCGAACGGATCGGAGGTCAGGACCTGGTTGGCGTTGAGGTTGAGGCCGGCGGCCGCGTTCGCGTCCGCATCGGCGTTCAGGAGCGCGGCGTTCTCGCCGACGGCTGCATTGGCAGCGCCGGCGGCCCCGGCGGCGGCATCGCCACCGATCGAGACCTGGGCGTTAGCGGCGCCGAAGGCAAGAAGGATCGAGGCAGCGGAGACCGCCGCCAGAAGAGACTTGCGCATGTCGTATCCTCCAAATGGAAAGAGTCGGCCTGAGCGTAACGCTCCAACAGCCTAGCCCACCCTTCGGGGCTAAAACTTGCGTGATCGAGAAGCGTTCCGCGCCGCCCGGTCAAAAGTTTTGCGGAAATACTTGGAACAACTGCCGTCGTGGGCGCGAGCTAAGGCTTGGCCACTTCGACGGAGTCGCCGACCACGCGCAGCTCGTAGACGGTGAGGGAGTCGTCGGTGACGCCGTCGACGATCTCGCCGGTGGTGACGTCGAAGCGCGAGAAGTGCCACGGGCAGGTGACGATGGTCCCCTCCAGCGTGCCCTCGGAAAGCGGGCCTTCCTCGTGCGGGCAGAGATTGCGGAAGGCGCAGAGCCGGCCGCCGGCATTGGCGACCACGATCTCGGTGTCGCCCACGGTCACCACCTTCATCTCGCCGGGCGAGACCTCGCCGGTCTTGAGGACGCTCACGAACTCGGCCATCGGGCCCCTCCCCTCGTCAACAGCCGCCTACGCTTTCCAAATGGCGGCGGGGATGTCGAGCCCGAACCGCTTTCGCGTGGGCTACAGGGACCGGAGGGCCTGGCGCCGGGCAGTCCTGGCGCCGGTCTCGGCGTCGTTCGCCGCGAGGAGTCCGGGAACGCGGTCGGCGGGAACCGGCATGGAGAAGAAATGGCCCTGCGCCTCCTCGCAGCCGGTCTCGCGCACGAGGTCGAGCTGCTCGCGCGTCTCGATGCCCTCGGCGGTCACGGTCATGCCGAGGGACCGGCCAAGGCCGACGACCGCCTCGACTATGCGCTTCGGCTCCTCGCGCCTGATCGACTGGCTGATGAAGGTGCGGTCGATCTTGATCCTGTCGAAGGGGAACGAGTTCAGATAGCTGAGCGAGGAATAGCCGACGCCGAAATCGTCGAGCGAGATGCCGACGCCGAGCTGCCGCAGCTCGTGGAGGACGGCGAGATTGTCCTCCGAATCCTTCAGGAGAACCGATTCGGTGATCTCGAGCTCGAGCCGGCTCGAGGCGAGGCCGCTCGCGGAGAGCGCGGCGAGGACACGAAGGGCGAGGCTGCGGCGCCGGAACTGAGCCGGCGAAAGATTGACCGAGACACGGATGTCGGCGGGCCATCTCGCAGCCTCGGCGCAGGCCATGCGCAGCACCCATTCGCCAATCTGCACGATGAGGCCGGACTCCTCGGCCTCGGAGATGAAGGCGGCCGGTGCGATCTCGCCGCGCGTCGGGTGGCGCCAGCGGAGCAGCGCCTCGAAGGCGCAGATGCGCTCGCTGCGGAGGTCGACGATCGGCTGGAAGACGACCTGGAACTCGCTGCGCGCGATCGCCGCCGTCAGGTCGTCGCGGAGGAGCTGGCGGGCGGTGATCCGCTCGGCCA
Organism: Bauldia sp.; assembly: GCA_020853895.1. GTDB lineage: Bacteria > Pseudomonadota > Alphaproteobacteria > Rhizobiales > Kaistiaceae > JADYYB01. The sequence goes on from JADYYB010000098.1 coordinate 16,876, forward strand.
TCGCCGGCTCGAAGAAGCGGAAGGTGCCGCGGCCGTCGTTCTTGGCCGCGTAGAGCGCGATGTCGGCCTTCTTGAGGAGCTGGTCGCGCTCCTTGCCATCGCGCGGCGCGAGCACGATGCCGACGCTCGCGCCGACATTGACGAGGCGGCCGTCGACCTCGCAGGGCAAGGCCAGCTCGCCCAGGATACGGCCTGCCAGCTCGCCGATCGCGGCGTCGGTGAGCGGCCCCTTGAGGAGCACGGCGAACTCGTCGCCGCCGACCCGCGCGACCACCCCGCCGGAAGCGGCTCTCACGAGACGCGTGCTCACCTCGGCGAGCACGGCGTCGCCGAACGAGTGGCCGAGCGTGTCGTTGATCTCCTTGAACTCGTCGAGGTCGACATAGAGGAGGACGACCGGCGTCTCCGGCCGCGCCGCCGGCAGCTCCTCGTCGATGAGTTCGCCGAAGCGGAGGCGATTGACGAGCCCGGTGAGCGAATCCTGATGGGCCAGCTGGCGCAGCCGGCTCTCGGCGCGGTGGCGGTCGGTGACGTTGCGGTAGAAGAGCGAGAGGGTCTCCTCCGTCGGGTAGGCGCGCACCTGGAACCAGGTGTCGGAGGGCGCGTAGTACTCCTCGAACTCGACCGGACGCTGGGTGGCCATCGCGCGGCGATTGGCCTCCTCGAAGGGCGTGCCGACGATGTCGGGATAGATGTCCCAGAGGGTCGCGCCAAGGACGATCGGACGCCCAGTGGTCGAGGAGCGTTCGGCGGCCGCGTTGAGGTAGACGACGCGCCAGTCGCGATCGAGCACCATGACGCTGTCGGTGGTGCTTTCGAGGACGCGGGCGAGATGGGCGCGGCTCTCCTCGAGCTGGCGGGCGCTCCTCTCGGCGGTTCGCGCGAGGGCGCGGCGGTCCTGCAGCGACCAGAATTCACGAAGGCCGATGACCACCGCGAGCACCGCGGAGCCGGGAGCGAGAGCCAGCGCCATCGCCTGGCCGTTGCCGATCGCGGCGGCGATGCTGGCGACGACGACGAGGCCGAGCGCGAGCGCGGGGACGACGACCTCGGCCGTCTCGTTCCAGCGGGCCGGACGGGCGTCCTCCTCGGCTCTGCCGCGCGCCTGCCACCGGATCACCTGCTCGAAGCCGGCGAGCGTTGCGACGGCGAAGCTCGCGACCCAGAAGCCGTCGTAGAAGGCGCCGATACCGTAGCCCTCGCTGAGCAGGGAGACCGCGTAGAAGAGGTTGGCGGTGCCGAGAAGCGCGAGGCTGAGAAGGAGGAGGCCGAACGGCACGCGCCTGGAGCGCGGTACGTAGAGGACCAGCCCGATCAGGCCGAAGGCCAGCGTCCCGACGCCGAGCACCGGGTAGGACAGCGCCAGGACGGCGGGGAAGGTCGCGGTCGGGCTGATATGGGGCGCGACGAGGAGGAGAAGCGCGATCGTCGTCGCCGCCAGGAAAAGGGCGAGATTGGCGAGCTGCACGCGGTCGAGGCCGCCGATCGCCACGAAGCGCAGCACGCCGGTGAGGAGGAAGAAGGTGGAGATGCCGTAGCAGATGTCGCCCGCCGAAGGGAAAGCCGCCACCCCGCTGGTGATCTCCACATAGGCCCAATAGGCCGTGCCGATCGCCCAGCTTGCGCTCGCCAGCGCGAAGTCGCGCCAGGCGCGGCGGTCGGCGCCGGTGCCGCGGGCCGCGGCCAGCCCGCAGGCCAGCGCGGCGAGCGAGGAGGACAGCACCCAGCCGGAGTTCACCCACCACGAACGGCCGCTCTCACCCAGGCCGAAGAGGCTTGGGCCGAGCAGGAAGAGGAGCAGCGCGCCGCCCACCGATGCCACGATGAGGGCACGCCACGAATTGGTCCTGGCGGCGATCGGGTGCACGCGCCGAGAGGATCAGAAGACCCTTAGGAACAACTTAAGATGGCGCAGAATCAAGCACTTCAACCGTCGATCACCGCTCCGTGTGCGGGCGCGGGCGGGAGCAAATCCAGCCGTGAACGCGCACGGCGGGCGCTTGTCAGGCGGGGTCGGTTCCGTTCTTGTGCGCCGCCATGATCGTGTTCCTGTCCACGCGCGGAAACGGCTACACGCTGCGTTCCATCGCCGACGGCAAGTTCGGCGTGCCGACCCCGACCTTCCGGCTCGCGCATTACGGGCAGCTCTTCCGCCGCCGGCGCCTGCCGCGCGCGACCTACGTGTTCGGCGATCTCGAGCGGCTGGCGGAATGGGAGCTGCGGCTCGTCTCGGAGCTCTATCGCGGGATGACCGCGGCAGGGCTCCGCTGCCTCAACGATCCCGCAAAGGCGATGGCGCGGATCGAGCTCCTGCAGACGCTGGAGGCGGCGGGCATCAACCCGTTCTCGGCGAGCCGGGCGGACGAGAGGCCGAAGCCGAAACGCTTCCCGGTCTTCATCCGCTCGGAGTACGACCACCTGCCGGCGCGGCCCGAGCTCCACCAGAACCAGGCCGAGCTCGACGCCGCCCTCGCCCGCCTCCGCGCGAGCGGGGTGCCGCTCCGCGGGCAGATCGTGGTCGAGCAGTGCAGCGAGATCTATCGCGACGGGCTGTGGGCCAAATGGGGCCTCTACCGGATCGGCGAGGCGATGGTGCTCGAGCACATCGCGGTGGACGACGACTGGCTGGTCAAGATCGGCGACGCCAAGAAGAAGAGCGAGGCGATCCTCGACGACGAGTGGGCGGCGATCCAGTCCAACCGCTTCGCGGCGGAGCTGAGGCCGGCCTTCGAGCTCGGCGGGATCGAGTTCGGGCGCGCGGATCTCGGCGTGGTCGGCGGGCGGCCGGTAGTCTACGAGATCAACACCAACCCCTCGCTCGGCCCGTGGCGGAAGCGGAAGGTCCTGTCGCGCGGCGCGCAGAATAATCTCTACGCCCGACAGCGCCTCGCCGATGCCCTGGCGACCATCGATTGCCGCGAGAGCGGCATGGTGGCCATTCCCCACTCCAAGCTGATCCACCGGATACGCTGGTGGAGCATCGGCTTCGTCACGCCGCGACGGCGCTAAAAGAAATCCGCCGGGATGTCCGGCGGCTTTTTGAAACCTGATCGCTCGCCCGAGTTTAACGGGCAGGCCAGACGGTGGGCGGCGGACCCATCGGCGCCGAGGGAGGCGGCACAGCCGACCGCGGCTCGGGAGTTCCCGCCGGCGGAGGACCGAAGAGAGGCCGCAACACGTCCTCCGGCGGCGGAGGACCCATCGGAGCGCGGAAAGCTCCCCCTGTCGGGGGGCCGAACGGCGCGGCGTGGGCCACGGGCGGCGGGCCGAACGGGCCACCCGGCGGCGGCCCCATCGGCGCGCGGCCACGGGCCGGGGGCGGCGGTGGGCCGACATGGGCGGAAAACTGATCGGGCGGCGGCGGGCCGAAGGGTGCCGAATCGGTCGAGTCTGCCCGCAAAGGCTTGGAAAAGTGCCGCTTCTCGTCGTGCATCGTGGCTTCTCCCAAGAAAACCCCGCCGATGATGACGGAGAGAGCCGGCCGGTCAACCAGAAATCGAGCAGAGGCCCAGCCTACCCGCCGGCATTCCGCGGGGGCGTCGCATCCGGGTCACGGTCGGCCAAGGCCGGTTCCGCGCCGTTCGCGACCATGTTGCGGGGCTCGGCAAGGCGCAGTTTCGAGATGTGGTGCGGGTTGCGCTCGGTCCCGTCGGGGCTCACGCCGCGCATGTACCATTTCTGCCAGCCCTGCCGAACGGTCTCGGGGTCGCTCACGGCGAGCCGGTCGTTGAAGCTCTGGCGGCGCTCGGCGTAGCTCTGGTAGGCGGCCGCCATTTCCGGGTGCTCGCCGATCGGCGTGACCTCGGGAACGACCGCGTCGAGCGCGTGGTAGCCGATCGGAGTGATGAAGCAGAACGGCTCGCCGGCCTCGAAACGGACCCGGCCGGGGCGGGTGAACATCCAGTTCATGGTGAAGCCGAAGGACATCCAGTCGGTCTCCACGATCCCGTCGAGCGGGGCGATGCCGTCCTTCGGCAGGTTCGGCGCGCCGCGCACCCAGAGGGCGATCCCGGGGTCGGTGCGAAAGAGATAGCCGGTCTGGAAGGTGAGGATGCCGTGCCCGAAATGGGACAGGGCGAAGCTCGTATGGTCGCCCGCCGCGACCCCGTCGATGGCGATGTCGGCGAGCTCGGGGCCGCCATTCCATTCGGCGCTGACCGCCCATGGCATCAGCAGCTCCCAGCCCATCGAATTGGCGATGGTGAGCGGCAGGCAGCGATAGGCGTAGCGCATGCGCGTCGCGTCCATCCAGGCGCGTTCGGAACGGGCGGGAACGAGACGGGGCGCGTCGGGCGTCAGCTGGTAGCAGGTGAGCTTGGTCATGGCAGTGCCCCGGCAGGCTTTGCGGTCGGGGCGAAGAGAGACATTCCGCGTCCGCCGGATCAATCGCAAAAGCGCGCTTCGTGCCTGTTGCATGTGGGCGGGGCCGGCGTGGGGCAGAAGCCAGGGTTTGCCGCCGATTGCGCGGCTTCCGTGAGGCGGCCGCGAATGACTGTCAACATATTGCGAGGAATAGACTCGCTTTGTCGGTTTTCACGTCTCCGGTTAATCGTCAAACGTCCCGTGCTCGAGCCTAGCCTCAAGTGTTCCGTAGGACTCCGACCGTCACCCGTTGCCTCGGGAAAGCCACCAGGACTAACCCCGACGCGATAATTTTAGTCAGTTCCTTGGCGGTTATTTAGAGGCTGTCGTCCAGAGCTTTCGGCAACAAGACGGGGCCGAAAAGCATGAAGAAGTTCTGGATCTGTGTGGTTGCGCTGGTCGCCGGCGTGGCGGGTTTCTCCGCCTCCGCGCTCGCCGACGAGTGGCGCATCGCCCGCTCTTCCGGCGAGGTCTGGGTGAGCACCGGCGGCACGGCCGCGATCCTCGTCTCCACCGGCAGCACGGTCGCCGAGCGGTCGACGGTCTCCACCGGCCCGAACGGGCGGGCGATGCTGGTCCGCGGGCGGGAGAGCGTGGTGGTCGGGCCGAGCACCATGCTCACGGTCGCCGAGAGCGGCGCCTTCACCACCATGATCCAGCACGCGGGCAGCGCCGAGTTCGAGGTCGAGCGGCAGAACGTCCAGCATTTCGCGGTCGAGACCCCGCTCCTCGCCGCGCTCGTCAAGGGCACGCATTTCGTGGTGACGACGTCGAGCCGGCAGGCGGAGGTCGAGGTCAGCCGCGGCATCGTGGAAGTCACCGCGCTCGCTTCCGGCCAGATGGGCGATTTCCTCGCCGGCATGCACGCCATCGTGACGCGCGATCACGGCTTCCTGGGCTTCCTCGGCGATGCCGCGCCGAGGATGTGGCAGGGCGCGCCGCGCGCGCCTTTGGGCCTTCCCGACCTTCCCGCCGGCGGAGGCGGGCTGACGCAGACCGCGATGGGCACGACCGATCTCGTCACCGACCTCGCCGGGAGCATTCTCGGCACGACCGGTGACCTCGTCGGCGAGGTGGGCGGTACGGTCGGCGATCTCGTCGGCGATGTCGGCGATACTGTTGGTGACGTGGTCGGCGGCGTCGGCGACGTCGTGGGCGATCTCGGCGAGACGGTCGGAGACCTCGGCGATACCGTGGGCGACCTCGGCGACACCGCGGGCGGGCTGGTCGAGGATATCGGCGATACGGTAGGCGGTCTCGGCGGCGCGCTGGGCGGCCTCCTCTAGGCCTCCAGTCCCGGAAACGAGCCCTTTTCGGAGCCGGCCGCGGAGACGCGGGCCGGCTCTTTTCGTCCCGCAAAGGCCTCGAACTCGGAGCCGATGCCTAAAATTTTAGGCAAGTCCTTGTCTGAAGCTTAGCGGCAGCCGGGGCACTGTCACGCCCTGCGCCGGGGCTGGCGCAACGGGCAACGAAGAATGCGACCTCTCTCGCGCGGAACGCCAAGATGGCCCGCTCCCTAGCGTCGGCACTCCTCGTCGCCGTTCTCGCGCTCGGCGCCTGGTTCGGAGGGATCCTCCTGCCGGTCGACGCCTTCCTCGGCGATCTCCGCTTCAAGCTCGGCCAGCGCCAGCCGACCGGCGAGCTGCTGCTGGTCGACATCGACGCCAAGAGCCTCGCGGAGATCGGCGCCTGGCCGTGGCCGCGCGGCATCCACGCGCAGGTGATCGACCGGCTGGTCGAATACGGCGCCTGGGAGACCGCGCTCGACATCGACTTCAGCACCAGCTCCACGCCCGAGCAGGACCAGGCGCTCGAGAGCGCCCTCCGCCGCGCCAGCGGCGCGGTCATCCTGCCGATCTTCCAGCAGCAGGCGAGCGCCGACGGCGACGCGGTCACCTATAGCCGGCCGATCGAGCGCTTCGCGGCGGTGAGCTGGGGGGCGACGGTCAATGTCCGCCCCGATCCCGACGGGCAGGTGCGCGCCTTCGCCTTCGGGCAGTGGATCGACGGCGAGCCGGTGCTCTCCCTGCCCGCCGTGATGAGCGGGAGCGTGGGCAATGTCGGCGAGGAGTTCCTGATCGACTACGGCATCCGCGCCGACCAGATCGACCGCGTCTCGGTCATCGACCTCCTCGAGGGCCGCGTCGCCCCGGAGCGGGTCAAAGGGCGGACGGTCATCGTCGGCGCCTCCGCGATCGAGCTCCGCGACCTCTTCCAGGTTCCGAATTACGGCCTCATCTCCGGCCACACGCTGAACGCGGTGGCGCTCGAGACCCTGCTGCAGGACCGCGCGCTGGTCCGGGTCAGCACCGAGGTGCTGATCGCGGGCCTCGTCCTCATCGGGCTGATCTTCGTCGCCCTGCTCGGCCGCTTCCCGTGGACGCAGATCCTCGGCGTCGCCGTGCTGATGGCGGCGGGCACCGAGATCGCGGCCATGCTTCTGCAAATCAGCAAGGCGGTGGCGCTGCCGACCTCGCTGTGGCACGCCGCCTTCTTTGGCTTCGCGCTCCTCTCGATCGTCAAGGAGATCGACTTCGGCCGCGTGACCCTCGCGGTCAGCAAGGCGGAGACGCGCAACACCGAGGCGCTCCTCAAGCGCGTCATCGAGGACAATTTCGCCGGCGTGATCATCGTCGGCGAGGACGGCAATATCGGCCTCGCCAGCACCACGGCGAGCGCCCTCCTCAAGGTCGAGAACAACAGCCGCCTGGTCGGACGGCGTTACGCCGACGTGCTGCCGGCCGCGCTCGCCGAGGAGATGCGCGTGTCGATCGACCGCTTCCGGCGCGGCGTGTGGCGGCGGCAGCCGCCGGCCGAGCTGGTCATCGAGAACCGCGACGGGACCAAGACGATCTTCGAATACACCGTCACGCCCTCGCGCCTTGGCGAAGCGCAGAGCGACGGGCGGCGCGCGCTCCCCAACCGGGTCAGCGCCTGCCTCACCTTCATGGACGTGACGGTCGAGCGCGAGGCCGAGGCGCGGGTCGAGTACATGGCCCGCTTCGACATGCTGACCGGGCTCGCCAACCGCAACCAGTTCATCGAGGTGCTGACCGACCGGCTCCAAGACCGGCGGCACCAGAAGCACGATCTGCCGGCGGTGATCTGCTTCGACCTCGACCGCTTCAAGAACGTCAACGACACGCTCGGCCATCACTATGGCGACGTGCTGCTCCGCGCCGTCGCCGCGCGGGTGCGCGAGGTGGTGGGCACGGACGAGCTGGTCGCCCGCTTCGGCGGCGACGAGTTCGCGATCCTTCTCTCGGGCCGCTCGCGGGGCGAGCTCGGCGCGGTCGCCGACCGCATCATCATCGCCCTCCGCGAGCCCTTCGACCTCGAAGGCCATCGCCTGATCATCGGCGCGAGCGTCGGCATCGCCATCGCCAGCGAGACGACCGACCCCGCGGTCCTGACCAAGAACGCCGACATCGCCCTCTACCGCGCCAAGAGCGCGGGCGGGGCGATCTACCGCTTCTTCGATCCGGGCATGAACGATGGCCTCGCCCACCGCCAGCAGCTCGAGCTCGAGCTCTGGGAAGCGTTCCGCAAGGGCCAGTTCGAGGTCTATTACCAGCCGCAGATGAACATCGAGACCGGCCGCATGGTCGGGGTCGAGGCGCTGGTGCGCTGGAACCACCCCAAGCGCGGCGTGGTCATGCCGGGCGATTTCATCACCGTGGCCGAAGCCATCGGCCTCATCGACCCGCTCGGCGTGTGGATCATGCAGCGCGCCTGCGAGGAGGTCGCGCGCTGGCCGCTGCCGGTGCGGCTCGCGGTCAACATCTCGCCCGCCCAGTTCACCCGCGGAGACCTCGTCGCCTCGGTGCGCGAGACGCTCGACGCCTCGGGCCTGCCGCCCTCGCAGCTGCAACTCGAGATCACCGAGTCGCTGTTCCTGCAGGAAAACGCAGTGATCAACTCGGTCACCAGCCAGCTCAAGGACATGGGCGTGCAGTTCGCGCTCGACGATTTCGGCACCGGCTATTCCTCGCTTGCCTATGTCGCGCGCTTCCCGATCTCCAAGATCAAGATCGACAAGACCTTCGTGACCGGCGTGCCGAACGTGCGCGGCTCGGTGGCCATCGTGCGGGCGGTCACCGCCATGGCGCAGGGGCTCGACATCGAGGTCAATGCCGAGGGCGTGGAGACGGCCGACCAGCTGCGCACGCTCAGGCTGCTCGGGGTCAATGAGGCACAGGGCCATCTCTTCGGCATGGCCCAGCCGGCGGCGATGATTCGCGCCGAGCTCGCCGCCCAGGCCGGCACGCTGCGCGTGGTCGGCGGCAAAGGCGGCTTCGCCGCCTAGCTCAAGGCGCCTTGCTGCGCCTCGAAATGCTGCGCCATTAACACTCCGTTAACCATCAATTCCTAGCGTTGCCGCCAGTTCAGGAGTCTCCAGGAGTTCACTCGGCAATTCGCAAAGGAGCGTCGTTTTCGCGATGACACACATGCTCACGCTGGGCCAAGCGGCCAAACTGACCGGTATCAGCAAGACCTCGCTGCGTCGCGCGATCGTCGACGGACGGCTTGCCGCCACGCGGGCCGACGACTGGGTCTACCAGATCGAGCGCTCGGCGCTGGCCCGCCTCTACAGCCTCCCCTACGAGGAGTCGGACATGCCGGCCCCCGCCCCGGTGGCGATGGCGACCGAGAACACGTTGACCGAGATCGAGGCCGGCCCGTCGAGCGCGGCCAACATGACCGACGGGGCGACGGTCACCCGCTGGCGCGAAGCCTCGGCCACACGGCGTCCGGCCGGCGGCCAGGGCTTCCTGCAGCGGATCCTCGGCTTCTTCCACCTGCCCTCGCCGGCCAGCCGTTCGAGCTGACGCGGCAGCAAGGCACTGACCCGACCTGAGCCGGACGCGGGCCGTCCGGCTTAAGGAAGCACCTGATCGCGCCGGTTTCAGCCGGCGTCGGTTGCATTTGCCCTGCTCTCTTAAGTTGCGCTTCAGGAACTTGGCGCAATGTAGGCTTCGGAACGGAGCGACCGCTGCGGGGGCTCCTGGCGTTTCCGAGGCGGGTGAAATGAACCCCAGTGTCGAGGTCGGCGCGAGCGAGCGGGTCAGCGCCGGACTGCTGGCGACCGGCGCGCTGCTGGTCGCGGTCGTCGACGACGACGACCTCTACCGGGCCTATCTCAGCGAGCTCCTGAGCCGGCAGGGCATCCGCGTCGTCCAGGCGGCGAGCGGGGCCGAGCTCCTCGACGAGCTCGCCGACCAGCCCTTCGACTGCGTCATCCTCGATCACAATCTCGGCGTGGAGACCGGCCTTGCCATCGGCGAGGCGGTGCGCGGCCGCTATCTCGACCCGCCGCCGATCGTCATGCTGACCGGCGAGGGCGGCGAGCGCACCGCGGTCAAGGCCTTCCGCGGCGGCTTCAGCGACTACCTTTCCAAGAAGAACCTCAACCCCACGGAGCTCGTGAACGCGGTGCGCGGAGCGGTCGGGCGGCATATCCAGGAACAGAGCCAGCGGGCCGAGCGCGAGGAGCTGTCGCGCCTCGTCGGCCGCGATCCCCTCACCGGGCTGAACGCCCGCGAATATGCCGACGCGCTTCTCGGCGAGCTCGGCACGCGGGCCAAGCGGCGGGGCGTCCCCTTCGGCCTCTGCCTCGTCCGCATCCACGGCTTCCTGCAGCTCCAGGACCGGCTCGGCTACGTGATCGCCGACCGCGTGCTGCGCGTCTTCGCGGGCCGCCTGCAGAAGGCCGCCCGCGAGACCGATACGGTCGCCCGCTACGACGGGACGACCTTCATCTACATCGTCGACAAGGACGCCACGCCCGAGACCATGGAGGCGATAGAGCGGCGCCTCGGCCGGCAGATGGTGTTCGACGTCAATTTCGACGAGGTCTCTGTGAAGCTCGCGCCGGTCATGGGGTTCGGCCTCTTCCCCAAGGACGGAAGCGAGCCTTCCGCCGTGATGGAGGCCGCCGACGCCCAGCTGGCCATCGCCGAGAGCGGCGAGGCCGAGCCGGAGCGCCGCGCCAGCGGCGCGATGCCGACCACGACGATCATCTCCGACCGGCAGACCGACCGCCGGCAGCACCGGCGCCAGCGCGTCCTCAAGCGGGCGCAGATCATCCTCAAGGGCCTCGGCTCCACGCTCGACTGCGTGGTGCGCGACGTCTCGCCGACCGGCGCCCTCATCCGGGTCACCGACTATTTCTCGGCGCCGGACGAGTTCGACCTCTTCTTCCTCGACACGAGGATCACGCGGCGGGTGGAAGTGCGCTGGCAGATCGGCAACGACATCGGCATCCGATTCATTACCTGAATCCAGGCAACGGCGCGCGATTTAACCTTCGATCGCGCGGATTATACTTGGCCGATTAACCCAATTTTCTACGCTTTTGCGCATAGTGTTCAGCGTGCGCAAACCACCGCTCCGAGCCGCCTTCGTTGACCGCGGATACGCCTTCCGCCTGCGGATGCTGCCGATCTTCGTCGGCGTGCCGGCGCTGATCGTGCTGATGCTGGTGGTGGCCTGGGGCACGCTCGAGCGCGAGTTCGCCTCCGGGCGGATGGTGCGCGAGGAGATCAACGCCTCCTTCGAGCGCCGCTCGCAGCTGCAGCGGGTGATGTCGCTCCTGCAGGATGGGGAGACCAGCCAGCGCGGCTACGTCATCACCGGCCGGCAGTCGTTCCTCGACCCCTATCACGCAGCGACCAACGCCATCGTGCCGCAGATGGACCGCCTGCAGGCGATGCTGATTCCGGCCGGCGCGGACCCGGCCGACGTGGCGCGGCTGATCTCGCTCATCCGCAACCGGCTCAACCTCTTCACGGAGACAATGAACACGCGGCGCGCGGGAGACGTCGAGCGCGCCGAGGATCTCATCACCAATGGCGAGGGAACCCGCGTCATGACCGAGATCCGCAACGTGATCAACGATCTCCTCGCCGACGAGGCCGACCATCTGCAGAAGGCGATCGCCTCGGAGACGCAGGTCAATGACGGGTATCTCTCCTTCACCTTCTACCTCATGCTGGCCGTCGGCGCGTTCACGGTCATCGGCTCGTTGTGGGCCTTCCTCCTCCTCGACCGGCGGCAGCGGGCCGAGCGCGCGGCCGACCGGCAGGGACGGCTGGTGCGCTTCCTCAGCGAGATCGCCGACGCCTCCAACCGCGCCACCTTCGACCTCGCCCTCCGCCGCACGCTGGAAGTGGTCACCGCCGACCTTCGCTCGCCCTGGGGCCTCGCCTTCCGCATCGACCCTTCGGGCAAGCGTGCGCCGGAGGGTAGCTGGCTGCCCGAGCCGCAGGGCGAGGACCCCGCGGCGGTGATCTCCTTCGTGGCGGCCGAGGTGCGGAAGCTGGTCGGGCCGGTGACCATCGACCTCCCGGTCGATCTCGGCGTCGGCACCGCCTCGCTCAACCTCACGCTCATCCCGATCCGCAACGGGCGCGAGGTGGCGGGCGGGCTCCTCATCGCCGGCGACCCCTATCGCAACCCGCAGGCGATCGGCCGCGACCAGCGGCCCTACGTCATGGAGCAGCTGTCGCGCGCGGCGGAGCGGCAGCGCATGGCCGACGTCGTCGCCGATTCCCTGGCGCGCTCCGAGGCGCTCTTCGCGTCGGCGTCCGAAGGCATCGTCACGGTCAACGAAAGCGACACGGTCGAGCGCTTCAATCCGGCCGCCGAGGCGCTCTTCGGCTACTCGGCGCAGGAAGTGGCGCGGCGCAATTTCGCGATGCTCCTCGACACCACGCACGCGCAGAACACGCCGCAGCGGCTCGTCGCCAACTCGCTGCACAGCGCGCGCGAGATCACCGCGCGGCGCAAAGACGGCAGCACCTTCCCGGCCGAGATCTCGGTCGGGGCGATGGAGGCCGGCGGGCGGCACATGTTCGTGGTCTTCATCCGCGACATCACCGAGCGGAAGCAGATCGAGCGGATGCAGACCGAGTTCATCTCGACCGTCAGCCACGAGCTCCGCACTCCCCTCACCTCGATCGGCGGGTCGCTCAGCCTGATCGTCGGCGGGGCGGCGGGCGAGATCAACGAGCGCGCCAAGCGGCTCCTCGAGATCGCCGGCACCAACACCCAGCGCCTGATCCGGCTCGTCAACGACATCCTCGACATCGAGAAGCTGCAGTCGGGCCGCATGGCCTTCCAGTTCGCCGAGACCCCGGTCGACGACGTCGTGGCGCAGGTGATCGCCGCCAATCGCGGCTTCGCCGACAATTTCGGCGTGCAGCTCCGCCAGGTGGCGACGCTCCCGGGCGTGAAGATCCGCGCCGACACCGACCGCCTCAACCAGGCGATCACCAACCTCGTTTCCAACGCGGTCAAGTTCTCCCCGCGCGGGGCGAGCGTGGATGTCGGCGCGATCAAGACGCCCTCGGGCGGGGTGCGCATCTCGGTGCGCGACCGCGGGCCAGGCATCCCCGACGCCTTCCGGGCACGGATGTTCGAGCGCTTCTCGCAGGCCGACGCCTCCGACGCGCGGCAGAAGAGCGGCTCCGGTCTCGGCCTCAGCATCGCGCGCGAGATCGTGCACCGGCATGGCGGGGTGATCTCGTTCGAGACGCAAACCGCTCGCGGCACCGTCTTCCACATCGACCTCAAGACCGCGGTCGCCCAGGACGATTCGCCGATCCGCGCGCTGACGCTCGGCCGCCGCCTCATCCTGGTCTGCGTGCAATCGGAGGCCGACGCCGGGCTCGTCACCTCCACGCTGGCGGGCGCCGACTTCGCCTGCGAGGTGGTGTTCAGCCGGGAGGCCGCGATCGCCGCGGTCAGCCTCAACGCCGTGCAGGCGGCGGTGGTCGACATAGCGGTGGTCGGCGAGGATGTCAGCGGCTTCATCCGGGCGATGCAGGACCGCGCCCCGCTCCCTTCGATCCCGGTGGTGCTCCTCTCGCTCAAGGAGTCGCGGCGCGGCGACCAGGAGGTCACGGCCGAGACCCTGCCCGTCCTCTACTGGGCGCAGAGCAAGAACGAGCTCGCGCAGCTGCCGGCGATGGTCGGCGAGGTGCTCGCGAAGAGCACCGGCAGCGGCAAGCCGTCGATCCTCCATGTCGAGGACGACCGCGACGTTCTCGAGGTCGTGCGCCACGCGCTGCAGGACGAGTTCCAGGTGATCCCCGCGCCGAGCCTCGAGATGGCGCGGCAGCGGCTCTCCCGCCAGCAGTTCCAGCTGGTGATCCTCGACCTCAGCCTGTCCGACGGCGCGGGCCGCGACCTCCTCCCCGACCTTGTCGGCACTGACGGGCGGCCCCTGCCGATCGTGGTGTTCAGCGCGCAGGAGGCGAGTCCCGACCTCGCGCGCCAGGTCCATGCCGTGCTGACCAAGTCCCGCAGCACGCTCGCAACGCTCGTCGAGGCGGTGCGCGCGGTGCTCAGCCTCCCTTCTCCCCCTCAAGAACAGAAGGCGCGCTATGAAAGTGCTCTACGTTGACGACGAGGCGGATCTCCGCACCATTGCCAGCATCGCGCTCGAGCTCGATCCCGACTTCGAGGTGCGCACCGAGGCCTCCGGCGCGCAGGCGCTCGCCACCGCCGCCGACTGGCGGCCCGACGCCATCCTTCTCGACGTGATGATGCCATCGATGGACGGGCCGACCACGCTCTCGCGCCTTCGCCAGAACGCCGAGACGAGCAGCATTCCGGTGATCTTCATCACCGCCCGCGCGCAGGCGCACGAGCTCAAGCATTTCATCTCGCTCGGCGCGCTCGACGTCATCACCAAGCCGTTCGACCCGATGAGTCTGGCGGCCGCGGTCAAGCAGAGGATCAAGCCGTGAACGAGACCTTCGACGAGCGCCTGGACGAGCTGCGGGAGAAATTCCGCGAGCGCGCGATCGCCGAGTCGACGACCATCGAGGGAATGGCCGCCGAGCTCCGCGCGGGACTGGCGCCGTCCGGCCTCGCCGCAGAGCTTCGGCAGATCGCCCATCGCCTCGCCGGCGCGGGCGGCACGTTCGGCTTCGCCGAAATCAGCGCGCGCGCCACCGAGCTCGAGGATCTGCTCGCCGAGCAGTCCGCCGACGCGGAGGTGGCGGAGAGTTGCCTGGCGCTGGTCACCGAGATCCGCAAGGCGGCCTGACCGCCGGTCGCGGAGCCATACGGGCCGGCGCCGGATCCTTGCCGCGCTCGGATCAGGGTCTCTCCCGACAGAGTTGTGTTTGGACTTTCCCTGCTCTCGTGGCAGAGTTGCCGAACGCCCCCCGCGGAGGCGCCGAGCAAGCCAAGCTCCCTGTCGAGCACCGCTTAGCGATCGAAATTTACAATGCCGCGGTATTGTGTTTTATGTGCGTCCGCTTGACGCAGCGGCCCCTTCCCTGTCATCTCGGGGCCCGGTGCCTGCGGCCACCGCCGACAAAGAAAAATCAGAGGGAGGAGAAACGCAACATGCGTAAGGACAGACTGCTCACTTCGGTATTCGGAGCCACCGCGCTCGTGCTCCTCAGCCTACCCAGCCAGGCCCAGCAAGCGTCTCCCATCGACGCCCTTAGCACCGTCACCGACGAGATGCTGCTCAACCCGGCCGACGGCGACTGGCTGATGGCACGGCGGACCTATAACGGCTGGGGCTACAGCCCGCTCGACCAGATCAATCAGGACAACGTCGCGAACCTCGAGCTCGCCTGGGCCTGGGGCATGGTCCCGGGGCGCACGCAGGAGAACCCGCTCGCCCATGACGGCGTCCTCTTCCTGCAGAACTCTGACCACGTGATCCAGGCGATCAACGGGGCCACCGGCGACCTGATCTGGGAGTATCAATACGAGAAGCCCGAGGGCGTCAGCGTCAACAGCATCCGCACCAAGGCGCTCTACGGCGACAATCTCTACATCGCAACGCGCGACGCGCACATCATCGCGCTGGACGCCAAGAGCGGCCAGGTGGTGTGGGACCAGCAGGTCGCGGACGTGGCGGAAGGCTGGGGCTACTCGTCCGGCCCGATCGTCGCCAACGGCGTGGTCGTGCAGGGCATGACCTCGTGCGGCAACGCCCAGCCGGGCGGCTGCTTCATCACCGGCCATGACGCCGAGAGCGGCGAGCAGCTGTGGCGCGTCAACACCATCGCCAGCGGCGACACGCCGGAGGGCAGAAGCTGGAACGGGATTCCGGTCGAGAGCCGCCACGGCGGTTCGGCGTGGATCTCCGGCGCCTACGATCCCGAGCAGAACCTCGTGTTCTTCGGCGTCGGCCAGCCCTATCCGTGGAACCTCGAGATCGCCGGCCTCCTGCCTGCGGCCGCGGACCCGAACTTCACCAACGACGCGCTCTACACCAACTCGACGCTCGCCATCGACATCACCACCGGCGAGCTCAAGTGGTACCACCAGTATCTGCCGACCGACTCGCTCGACCTCGACTATGTCTACGAGCGCATCCTCGTCGACCTGCCGTTCAACGGTCAGGAGCGCCGGCAGATCGTGACGACCGGCAAGATCGGCATCATCGAGTCCCTCGACCGCTTCACCGGCGAGTGGCTCTGGGCGCAGCAGACGGTCGACCAGAACGTCGTCCTCTCGATCGACCCGGCGACCGGCGAGAAGACCATCAACCCGGACGTCATCCCGGTCATCGGACAGACCACGTTCAACTGCCCGGCCGACCCGGGCTCGAAGGCCTGGCAGGCTACCGCCTACAGCCCGCGCACCCAGACGCTCTATCTGCCGATGGTGGAGTTCTGCTCGAACACCACGGTCAACCCGCTCGACCCGGGCCAGGTCTATACCGGCGGCGGGCTGCAGACCTACTCGCGCGTGCCGGTGCCCAACAGCGACGGCAATGTCGGCCGTGTCCAGGCCGTCAACCTGACCGACCAGTCGACGGTGTGGACGTACCGCCAGCGTGCCCCGATCACCAGCTCGACCCTGCCGACCGGCGGCGGCCTGGTGTTCGTCGGTAGCCTCGACCGCAAGATCCTCGCCTTCGACGACGAGACGGGCGAGGTCCTGTGGACCAGCCCGATCCTCAGCAACTCGATCGAGTCGTTCCCGATCAGCTACGAGGCCGACGGCCGGCAGTACATCGCGGCGGTGGCGAACTGGGGCAACGGCCTCGGCCGTCTCCGCAACCTGACCCCGGAAGTGCGGCTCCCGAACGGGAACCCGATCACGCTCTACGTCTTCGCGCTTCCCGAATAATCGGCCGAGCGCATCTTGAACCATACGCCGGGCGGACCGTTAACGTCCGCCCGGTGCCTTTTATGAGGTCGATCTTGGCGATTGCCCTTCCCTTCGAGCGGCTGGCTCGTCCGCTCCTCGCCTTCGCGCTGGCGCTGACGATGCCACTGGCCGCGCTCGGGCTCGGGCCTGCGCCCGCCTCCGCCCAGGAGGCCGAATTCGACGACATACCCTACGCTCCGCAGCAATGGACCCTCGGCCGGCGGCTGAACGAGTCGGAGTTCCGCTACTGCGTGGATCACCGCGATCCCGACTGGGAGGTGGCCGGCGCCATCGCCGACGCCATTGCCGGCGCGCTCCTGCTGCAGCCGGTGCGCTACGAGGTCGAGACCAGGATCGTCATCGAGGACATCTCGCGGGTCTACGCGATCATGCTGGAGCACTGCGACGTCCACATGGGCTTCAAGCTGATCCCGGAGATCTATCCGTCCTGGATCACCCTGACGCGCGCCTATTACGAGGCCGACTACGTCTTCGTCACCGACGACCCCGGCATCGCCTCGCTCGCCGATCTCCCGCCCGGTCGCCCGATCGGCGCAACCGGCGGCACCATGGCGCACATCCTGCTGGTGCACTACCTGACCACGCTGCCTGCCGCCTCGCGCTGGCCGACCTATCCCTACGGGACCAGCGCGCTGGCGCTGGACTCCCTGCTCAACGGCACGGTCGACGTCGCCCTGGTCTGGGCGCCCGATCTGTGGGCCAGGCAGCAGGCCGACCCTGCCTATGCGGACCTTCGCGTGATCGATTCCCGGCCCCTGCAGCCGACCGGGTACGGGGTGGGCGCGCTGATGCTCGCCGACGAGACCTTCCTGCGCAGCGCGGTCGACGAGGCGATCGCCGCGCTGAGCGCGGACGGGACGATCGCGTCGATCCTCACGGAGTACGGTTTTCTGGCCCGGGTGCCGGGCGCCGGCGATCAGTAGTACCGGCGGCCGGCGAGGCGGCCGTGCGTCGTCTGCGCGCCGATCACTTCTCCATGATCAGGGTGTCGAGCGCGGCCGGATCCGATGGCAGCGGCGCGCCTTCCGCGAAGCCGTTCCCCTCGAGGATGAAGGCCATCATTTCGGCATAGGCGGCCGCGGTGAAACGGCCGGGGTTGTCGGGCGGCATCGCCGTGCTCATGAAGAGAAACAGGCCCGACGCCGGCGCGCCATTGCCGAATTTCTCGAGGAACGCCACGCCCCTCAACGGCGGTCCGCCGAGGAGGCCTCCGCCGAGGTCGTCGCCATGGCAGTCGACACATTCGCGTCCGTACCGCGTTTCGCCGCGGTCGGCCTGCTCCGCGGAGAAAGTCACTTTCGTCGTCGCCTGGGCGAGGACGATGTCCGGGCTGGTGCCGGCGATCGCGGTCGCGGTCGGCTCCGTCTCGAATCCCTCGGACGGCATCGTTAATGCCCATGACGCACCGACCGCGGTCGCCAGGACGAGAATGCCGACCCTTGGACGGCGGACGCGATACGAATGCATTTGCTACCTCCAGCGTGACTGCTTCTGGGGCCGGTCCGCGAGTGAAAGGGCGAATGCCGGCCGAGCCCCATTGGGGGGCCCGGTATCGGTAGCACAGGATCGGCCCGTGGCCCACCGCGTGGGCCACCGATCGACGCCGATAAACGACCAGCCCGGCAGGCTCACTCGCGGCGGCGGCTATAGAAAAACTCCGTATTGGCAGCCTGCTCGCGGGCCGATCCAGCAGCGATTGACAACCCGGAGCCATCCGCCTCTTGTGACCGTCTTCAGCCCCGCCTCACCGAGGCCATTCTACAGTCCGGAGCGACCCCATGCGGATGAAGGTTAGCCGTGCTGCTGCCCTCGCCTGAGGCTCCGGTCTCCATCCGTGGCGTGACGAAGCGCTACGGGCGGGTGGAGGCGCTGCGGGGGATCGACCTCGAGATCGGGCGGGGGGAACTGTTCGCGCTGGTGGGGCCGAACGGGGCGGGCAAGACCACGCTGATCCATGTCCTGTGCACGATCATCCGCCCCGATGCCGGGGTGGCGAGGCTGGCCGGCTACGACGTGGTGCGCCAGCCGCTCCGGGCGCGCACACGGCTCGGGGTGGTGTTCCAGGAGCCCAGCCTCGACGACCGGCTGACGGTGTTCGAGAACCTCAACTTCCATGGCCTCGTTTTCCAGGTGCCGATGGCCGAGCGGCGGAAGCGCATCGCCGAGCTCCTCGAGGTGGTGCAGCTCACCGAGTGGCGCGACCGGCTGGTGAGGACCC
>JADYYB010000099.1 GCA_020853895.1 Bauldia sp.
GCGGCGACCGTATCCAGGGCCCTTGAGGGTCCTTCCGTTGGGCGTCGCCGGAGGCTTTCCGCCTCCGGCGGGCCGGGCACCGCGTCTCCTCCGCAACAGGTGCCCACATCAATTCAGCAACCGCCATGATGGGGCTATCACCTCGCGCCATGTGGTCTTCAGCCCGCTTTAGCGGGCTTCCGTTCGGTAGCCAGAGGCTGAAAGCCTCTGGCGGCCCGAACGACGCGCCGCATGCCAGCAGCACGCAGCGACTCCGATCAATGTTGCGCCATCGCCTCATCGCATCACTCACCGCCGCGCTCCACGCAGCGCGGCAATCTCCCCGCGCGGCGCCAGCGCCTCGCTCGGCTCCTCGAGCATGGCGCGGGCGCTCGGCAGCGTCAGGGCGAGCAGCGCGCCCAGGAGGAGCATGACGGAGAGGCTGCCCAGCGCGATCTGCATGCCGAAGGCATCGGCCAGCCGGCCGGTGATCGGCACGCCGATGCCGCCCGTGACGAAGCCGAGGCCGAGGATGACCCCCGAGGCGATGCCGACCCGGCCCGGCACGAAGTGCTGCGCCATGACGAGGGTGATGGAGAGGGAGGCGTCGCAGAAGAAGCCGAAGATCCCGGCGAGGAAGAGCCCCTGCGGGCCGGGGAAGGCGACGTAGAGGAGGAGCGCGGGGATCGCCATCAGCATCGTGGTGGCGATCACCCGGCGCTGCCCCAGCCGATCGGCCAAGGCGCCGCCGACGAGCGTGCCGACCGCGCCGGAGAGGATGACGATCGAGGCGAGCGGGCCGTAGAACTCGCGCCCGAAGCCGAGCTCCGAATACCAGACGGCGCTCAACTGCAGAACCGAGAGGGAGGCCCACGAGCGGAGCATGGTGACGAGGATCACCCGCGACAGCGCCCGCCACTGCGGCGTCGCCTGCAGGCGGCGGTTGAGCGCGGCGCGCGCCTCGCGGGCGCGCTCGACCATCCGCATGCGCGGCCAGATCATGGCGGCGGCGGTGAACCCCGGGATCATCAGGCCGAGCGTCCCATGCCGGCCAAAGGCGGCCAGGAGGAGCGTGCCGACCAGCGGCCCGAGCCCGTAACCCATCGAGCCGGCAACGGTGTACCAGGACATTGCCGCGTTGCGGTGCTCGTCGCGCGAGACGGCCGCCGCGTTCGAGGCGCCGAGCGGGTGGAAAGCACCAGAGCCGATCCCCGCCAGCGCGGCGAGCCCCATGAACATCAGGTAGCTGGTGGCGAAGCCGTAGCAGGCGGCGAAGGCTCCCCCCCAGATGAGGGTCACCGGGACGAACCAGCGGCGGCCGTGCGTATCGGAGAAGTAGCCGAAGACCGGCTGCGTCAGCGAGGAGGCGGCAGTGTAGGCGAGGGTGACAAGGCCGAGCTGAGCGTTCGTCAGGTCGAACTGCACCTTCATGAGGGGGAAGAGCATGGGCAGCGCGCCGCCCAGCATGTCGTTCGAGAAGTGGCCGAGCATCAGGATGACCAGCGCCCGATTTCTCGCCAGTTGCAGCAGCGACGCCACCCGTTACTCCGTCAGACCCTCTGGTTCGTTCGTACCGGGGGAATCATCGCATCTTCTGCACCCGACCCTCACCCCCGACCGCCACCCAGCGGGTACCCAGCCCTGTGCGCAGGGCGAGGGGAGCGTTTGGCGAGATGGGGTGATGCCTCCTCTCCCGCGTTGTGGCGAGGCAACAACGCCGACTGCCAGTATCCCAGTATCGTGGTACAGCGCACCCCTGCAGTCACGCCGTTTCGACGTCAGCGCTCCCCCTCTCCCTGCGCACAGGGAGAGGGGTTGAGGGTGAGGGTGACTCAGGAGCCGGGGGTGAGGGTAAAACTACTGCTTGATCCAGACGTAATTCGTATCGACGCCCCACGCGCTCGGCTTGAAGTTCTGCAGCCGGTCGCTGAAGCCGACGTTCGCCTTGCTGAAGTGCAGCACGGCCACCGGCAGGTCGTCGTTGACGAGGTTCGTCGCCTCGATGATCAGCTTGGCCCGCTCGTCCCGATCGAAGGTCCGCTTCGCCTTCGCGTTGAGCTCGTCGACCTTCGGGTTGCAGTACTTCACCATGTTGAAGCCGCCCTCGTACTGGTTGCAGCCGAACATGGCGTCCTGGATGAAGCTGGCGTCCCACGAGAAGGCGAGCATCGCCACGTCGAAGTTGTGGTCGCCGGTAATCACCTCGACCAGTGCCGAGAACTCCATGGCGCGCGGCTTCATCTCGACGCCGATCGCCTTCCAGGCATCCTGCATGTAGGCGACGAGTTGGTCGACGGTCGGCGAGCCGGAGCCGTAGATCATCTCGAAGGAGAAGGGCGTGCCGTCCTTGTCGACGATGCCGTCCCCATTCGTGTCGGTCCACCCCGCCTCGGCCAGGAGCGCCTTCGCCTTCTCCGGGTCGTAGTTGTAGACGGTTGTGATCTGGTCCGGGGCGTAGGCGTAGGAGATGACCGGCTGCGTCCCCCTCGCGACCTCGGCAAACCCGAGCCAGATGTTGTTGACGATCGACTCCCGGTCGAGGCCGTGCAGGAGCGCCTGCCGGACGGGGGTATCGACGAAGAGCTCGGTCTTCGCGGGGTCCATGTTCGTCATGTAGTAGGTGAAGCTGCGGGTCGGGTAGGTGGCGACCAGGAGACCCTCCGTCCCCTTGACGGTCTCGACATCGGCCGGCTGCAGCGTCGCCACATCGATCTCGGCATTCAACAGGCCGTTGAGGACCGCCGTCTGGTCGGGCCAGATACGGATGACGTAGGAGTCGATGTAGGGCGCCTTGCCGTAGTAGTCGTCGTTGCGCACCAGCGTGATGCTCTCGCCCTGCTTCCACTCCTGGAACTTGAAGGAGCCGGAGCCGACGACGCGGGCCGGGTCCTGCCCGGTAGCGCCGCCATCCGTCCGCCAGTCCTTGACCGGCACGCTCTCCCAGATGTGCTTGGGGATGACGATGGCGAACATGTCGTAGAGGAAGGTGACCAGCGGCTCCTTGGCCACCACCTCGAAGGTGTGATCGTCGATGATCCGCCACGACTCGGTCGATTCGAGGAAGCTCTGCGAGTAGGAGGAGCCGAGGTCGGGGTCCTTCAGGGAATCGAAGGTGAACTGGACATCGGCGGCGGTGATGGGGGTGCCGTCGTGCCACTTGGCGTCCTTGTTGAGGAAGAAGGTGTAGGTGCGGTCGTCCGGGGCGATCTCCCACTGATCGGCCAGGCCCAGCGGCGCGGGCTGGCCGGTGCGGATGTCGCCGCCGACGAGGGAGTCGTAGAGCATCCCAACCACGCTGAGCGAATCGGCGTCGTCAGCGATGAGGGGGTGGATCGTCTGGATGTCGTTGACGTTCGAATCGACGAAGGTGCCGCCGGGCGTTTCGGCGGCGGTGTAGCCCTCTTCCTGCTCGATCTCGCGCATCAGCTCTTCGCGCGTCTGGGTGCGGATCGGCTGGCCGGCGACCGGGGTGCCGTCCTGGGCGAACATCGCCCGGGGCAGCATCAGCCCGGCGCCCGCGGCCATGGCCCCGGCGAGCAGTGTGCGGCGGGTCGACCGGGGTGCGTTACAACGACAGCGCATGATCTCCTCCTGAAACCCGATGCCTTCGCGGCGGTTGGATGCCATGGGCGAGCAGGGCGTTATTGTCCCATGTCGAACGGCGGAGTGACACTTCGCGCGGCCCGGAGCCGGGAGACGAATCGTGAGGGTGCGTTTGCGGCCGGCATTCGGCTGCTTCATGGCAGCCGCGCGCGCCATGTGGACCGGGAGGAAGAGTATTCCCCAGCAGCGTCCTCGCGCGGACTCGCGAAACTTGCGCAACGCGCATACTCGTTGCCGGCAAGAGTTCGGCGCGCGGGCGCAACAGGAGCGGGATGTGGGTCGAGTGCAGGAAGCGGCGATGGCGATGAGCGATTCCACCGCCGATGTAACGGCGCTGATCGAGGAGCCGCTCCTCGCGGCGGTGGCCACGCTCGACGGGACGGCCCCGCTCCTCGCCGGCATGGTGCGCTATCACCTCGGCTACGCCGACCGCGATCTCCGCCCCACGACACCCCAGGGCCAGGGGAAGCGGATGCGGCCCGCCGTCGCGCTTCTCGCCGCCGGCGCGGCGGGCGGCGATCCGCGGCTGGCCGCGCCGGCGGCGGCGGCGATCGAGCTGCTCCACAACTTCACCCTCATCCACGACGACATCCAGGACGAGAGCTCGACGCGTCGCCACCGCCCGACAGTCTGGTCGCTCTGGGGGATCGGGCAGGCGATCAACGCGGGGGACGCCCTCTTCGCGGCGGCGCACCTGCCCCTCTACCGGCTGCCGGCCGCCGGCGTCAGCGCCGATCTGGCGCTGCAACTCCTCGACGCCTTCGACCGCATGACGATCGCCATTGTCGCCGGGCAGACGCTCGACCTCGGCTTCGAGACGTATGCCGACGTCACCCCGGCCGACTACCTCGCCATGATCGCCGGGAAGACGGCGGCCATCGTCCGCTACGCCGCGTGGGCCGGCGCCCTCCTCGGCGGCGCGACGAGCGAGGCCGCCGAGCGATGGGCCGCCTTCGGCGAGGCGCTGGGGCTCGGGTTCCAGATTCGCGACGATCTGCTCGGCATCTGGGGCGACGCCGCGGAGACGGGCAAAGCGCCGGCCGACGACATCCGCCGCCGCAAGCAGAGTCTGCCGATCCTCCTCCTGCGGGAACGCCTCTCGCCGGCCGGCCGCGACGAGCTACGGCAGATCTATGCCGCCGCCGAGGTCGATGCTGCCGGCGTTGCGCGGGTCCTCGAGCTCCTCTCCCGGGAGGGGATTCGCGAAGCGGTCGAGCGCGAGGTGGCGCGCTACCACGTGCTCGCCGCGGCCGCCCTCGCAGAGGCCGCCCGGCCCGGTCCGAACCCGGATCGGGAGCAGCTGCAGGCCCTGGTCGAGCGCCTCTCCAGCCGCGTCGGATAAGCGGTCGGCGCGCGGCCACTCCCACGCACCCGTGCTATTCTCAGCGGGTCAGCCGACGGTGCGCGCAACAGGAGCGGAGAGGGCGTTGCCGACGATCGATCCACGGGTCGTTGCCGATCTCAAACGGAAGCATCTCCTGACGGAAGGGCACTGGGCGTTTCGGCATGGGAAGCACGGCGGCGGGCTGATCGATCGCGACCACCTCCTGAGCGACCCCGTGGTCGCCTCTCATGTGGCTTACGTCATCGCCAAGACCTTCTTCGTCAACCAGGTCGAGACGGTGATCGCCGCGTCGATCTGCGGCGCTGGGCTGGCGCAACTGGTCGCGGGCTTTCTCGATCCGAAGGCGAAAGTCGTCTTTGCGACCCGCGACGACGATGGCGTGGCGCTCGCGGCGGCGATCGACGATCTGGTACGGGGAAAACGGCTCCTCCTCGTCGACAGCATCATCGACACCGGCGAGACGATCTCCCGCCTCGCCGCGCTTGCCGAGGAGCGGGGCGGCGACATCCTCGGCATCGCCACCGTCCTGAACCTCGCCGACCCCGAGATCGCCGGGCAACCGGTCTTCGCGCTGCTGAACGCGCACGTCGCGGTCTCCGCCGCTTCGGCCTGCCCCCTCTGCGCCAGCGGCTCGGCCGCCGAGCCCGCTCCCTACTGATCATTTCCTCCCCGCCTGGAGGCGCCATGGCCTTCCGCCCCCGCTCCGACAATGCCGAACCGTCCGAGGAGCGTGAGCGCGGCTCCGTTCGCCCCGGGACGATCACCCGCCTCGCGCCGCAGCGCCGTGCCCCCAGGCGCTTTCTGGTCGAGATCGACGGCCACTCCGGGCTGACGCTGGCCGAGGAGCTCGTCGTCGAGGCCGGGCTGCACGAGGGGGAGTATCTCGACGAGGCGACGATCACCGCGCTCCTCGGCCGGGACGAGACCGCGCGCGCGACCGAGGCGGCGCTCGTCTTCCTCTCCTACCGCCCGCGCTCCGAGCGCGAGGTGCGCGACCGGCTCCGCCGCGGCGGCTACCAACCGCCGGTGATCGACGAGGTGATCGGCCGTCTGCACGGCTGGCGCTACCTCGACGACGCCGACTTCGCTCGCCGCTGGGTCGAAGGGCGGACGGCGCAGCGCCCCCGGGGCCGGCGGCTCCTGCAGCAGGAGCTGTGGCAGAAGGGCGTCGACCGGGAGATCGCCCGCGAGGCGATCGAGGAGGCGGAGCTCGACGAAGAGTCCGCCGCCGAGGAGCTCGCGCGCAAGCGCATCGCCGCCTACGGACAGGAAGATCCGGCCGTGATTCGTCGCCGCGTGGGCGCCTACCTCGCCCGCCGGGGGTACGGCTTCGATGTCGTGCGCGCCGCGCTCGACAAGGCGATGGGCGAGCCGGAAGAGCCGGAAATCTTCCCCGATGCGTAGCCGGCGCTGCCGTTTGATATCACGGAACCGGGCCCAAATCCTGCCCGGATCAAGCAGGGCTCGTGGTATACTGGCCGTCCGTGAGAGCAGGCGCAGGGCCGCCTGATCGCGCGGAAGCAGAGCGCTTCCCCCTTTGAGAGCAGAGCGTTTCGCCCCATCGCCCCTCAGCGGCGCGATGGCGGCATGTCGTTTGTATTGGTGCGGTCGGGCGTGTACGTTCGCCGCTGTTGGCTCGGCCTATGGAAAGATTCTGACGACATGGCTGAATTTCGCTGGTTTGGACACAACTGTTTCCGCATTCGCGCCAAAGAGGCGACCGTCATCACCGACCCGGTCGGCAAGGAGACGGGCTACGGGCTCGCCAAGCAGACCGCCGACCTGGTGACGATCTCCTCGCCGCGGCCGGCGCACGCCAATCTCGCGGCGATCAAGCCGGAATTCAAGACGATCGACGGCCCCGGCGAGTACGAGATCCACGATGTCTTCGTCACCGGCCTGCGCACGCACCTGGACGAAGCGCAGGGGAAGGAGCGGGGCCACAACACCGTCTACCTGATCGAGCTCGAGGGGATGCAGATCTGCCACCTCGGCGATCTCGGTCACGCCCTCTCCGAGGAGCATGTCGAGAAGCTGAACGACGTCGACATCCTGCTCGTGCCGGCCGGCGGCAAGAACCTCGACCCGGCGCGCGTGGCGGAGATCACCAGCCAGCTTTCGCCGAAGGTGGTCATCCCCATGCAGTACGCGACGGCGTCGGGAGATCGTGACCTGGCCGGGCTCGAGGTCTTCTGCCGCAACCTCGGCGTCACCATGCCGGAGCCGGAAGAGAAGCTGACCGTGAAAGCGGGTGATCTCGGCGAAACGATGCGGCTGGTCGTGCTGGACGTGAGCTAGCCGACCGTTCCGGAGCTGAGACGCGGATGCACAAGGGGGATGGCCTGGTGCCGAAGTACATTTTCGTAACGGGTGGCGTCGTTTCTTCGGTCGGCAAGGGCATCACCACCGCCTCGATCGGCCGCGTGGTCAAGAGCCGGGGGGCGACCGTCTCGATCATCAAGCTCGACCCCTACCTCAATGTCGACCCGGGCACGATGTCGCCCTATCAGCATGGCGAGGTCTTCGTCACCGACGACGGCGCCGAAACCGACCTCGACCTCGGGCACTACGAGCGATTCACTGACTTCAACCTTTCAAGCGCCTCGAACGTCACCACCGGGCAGGTCTACTCGGCCGTGATCGCCAAGGAGCGCCGCGGCGACTACCTCGGCGGCACGGTGCAGGTCATCCCCCACATCA
>JADYYB010000100.1 GCA_020853895.1 Bauldia sp.
CGGATGAAGACGGGGCGAGTCGGTGAGTAACCTTCCCCTCAAGGGGCAAGGCTATGCGATGGCCGAGCGAGCGGTTCCCCCTCCCCCCTTGTGGGGGAGGCCCCGGGAGGGGGCCGAGCGGCAAGCGAGGCACTAAATCCTACGGTCGCCACAAGCATCAGCGCGGGATTCTTGACCGATGCCTCGCTTGCCGCTCGGCCCCCACCCCTAACCCCTCCCCAAAAGGGGGAGGGGGAAAAGGCAGCAGGCCTTCGGGTGATAGCCCGGCCGGCGAGGGCCGACGGCTGTACGTGCAGAGCGTTTCCCGGTCAGGCGAGCCTGGGGGGAGGGGCGCCGGGGGGCGGGGCGGTCAGCGTCATCGACGGACGGGTCGAGACGGCGTCGAGCCAGGTGCCGAGGCCGGGCTGGTTGCTGCGCCAGCTGATCTCGGGCAGGCGGAAATCGAGATAGGCGAGGGCCACGGCAAGCGTCAGGTCGCCGAGGTCGAAGCGGCCGGCCGGGGGCGGGGCGACGCGCGGGAGCGTCCGCTCGATGGCGCGGCGCTGGCGGGCCTTCCATTCCGTCCACTGGAATTCGCGCGGGCGGCGGCGTTCGATGACGGTCGCGAAGGCCGCGTCGACCACGCCGTGGGCGAGCGCGGCGCGCGCGAGCACCGGCAGCTGGTAGGAACCGAGCGGCCGGCCGGGCACGAGGCTGTCGAGATACTGACAGATCGTGCCGCTCTCCACGATCAGGGTCCCATCTTCGGCAACCAGCGCGGGAACCTTGCCTAAAGGCGCGGCAGTGAAGAATTTCGGCGAGTCGCCCCAGGGATCGGCCTCGACCAGCTCCAGAGTATCGAAAATACCCAGTTCATGGGCGGCAACCCTGACTTTCCGGGCGTAAGGCGAAGTCTGGTTGAAGAAAAGCTTCATCGCCGCTGGATGCTAGGCCTTTAAGGTTGATGCCGCCAATATGGGCGCAGAAGTCTTTCCACACCCTTGACCGCAAACGCATATTGACCTGTCATGCCGACAAAGAGCGGCCCACCGGGTGTCGATTCTGCGGCGGAAGTCCCTACCCTGGGCGAGTCTTGAGATTCTAAGGGTTTGGAGCCGATCTCCATGAGACATCTGCTTATCGCGCTTGCCGCTTTCGTCCCGCTCGCCGGAATTGCTTCGGCCGAGGCTGCCACGCTCGACGACGTCATGGCACGGGGAACCGTGAGTTGCGGCGTCCACACGGGGCTCCTCGGCTACGCCGCCCCCGACAATGCCGGGCGCTGGGCCGGCTTCGACGTCGACTACTGCCGGGCGCTCGCCGCGGCGATCTTCAACGATGCCGACGCGGTGACCTTCAGCCCGCTCTCGGCGAGCGAGCGCTTCACCGCGCTGCAGGGCACAAGCGTGGACCTCCTCGCCCGCATCACCACCTGGACGATGTCGCGCGACACCACGCTCGGCCTCAATTTCGCGGCCGTCAATTATTTCGACGGGCAGGGCTTCCTGGTGCGGCGCGCCGACGGCTTCACCAGCGCGGCCGACCTCAACGGCGGGTCGATCTGCGTGCAGACCGGCACGACCACCGAGCTCAACGTCACCGATTTCTTCGCCGCCAACAACATGACCTTCAACCCGGTCGTGTTCGAGCGCATCGACGAGGCGACCGCGGCCTACGAGTCCGGGCGCTGCGACGCCTATACCTCGGACGCCTCGGGCCTCTACGGCACGCGCCTCACCCTCGCCAGTCCCGGGGACCACATGGTGCTCTCCGACGTCATCTCCAAGGAGCCGCTCAGCCTCGCCGTCCGCCAGGGCGACGACCAGTGGTTCGACATCGTGAAGTGGCTGCACAACGCGCTGCTGAACGCGGAGGAGCTCGGGGTCACTTCCGAGAATGTCGACGAGATGCTGAATTCGGAGAACGTCAATATCCGCCGGCTTCTCGGCACCGAGGGCACGTTCGGGGAGAGCATCGGCCTCTCCAACGCATGGGCCTACCAGGCGATCAAGCTGGTCGGGAATTACGGCGAGATCTTCGACCGCAATCTCGGCGCGGGGTCGCCGATCGGCATCGCGCGCGGGCTCAACGCGCTGTGGACCAATGGCGGGCTGCAATACGCCCTGCCGATCCGCTGACCCTTCGGCCAACCATCGAGGCCCGGTGACCGATAGGAGAGCCAAGTGACTTCGGTGGCAGAGCTGACCGGCCGGGAGCCGGTCAAGCGGCCGCCGGAGTCGAGGCCTCCGCGGGCGCGCGTCACCGGCGACGCGATCCGCGCCCTCCTGATCCAGCTTATTGCGGCGGGCGCGGTGATCGCGCTCCTCGTCTGGCTCGGCGTCAACACGGCGACCAATCTCCGCCGCCAGGGCATCGCCTCGGGCTTCGACTTCCTCGGCGAGCGGGCCGGCTTCCGCATCTCGCAGACGCTGATCCCCTATACGCCGGACAGCACCTTCTTCCAGGCCTTCCTGGTCGGGCTGACCAACACGCTCTTCGTCGCCGCGCTCGGCATTCTCTTCGCCACGATCATCGGCTTCGCGGTCGGTATCGCGCGCCTCTCGCGCAACTGGCTGCTCGCCCGGCTCGGCACGCTCTATGTCGAGCTGATCCGCAACATCCCGCTGCTCGTCTTCCTCCTCTTCCTCTACAAGGCCGTGCTCGCCTTCCTGCCCGGGCCGCGCCAGGGCTACGAGCTGCCGCTCGGCGCCAATCTCAACATCCGCGGGCTCTTCGTGCCGCGGCCGATCGCCGAGCCGGGGCTGATGATGACGGCCATCGCCGTCCTCGTGGCGATCGTCGCGGCGATCCTCTTCTACGGCTGGGCCGACCGGTGGCGGCGGGAGACCGGGCGGCAGCTGCCGGTGGGCTGGATCGCGGCGGCGATCCTCCTCGGGATTCCGGCTCTGGTGTTCTATGCGACGGGCAGCCCGGTCGCCTTCTCCTACCCGACGCTGCAGGGGCTCAATTTCACCGGCGGGCTCGACATTTATCCCGAGTTCCTCGCCCTCCTCATCGGGCTCTCGGTCTATACCGCCTCGTTCATCGCCGAGGTGGTGCGCGGCGGGATCCTCGCGGTCAGCCGCGGGCAGCGCGAGGCGGCTTCCGCCCTCGGCCTCCGGCCCGGAACGACGATGCGGCTTGTGATCGTGCCGCAGGCGGTGCGGGTGATCATCCCGCCGATGACCAACCAGTATCTCAACCTCACCAAGAACTCCTCGCTCGCCGTGGCGGTCGGCTATCCCGACCTCGTCTCGGTGTTCTCGCAGACCGTGCTGAGCCTCACGGGGCAGGCGATCGAGGTGGTGGCGATCATGATGGGCGTCTATCTCGCGCTCTCGATCCTCACCTCGGTGCTGATGAACTGGTTCAATGCGCGCGTCGCCCTGGTGGAGCGCTGAGAACGATGGCGCGCCATTTCGTCCGCAGCGAGGTGCTTGCGGCGCGGCCGGCGCCGCGGCGGCCGTTCGACCCGATCGGGTGGCTTTCGACCAATCTCTTCTCCTCGCCGCTCAACATCGCGGCGACCGTGCTCTCGGTCGCGCTCATCGCCAAGCTCCTGCCGCCGGCGCTCGACTGGGCGATCTTCGACGCGGTGTGGGTCGGCTCGAGCCGCGAGGCCTGCGTCGGGCCCGGGGTCGGCGCATGCTGGGCCTTCGTGTGGGCCAAGATCGGGCAGTTCATCCACGGGCACTACCCGGTTGGGGAACGCTGGCGGGTCGATCTCTTCTTCGTCCTCTTCGCCGCGGGGCTGATCCCGATGGCGATCCCGCGCGTGCCGTTCAAGCGGCTCAACGCAGTCTATCTGATCCTCGCGCTGCCGCTGGTCTCCTTGTTGCTCCTCTATGGCGGCGTGTTCGGCCTCCGCGTGGTGCCGACCAGCCAGTGGGGCGGGCTCCTCGTCACGATCATCGTCGCCGCGGTTGGCATCGCGACCTCGATCCCGCTCGGCATCCTGCTGGCGCTCGGGCGGCGCTCGAAGATGCCGGTGATCCGCATGCTGTCGATCGCCTTCATAGAGTTCTGGCGCGGCATCCCGCTGATCACGGTCCTCTTCATGTCGAGCGTGATGCTGCCGCTCTTCCTTCCACCGGGCGTCGACTTCGACAAGCTGCTCCGGGCGCTGATCGGCATCGCGCTCTACGCCTCGGCCTATATGGCGGAGGCGGTGCGCGGCGGGCTGCAGTCGCTGCCGCGCGGGCAGTACGAGGCGGCGGGCAGCCTCGGGCTCGGCTATTGGCCCACGATGCGGAAGGTGATCCTGCCGCAGGCGCTGCGCGTCTCCATCCCCGGCATCGTCAACACGGCGATCGCGCTCCTCAAGGACACGAGCCTCGTCATCGTCATCGGGCTCTTCGACCTTCTCGGCATCATCCAGTCCAACTTCGCGGACTCGAACTGGGCGAGCCCCGCGACGCCCGCCACCGGCTACATCTTCGCCGCGCTGGTCTACTGGGTGATGGCCTTCGCGGTGTCGCGCTACTCGCTCTTCCTCGAGCGGCGCCTCGACGTGGGGAGGCGGCATTGAGCCAGACGCTGGCCCGCGAGCAGGGCGCCATGCCCCCGCCGATGAGCGACGTCGCCATCGAGATGCGCGGGGTCAACAAATGGTTCGGCGACTACCACGCGCTCCGCGATATCGACCTCACCGTCAAGCGCGGCGAGCGCATCGTGATCTGCGGGCCGTCGGGCTCGGGCAAGTCGACCCTCATCCGCACCATCAACGGGCTCGAGCCGCACGAGCAGGGCCGCATCGTCGTCGACGGGATCGAGCTGACCAGCGAGCTCAAGAAGATCGACGAGGTGCGCCGCGACGTCGGCATGGTGTTCCAGCACTTCAACCTTTTCCCGCACCTCACGATCCTGGAGAACTGCACGCTGGCGCCGGTCCATGTGCGCGGCGTGCCGCAGAAGCAGGCGGAGGAGACGGCGATGCATTTCCTCCGCCGCGTCCGCATCCCCGAGCAGGCCAACAAATATCCCGGCCAGCTGTCGGGCGGCCAGCAGCAGCGCGTGGCCATCGCCCGCGCGCTGACCATGAACCCAAGGATCATGCTTTTCGACGAACCCACCTCGGCGCTCGACCCCGAGATGGTGAAAGAAGTGCTCGACGTGATGGTGAGCCTCGCACAGGAGGGAATGACGATGCTGGTGGTGACCCATGTCATGGGGTTCGCCCGACAGGTGGCGGACCGCGTGATCTTCATGGATGCCGGGCAGATCGTGGAGATGGCCGACCCCGGCACGTTCTTCACCGACCCGAAGCACGAACGGACGCGGCTGTTCCTCAGCCAGATCCTCGAATGAACGCGCGCGTCGCCCCACCGGCGGGGAAGAGCAAGCCGGTCGCCAAGCCCGCGGTCGCGAAGTCGGCCGCCGTCAAGGCAGCGCCCTCCAAGGCCGCCAAGGCGCCCCCGCCCAAGGCCGCAAAGGCGCCCCCGGCCAAGGCGGCGCCCGCCAAGGCCGCATCCGTGAAGGCCAAGGCGCCTCCGCGGAAGGCGGTCGAGGATTACGGGAGGCCGGGCGAGGAGCTTCTCACGGTGCGGGATTTCTTCCGCTACGCGATCAGCCGCTTCAACCGCGCCGGCATCGCCTACGGGCACGGGACGAGCAACGCCACCGACGAGGCGGCCTATATGGTGCTCGAAGCGCTGCGCCTGCCGATCGACGACATCGATCCGTTCCTCGATGCGCGCCTGACCGGGCCGGAGCGGAAGCGGCTCGCCGAGCTGATCGAGGCGCGCGTGACCACGCGGAAGCCGGCGCCGTACCTCGTTGGGCGGGCCTATATCCAGGGCGTGCCGTTCCACGTCGACGAGCGGGTGATCGTGCCGCGCTCCTATATCGGCGAGATCCTCGGGATGGACCCGATCGGCGGGGACGCAACGCTCCTTCCCGATCCCTACGCGGTCGAGGCGATCCTCGACGTCTGCACGGGCTCGGCGAGCCTTGCGATCCTTGCGGCGATGCGCTTCCCCAAGGCCCATGTCGACGCCACCGACATCTCGGCGGACGCGCTCAAGGTCGCGAAGCTGAACGTGGAGGAGTCCGGGCTCTCGGGGCGGGTCGACCTGCACCAGGGCGACCTCTTCGCGCCGATCGGCCGCAAGCGCTACGACCTCATCCTCGCCAACCCGCCCTATGTGAGCGCCGAGGGGATGGCCGCGCTGCCGGAGGAATTCCGGCACGAGCCGAAGCTCGCGCTGGCGGGCGGCAAGGACGGGCTCGACATCGTCAGGAAGATCGTCGCCACCGCGCCCAAGCACCTCAAGCCGGGCGGCATCCTGATCTGCGAGATCGGGACGGGAAGGGCGGCGCTCGAGAAGGCGTACCCGACCGTGCCGTTCTCGTGGATCGACACCGCGGAGAGCTCGGGCGAGGTGTTCGCCATCAGCCTCGAGGCGCTGACCAGGCCGGGGTAGGGCCTTTCCGGCCACGCGTTCAACCTCCGCAGGTGCGAGCGTGCCAGCGCAGAAGGGCGCCGACCTGCCCCCTCTCCCCGGAGGGGCGAGGGCTGGGGTGAGGGGGCTCCACCCCTCCAACATGGGCGCGATAGCCGGCGCCTCATCCGGATGGACCTTGTACCCCCTCACCCTAACCCTCTCCCCTCCGGGGAGAGGGGACTAGTCGCGTTTCAGGCGGCCAACGCCATCGCGTCTGAAATGCGCTTGGCGTGTCACGCCCCGCTAAGTCGCGGGAGCTGCCGCGAGGCGCGCGTTGCGGGCGGTGTCGCGGAGCGTCCTGTAGATCTCGCGGAGCGAGCCGCCCCAGCTGGTCTCGTGATAGGGGATCGCCTGCTCGCGGCAGAAATCCTTCACCATCGTATAGGCCTGCCAGTAGTTGAGGCGCGGCATGTTGGGGAAGAGGTGGTGCTCGATCTGAAAATTGAGCCCGCCGAAGGCGTAGAAGATGAACTGCGAGGGCCGGATATTGCGCGAGGAGGTGATCTGGTTGAGCCAGGTCGCGCGCTGCTCGCCGGCGATGACCTCCTCGCCCTTGTGGTTGGGCGCGAAGACGAGGCTGAGATAGAGCCCGCCGAAGAGGACGTGGGTGAAGAAGAAGACCAGCGCCGCGCCGGTCGGCAGGAGGAGGAGCGGGATGATCAGCGCCCAGGTGAAGTGCAGCAGGATCAGCGCCAGCTCGCCGAGATGGGCCGGGGTCGGCTTCAGTATCAGGTAGATGACCGAGTAGCGGACGATGTTGAGATAGACGAAGGGCAGCGCCAGCCAGAAGAGGATGTGCTGGTAGGGGAGGATCAGCTTCCGCTCGATCCATGATTTCGAGCCGACCTGGTCCTCGGAGAACATGAAGGGGATGTCGAGGTCGGGGTCGAGGCCGACATGGTTGACGTTGGTGTGGTGGGCGTTGTGCTTCTCGTACCACTTGCTCTCGCTGATCCCGGCGATGAGCCCCCATACCACGGTGCCGACGAAGCGGTTCATCCCGTGGGACTTGAACACCTGGAGGTGGGAGAGGTCGTGGGCGAGCATCCCGGCCTGGACGAGGACCACGGCCAGGAAGAGCGCGTTCAGGAACTGGACGAGGATCGAGTCGCTGAGGACGACCACCGTCATCGAGAGGGCGATGCCGGCGAGGATCAGCGTCCCGTAGATGGCGTAGAACCAGTAGCGGCGCTCGTAGAGCCCGCGTTCCTTCACGGCAGTCCGCAGGGCCTTGTAGGCGCCGGCCAGAGTCGAGCGCTCAGCGCGCGCCGCGTTCGTCATGCTTCAACCTTGCCGTTCGAGAGTGCCGCCGCCGAAAACCGGAAAAGCCCGGTCCGGCGGGCACATTGTGCGAGGGAATGCCGCTTCGCCAAGCGCAAAATATGGCCGGGTTTGACGCACTGCAAAACGTATTGGCACTATTAGGAAAATCGCCCTATCGTAGGCTTGGAACCAGTCCAAAGTCGCGTGCCCCCGAGGTCAATTCTGTCATGGCGCAGGAGAAAGAGCCGATCGTCATCAAGAAATACGCCAACCGGCGTCTCTACCATACCGGCACCTCGACCTATGTGACGCTCGAGGACTTGGCGGCGATGGTGAAGCGCGGCGAGGATTTCGTGGTGAACGACGCCAAGACCGGCGAAGACATCACCCGCTCGGTGCTGACCCAGATCATCTTCGAGCAGGAGAACAAGGGCGAGGGCGTCAATCTCCTGCCGGTCCAGTTCCTGCGCCAGCTGATCCGCTTCTACGGCGACTCCATGCAGACCATGGTGCCGACCTTCCTCAACCTCTCCATCGAGTCGCTGACCCGCGAGCAGGAGAAGCTCAGGAGCCAGTTCAGCCGCGCCTTCGGCGCCAACGCCTTCGAGCCGATCCAGGAGCAGGTCAAGCGCAACACCGAGATGTTCCAGCAGGCGATGCGGATGTTCATGCCCTTCGCCGGTGAGAAGACCAACGGGTCGGGGCCGGGCGAGAAGGCGGGCGCCGGCCGGCCGGGCGAGGGCCGCGCGAGCGAAGGATCGGACCTCGACGCGATGCGCCAGCAGCTCGAGGAGATGAAGCGCCAGCTCGACAAGCTGGCGCGGGGTGGATAGCGGGCGAGCCCCTTCCTGTTCTCGGCGTGGATTGGCGGACACTTAACCTCCCCCTCGAGGGGAGGTCGAAACCGCGACAGCGGTTTCGGGGAGGGGGGCACCGATCCCTCCGACAGTGTCCGAAGGACGCCGGCTTTGCCGGCTCCCCCCTCCCGAAGCTGCTCGGGCAAGCCCTCGCACCTTCGACCTCCCCTTGAGGGAGGTTACATGCCCTTGGGATCGATCGGGCCTGCGCTAGCCGCCGGTGGGGGTGGCGAGGTTGAGGTCGCGCGCGGCGACCCGCAGCGAGACGGCGAAGCCGGCCAGCACGTCGAGGAGCGCGATCGCCGTCAGGATGAAGAAGGTCGAGTTGCCGCAGCGGGCGACGACCAGGAACTCCACCGCGTAGATGATCAGCACCACCACCGAGGCGAGGTGATTGGTGAGCGCGCCGCGCGTCGCCACCGTCGCGCGCAGCATCTCGAAGAAGAGGCAGACCAGCGCGAAGAGGATGATGAGGTCGCCCCCGGTGATCTCCCACGGCACGCCGGAGAAGAGCGGGATGCCGAACTGGGGGTGCGCCCAGGCGACGTCGGCCGCCCCGCCCGGCGGGGCGAGCGAGCTGTCCATACCCGGCACGATGAAGGCGATGGCGTTGTAGAGGAGGAGCGGGAAGAGGGTGAAGGGGAAGGCCTTCAGCATCGGCTTGTCTCCGGAGCCCTTGAGTCGGCGCGCATCCTACAACGAAAAAGGCCGGCGAAAGGGCCGGCCTTCAGCTGGACTGCTGGCTATCCCGGCGGCTCTAGGCCGTGGTCTCGCCCTTCGGCGTCAGGACCTGGCGGCCGCGATACATGCCGGTCTTGAGGTCGACATGGTGCGGCCGGCGAAGCTCGCCCGAATCCTTGTCCTCGACATAGGCCGGGCGGGTCAGGGCGTGGGTCGAACGCCGGTTGTTGCGGACGCGCCGCGAGGTCTTCTTCTTCGGAACTGCCATCGATTTTGCCTGATTTTCGTGGGCGAGAGCCGGTTCGTCGGCCATCAGCCCGGGAAAACGATCGCGGTTCTATACAGATGTAGGGGGCGGGGGGCAACTGGGTCGGCAGTCGGCAGTCGGCATTCGGCAGTCGGCATTCGGCAGTCGGCATTCGGCATCCGGCAGTCGGCATCCGGCCGTCGGCATTCGGCATCCGGCAGTCGGCATTCGGCATCCGGCAGTCGGCATCCGGCATCCGGCATCCGGCATTCGGCATCCGGCAGTCGGCATCCGGCATCCGGCATCCGGCATCAGGCATCCGGCATCAGGCATCCGGCATCAGGCATCAGGCATCAGGCATCCGGCATCCGGCATCCGGCATAGGGAAAGATCCCGGATGCCCCGATGCCTGTTGCCCGATGCCTGTGGCCGCCTCTATAGCCTCCGCCATGACCGCCGCCCCAGATGCCGAGTTCCAGGGCCGCCTCCGGGCGAACGCGGAGGCGCTCGAGCCGGTGCTCGAGGGGCTCCTCTCGGGGGAGGCGCGGGCGGGCGAGATCGCGCGGCCGGGGCGGCTCCTCGAGGCGATGCGCTATGCGGTGCTGGGCGCGGGGAAGCGGCTCCGGCCGTTCCTGCTCGTCGAGACCGCGCGGCTCTTCGGGCGCGAGCCCTCGGGCGGGGTGCTGCGGGCGGCGGCGGCGCTCGAATGCGTCCATTGCTACAGCCTCGCCCATGACGACCTCCCGGCGATGGACGACGACGACATGCGCCGCGGCCGGCCGAGCCTCCACCGCGCCTTCGACGAGGCGACCGCGATCCTCGCCGGCGACGGGCTGCTGACGCTCGCCTTCGACATCCTCGCCGACCCCGCGACCGACCACGACGCCGAGCTGCGGGCGAGCCTGGTCGCCGGCCTCGCGCGCGCGGCCGGGCTCGGCGGGATGGTCGGCGGGCAGGCGTTCGACATCGCGGGAGGCGAGGATCGCGAGAGGATGCTGCGCATGAAGACGGCGGCGCTCTTCCGCTTCGCGGCGGAGGCCGGCGCGCTGCTCGGCCGGGCGGCGCCCGCGGCGCGGGCGCGTCTCGCCTCGTTCGGCGAGGCGCTGGGCGTCGCCTTCCAGCTCGCCGACGACATCGCCGACAACGACGCCCACGCCAACCCGGCCGCGCTCGCCCGGCATGCCGAGGAGGCCACCCGGCTCCTCGCCCCGTTCGGGCGGGAGGCGGAGACGCTGCGGGCGCTGGTCCGGTTCGTCGCGGGCGCGTCTTCCTCCCCCTGAAGAGGGGGAGGTGGCGCGAGGGGCCGGTGGGGGTCAGTCCCGCGAGGGCCTAAGGCTTTCGTGGCGCACTGCCCCACGACCGCTGCGGGTCTGCCCTCAGGCTGGGTAATCGCATCGGGCGCGCGCGTTCCCCTCCCCCCTTGTGGGGGAGGCCGGGAGGGGGCCTCGCGGCAAGCGAGGCACTAAAATCCCACGGTAGCACCAGCTTCAGCGTGGGATTCTTGACCATGCCTCGCTTGCCGCTCGGCCCCCACCCCTGACCCCTCCCCACAAGGGGAGGCGGAAATGGCGGCAGCGCGCCCGTGGCTTCAGCCATAGGCGATGGCCCTGCCGCCATCAGGGGGGCTTGGCGATGGCCCCTGCGACGATGCGCGGCGGGCGCGAAGGGCCGGTTTTTCCTTGAACCGGGGCTGGCCGCCTGCCAACTCATGGACCGTGGCCGCCGGACGCGAACGCCGCGCGCGACGACCCTCCACCGACCGGAGGCACAAGCATGCCCGACAGCGCAGCCAGGCTCACCTTCGGCGGGGGCGACCCCACTTCCTCGGAAAGCGGCCATCCGCCGGCCGGCGGCCGGGGTTCCGCGCTGCCGCGGCGCCCGGTCGGCCGCTCGCTGACGCGCGGCTTCGTCAACCGCTGCCCGAATTGCGGGAAGGGCGCGGTGATCCACGGCTACCTCAAGGTCAACGATGCCTGCCCCTCCTGCGGGGAGGACCTCTCCCACCAGCGCGCCGACGACGCGCCGCCCTATCTGACCATGGTGATCGTCGGGCACATCGTGGTGCCGCTGATGCTGCTCGTCTGGACGCTGACCTCGCTGCCCTCCTGGGTGCACATCGCGTTCTGGATCCCGTTCACCCTCATCATGACCCTCACCCTCCTCCGCCCGATCAAGGGCGCCGTGGTCGGCCTGCAATGGGCCAACCGGATGCACGGGTTCGGGGAGGAGGTGGTCCACGTTCGGACTGGGTAGGGTTGCTTCCAACCGGTCGTTTCTTAGCTCCTGACCGCTAAGGCGGGGACACGATTGTCAGCCCCCGCTCAACAGACCGGATCGCAGAGAGCTTAAGCCCCTTGGGTAGCGACGAGAGGTCCCTGGTCTGCAGCTCCTCTCGAAGGCTCGTCAGAGAGCCTGCTATGCTCCGGCGTTCGTCATCGTCTAGTTTGCGTCCAACCGACTCGAGGTATTCCCCGTAGTCGTCAAACACTTCAAGGGGAAATCGAGCTTCATCCCGGGTTCGAAACTGATTAAGACTAAGGCGATGCGCCTCATCAAAAGCCCAAAAGAAGTCGCTATAGCTATCCGCCCGCTTGGACCGCGACTTCAGCAAGAACTTGGCGTAGTGGTTGTCGATCTGGAAAGGATCATGCTTTCCTTGCTCCGCGAGGTCGTAGGCCGTCGCGAAGTATTGGTCTGCCAGATCGAACCGGTCGAAAACATTGCAGGCAATCGCAAACTGTAGCCAAAACAGGAAGTCCTTCGACATGGACTTCAGGCGAGAGACCGCCTCATAGTAGCTCAGTATGCGTGCCGCGCGATGCGGCCCGTCAGCGAAGAGCTGATTGATTTCTCCAAACCTGACAAGAGAGGTCCTGAGCGATCTAACAACTCCAAGCTCAAAGTTTTCCATTCTCCGATGGATGAGAAGCATAACTTCTCTTTTGTCGTCGTCACGAACTATGCTCTTCATCACGAACTCTGCGTAAATCGGCGAATAGAATCTAAACTCACCATCTTTGTACTGAAGGTGCTCGGAAATGTCGGAGTCTTGTTCGACGATTCGCAAGAAGTGCTCAAGGACCCCCATGCCGGCGATCCGCTGAATGATCGGAATTGCCGGCCTCAACCCAAAGTATGAAAGAATCAGTATAAGTATGAACGTGTTCCTGACTTCATCCTTTGTTGCGACAATCTCAGCGACGCCGGATGCGATGGACTGCTTTATTTGCTCTGTTTGGAAAAGCGTTAGAAGTATAGATCGCAGGTCGGTATTGGAAGCCGTCAGAACCCGGTCGCGCGTCTTTCCGCGAGTGTCTGGTTTGCCCCACAAGCCATAGGTGCTGAATATCGTGTCAATCTGTTGACGCTCGCTCGGCGACAAAATGTTGAGGTTGAGAGTGACAAAAAGCCGAAGCTTGTCCCACCCGCCTCGTTTTCGAAGCTCTAGATGTACCGAACGCAATGCATAAATTATCTTTGCTTGAGGTAGTCGGTCCGCGTAGTCAAGCGCCGTGCTCGGAGAAATAAGATCGCTGTCAAAAAAGAGACAAGCGCGGGCTCCGAGTCGTGAGAAGAACTGAAGTTCCCCCGGATCGGGCTTTGCGCCCCCGGCGTAGAGGAAGCATCTGTACTTTCTTATCG
The DNA here is from genome assembly GCA_020853895.1 of Bauldia sp. Classification (GTDB taxonomy): domain Bacteria; phylum Pseudomonadota; class Alphaproteobacteria; order Rhizobiales; family Kaistiaceae; genus JADYYB01. The sequence goes on from JADYYB010000100.1 coordinate 13,113, forward strand.
AAAGTTGTTGAATCAGGTGCCGCACTGCCGCGGACTTCCCGTTGCCGATATCTGAATGAATCACGAGAAGCCGTTCACTGCCATCGAGAGCCATGAGGGCGGCAGATACGGCCTCGCGCTCCAGGACCACTTTCGGCTGAGTTTCGTTGGCAGAAAAATGTCCTGGATCGATTCCTCCCAACGTATAGATGCGGAGCACTTGCTCGTTTGAGAGGACATTTGTTTGGCTGGGGGGCAGGACGTGCTCTTCGAAATTGATGCTGGTGAAGATCGCGTCAGTGAGCCGAGCGTCGGGGGCGGGGGTAGCGGCGACGAGGTCCGCGAATTGTAGCGCACCGATAGGGACCGTAAGCCCATATTTCTCAAAGATGGATATATCTTGTGGAGCCGGATCGGCGCTAGTAATGAAGAACACAGAAAGGCGATCTTTATTTGCCGCGGCCAACGCGCGTCGGACATCTAGATCGTAGAGAGAGTAGCCGCAAAAGATGACGTATTTCGCAATGTCGAGGTCTCGCTGTAAGACATATAGCAAGTTGTCGTCGAGCGGCCTGTCGTAATCGTCAAATTTGAGCTTGAAGAGGTCCGGGGCTGCATTTGGTTGAATATGATCTATAAATCCATTTATGTGAATCACGGAAGCTTGAAGGGCGAGCGAGACGGCAGTCTTGTAGGTGGACGCCACCTTTGTTGTTGGAATGGCGCCCGATACTTCTACTATGTTGTCGTAATTGGTGGTATAGATACGAAGCCAGGGATGAGACGATAGTGATACCGCAGGAGGAATCGGCTCGGAGACGTGGTAGAGGGACCGAAGGAGCTCGGTATAAGCGTCAGCCTTGAACTTCTGAAGGTATTCGTAAGCGGCGACCTGAAGGGGCAAGCCCGTTGTCTTAAGGCCGGAATTGAACGCCTCAGCGAGGCCTTTGCCGTCTGGTATTGTCGTGGACGCCACAGCCGCTGAGAAACCAGCGCCAAGAAATAGGATTATCTGGCCCGGATATGGGCTATTCAGGGCCGCTTTGAGACGATCCAAGTTCGAATCGTGTTCTTGCACCTTGTGACCCTCGAACTTGATTCCATTCAAGGTAGAGTCGCAGCTTGAGGGTGAGCCAGTAGGCCGTCAAGGCGGTTGAGCTAACCCCACCTCTTCTCCACGTAAGCGTTGACCATCACCCGGAACTCGTCCGCGATCCGTGGCCCGCGTAGTGTGGCGGCTTTGTTGCCGTCGATGAAGACGGGGGCGGCGGGGGTCTCGCCGGTGCCGGGGAGGGAGATGCCGATGTCGGCGTGCTTGGATTCGCCGGGGCCGTTCACTATGCAGCCCATCACGGCGACCTTCAGAGCCTCCACGCCGGGGTATTTCTCGCGCCAGAGCGGCATCGCCAGGCGAAGGTCGTCCTCGATGCGCCTGGCGAGCTCCTGGAAGACCGTCGAGGTGGTGCGGCCGCAGCCGGGGCAGGCGGCGACGACCGGGACGAAGCTGCGGAGCCCCATCGCCTGCAGAAGCTCCTCGGCGACGCGCACCTCGCGCGTGCGGTCCCCGCCCGGCTCGGGGGTGAGCGAGATGCGGATTGTGTCGCCGATCCCCGCCTGGAGGAGGATCGCGAGCGCCGCCGAGGAGGCGACGACGCCCTTGGTGCCCATGCCCGCCTCGGTCAGTCCGAGATGGAGGGCGTGGTCGCTGCGCTTGGCGAGCTCGACGTAGACGGCGATCAGATCCTGCACCGCGCTGACCTTGGCGGAGAGGATGATCCTCTCGCGGCCGAGGCCGAGCTCCTCGGCTCTGGCGGCGGAGAGGAGCGCGGACTGGACGATCGCCTCACGCGTCACCTGCGCGGCGGAGAGCGGGGTGGGGATCGCGGCGTTCTCGTCCATGAGGCGGGTGAGGAGCGCGCCGTCGAGCGAGCCCCAGTTGACGCCGATGCGGACTGGCTTCGAGTGCCGGATTGCAAGCTCAATCAGCGTCGCGAACTGGCGGTCCTTCTTCTCGCCGAAGCCGACATTGCCGGGGTTGATCCGGTACTTGTCGAGGGCTTCCGCCGCGGCCGGATGGTCGGTCAGGAGCTGGTGGCCGATATAGTGGAAGTCGCCGATCAGCGGCACGCGGACATGCCGGGCGAGCAGCTTCTCCTTGATGCGCGGGACGGCGGCGGCGGCCTCGGGGCGGTCGACGGTGATGCGCACCAGCTCGGAGCCGGCGGCGGCGAGCGCGGCGACCTGGCTCACCGTCGCCTCGACGTCGGCGGTGTCGGTGTTGGTCATCGACTGGACGGCGATCGGGGCCTCGCCGCCGACGATCACGCCGCCGACATCGACCGCCACCGAGCGGCGGCGCGGCTGGGGCACGAGGGTCGCGGCGAAGGAGCGGAGCGGGGTGGTCATGTCCGCACCGTGGTAGCAGGGCCGACGCTATCCCCTGTGACGGAGGACGCGAGCCGGCTGCCTACTTCCCCCTCCCCCTTGTGGGAAGGGACGGGGTGGGGGCCGAGCGGCAAGCGAGGCCCTCGAGAGAATCCCACGCTGGGGTTTGCGACTCCCGTGGGATTCTCAAACCTCGCTTGGAGCGAGGCCCCCTCCCAGCCTCCCCCACAAGGGGGGAGGGGATTCTGTATTGCCGTCCACCCTCCCCTCGAGGGGGAGGGTCGCGGGACGGCTCTGCCGGCCTGCGGGGTGGGGTGGACGGCAGTGGATGTCGGAGCAAGGACGCCAGAGCGCGCCGCCATCCACCCCACCCCGTCGGCCTTCGGCCGCCGACCCTCCCCCTCGAGGGGAGGGTGGAAAGGGTCGCGGAGCGCGTTAACGGTCGGCTCGGGGAGCGGGTGAAAGTGGCGCGGCAAGGGCTGGACCGGCAAGGGGTTCGGGTGCTGAGATAATCCTCACGGGAAGGTTCCGCAAATGCATCGAGCGGCAGCTTGGCGGGAACAAGGCGGCCGATTCGCCGGTTGATGGTTAAAGCGAGGAGGCCATGGCGAACGCCTTGCAGGAATTCGGCCGCGCCGTCGGCGGCGCGCTCGCCGCGGCCGCCGCGGCGATCGGCCCGGACGATGCGCCGCCGCCGCGGCCCGTGCCGGCGGTGATCATGCCGGACACGACGCCCCTGCCGCGCCCACGGCCCGACTCGGTGATCGCCGCGTCGCCGGCGGCCACGCCAGCCGATGCCGCTTCGCCGGCCGGGGCGGTCGGCGAGCCGGCGGCGGCGGAGGTTTCTCCGCCCGTGACCGCCGGGGCTTCCCCGCCGGCGGTCGTGGCGGCCGCGCGGCCGGAGCCAATCGCAGCTCCCGGGATTCCGATACCGAGGCCGCGGCCGGGCAATCCCGGCGCCGCTGAGGCGGACGCCGTGGCGGCCGGTCCCGGCGGCGTTGCAGCCCGGGACGCGGCGCTCGTGGGCGAGGGCGATGCGCTGCCGGCGGGCGGGGACGCCTTCGTCTCGGCAGCGCCGGTGCCGCCGCCGCCAGCGCTCATCGCGCCGCCGGACGGACCGGTCGGGCAGTTCGCGTTCGCCGGGCCGGAGAGGAGCCTCACCGATCCCGCCCCGTTCGC
>JADYYB010000101.1 GCA_020853895.1 Bauldia sp.
CCGGCCGCACGCTGCGCATCCGCGGCAAGGGCCTTCCCAAGCCGGGCGGCGGCGAAGGCGACCTCCTCGTCGGCCTCCGCATCGTCCTCCCCGAAGGCGGCGACCCCGAGCTCAAGGCCCTCATGGAGCGCTGGCGCGCCGAGAACCGCCACGCGACCAAGCGCGAAGAGCTCGAGCCGGGCAGCTAACCCTCCCCTCCCCCTCTGTCATTGCCGGGCTTGTCCCGGCAACCCATGACCACAAGCGCCGGTGGTTATGGGGTCGCCGGAACAAGTCCGGCGATGACATTGGTTGTTTGCGCTTTGCTCAGTCGTTGCGCGGTGCGGCGGCGCGGCGCAGACGGTCGTTGATCGCGACGCCGAGACCGGTCTCGGGGACCGGCATGACGGCGATCGTGGCGGCCTTCCCGTCGAGCTCGCGAAGGGCGCCGAACAGATTGGCCGCCGCCTCGCGGAGGTCGCCCGATGGGCTGAGATTGCGGACAGCCACGGCACCTTCCGCGCCGCGAAGCGCCCCCGACCCGAACGCCAGCAGCACCTCGCCCGGCCGCACATCGTGAGCGCCGAGCCGCAAGGCGGCGGCGGGTGCGTAGTGCGAGGCGAGCATGCCCGGCGCCCGCACCGGCCCACCCTCGCCCCTCTCCAACGCCCGCCCCGCGACCCGCTCGATCTCCTCCGCCGCGAGCCCGCCGGGCCGGAGCAGCGTCAGCCTCCCCCCGGCCGTCGAGACGATCGTCGACTCCAGCCCGACCGAGGCCGGCCCGCCGTCGAGGATCACCTCCACCGCGTCCCCGAGATCTGCCGTGACATGCGCCGCCGTCGTCGGGCTGACCTTCCCCGAGCGGTTGGCGCTCGGCGCCGCGAGCGGCCGGCCGTACGCCTCGAGCAACGCCTGCGCGACCGGATGCGCCGGCACGCGGATCGCGATCGTGTCGAGCCCCGCCGTCGCCAGCTCGGCGATGCCCGAGCCCACCCGCTTCGGGAGCACCAGCGTCAGCGGCCCCGGCCACAACGCCTCCGTCAGCTTGCGCGCCAGCGGATCGAATTCCGCCCACTGCTCCGCGGCCTCGATCGACGGCACATGCACGATCAGCGGATTGAAACGTGGCCGCCCCTTCACCTCGAAGATGCGCGCCACGCCGAGCGGCAGCGTCGCGTCGGCGGCGAGCCCGTACACCGTCTCGGTCGGGATCGCGACCACCTCGCCGCGCGCGAGCGTCTCGACCGCGCGCGCCAGCCCCGCCTCCCGCTCGCCGGGCACGCTCATGTCGAAAACTTCCGTCATCGTCCGGTCTGTCGCCGCTGAAAAACAAAAACGCCGCGCGCGGATCGCTTGCCCGCGCCGGTCTCTTGCCGCCTAAATGCACAGGAAGCCCGCCGCGCGCGAGGGATTCTTTTTGCCGACCCTCCTCCTGCACCATCCGATCTTCCGGGAGCACCTCGTGCCGGCCGGCCACCCCGAGCGCCCCGCCCGGCTTATCGCCATCGAGGCCGCGCTCGCCGAGCCCGCCTTCGCCGATCTCACCCGCCGCCTCGCCCCGCGCGGCACGCTCGAGCAGGTCGCCCTCGTCCACCCGGAGAGCTACATCGAGCGCCTCGCCGAGGCGACGCCGCCCGAGGGTCTCTCGCCCGTCGACATCGACACCTTCCTCTCCCCGAAGAGCTTCGAGGCCGCCCTCCACGCCATCGGCGCCGCCTGCTTCGCGGTGGATGCCGTCATGCCGCGCGTGGTCACGAACGCCTTCTGCGCCGTCCGCCCGCCCGGCCATCACGCCGAGCCCGACCGCGCGATGGGCTTCTGCCTCTTCTCGACCGCCGCGATCGCCGCTCGCCACGCCCAGCGCGCGCACGGCGCGGAGCGAGTCGCCATCGTCGACTGGGACGTCCACCACGGCAACGGCACGCAGGCCGCCTTCTGGGAAGACCCCTCCGTCCTCTACGTCTCCACCCATCAGTGGCCGCACTACCCCGGGACGGGCGCCGCGTCCGAGACCGGCGCCGGCAATATCGTCAACATCCCGCTCGAGGCCGGCTCGGACGGGGCCGTCTTCCGCGCCGCGTTCGCAGCGAAAGTCCTGCCGGCGGTCGAGGCTTTCGCCCCCGACCTCATCCTGGTCTCCGCCGGCTTCGACGCCCACTACCGCGACCCGCTCGGCGAGCTGCGCCTGGAGCCGGCCGACTTCGCCTGGGCGACGGCCGAGCTGATGGAGCAGGCCGAAGGGCACTGCGGCGGCCGCCTGGTCAGCGTGCTGGAAGGCGGCTACGATCTCGAGGGCCTCGCGGAATCGACCGCCGCCCACGTTTTGGCCCTCATGGGCGCTTCAAAAAGCCCTTCCTGAACGCCAAATCTTTACGAACGGGGCGAGTTTCGGGGTCGCATCCCCATCCGGGCGACTTGCGCTCCGGCCCGCCTTACCCCAGAACGGGACCAACGAAGAGAAACGGCAGAGATATGGCTGAGGCCGTTCCGGTAGAGACTTTGACCTTCGAGAGGGCTTTGGCTGAGCTGGAAGCCATCGTCCAGAAGCTCGAACAGGGCAAGGTCGACCTCGAAGAGTCGATCACCATCTACGAGCGCGGCGAGGCGCTGCGCCGGCATTGCGAGAGCCTGCTCTCGACCGCCGAGGCGCGCGTCGAGAAGATCCGGCTGGGCGCCGACGGGAAGCCGATCGGCACCGAGCCGCTCGACCCTGCGTCGTAGAAGCGCGCGCGGTCGCCCCATGATTGCCGCGATCCCGCTCTCCTGATTGCGTCGGCGACCTCCTTGACCCGACCCTCCACCCCCCTCCTCGACCGCGTGCGCATCCCTTCTGATCTGCGCGGTCTGAAGGAGTCCGAGCTCCCGCAGCTCGCGGCCGAGCTGCGCGCGGAGATGATCGACGCGGTCTCCGAGACCGGCGGCCATCTCGGCGCCGGCCTCGGCGTGGTCGAGCTGACCATCGCCCTCCACCACGTCTTCGACACGCCGGCCGACCGGCTCGTCTGGGACGTCGGCCATCAGTCCTACCCGCACAAGATCCTGACCGGCCGGCGCGACCGCATCCGGACGCTCCGCCAGGGCGGCGGACTCGCCGGCTTCACCAAGCGCGCCGAAAGCGAGTACGACGCCTTCGGCGCCGGCCATTCCTCGACCTCGATCTCCGCCGCGCTCGGCATGGCGGTCGCGCGCGACCTCCGCCGCGAGGACCACAACGTCGTCGCCGTGATCGGCGACGGGGCGATGTCGGCGGGCATGGCCTACGAGGCGATGAACAACGCCGGCGCCTCGCACACCCGGCTCATCGTCATCCTCAACGACAACGACATGTCGATCGCCCCGCCGGTCGGCGCGATGTCGGCCTATCTCGCGCGGCGCGTCTCCGGCCGCACCTACCGCTCGTTCCGCACCCTCGCCAAGAAGCTGGTCGACCGCCTGCCGCTGCCGCGCTTCCTGCGCGAGCGCCTGCGCCTGACCGAAGAGTACATCCGCAGCTTCTGGACCGGCGGCACGCTCTTCGGCGAGCTCGGCTTCTATTACGTCGGCCCGATCGACGGGCACAATTTCGGGCACCTCCTGCCGGTGCTCCGCAACGTCCGAGACATGCGGAACGGCCCGATCCTGGTCCACGTCGTGACCAACAAGGGCAAGGGCTATGCGCCCGCCGAGGCCTCCGACGACAAATATCACGGCGTCGGCCGTTTCAATGTCCTCACCGGCGTCCAGGCCAAGCCCGTCAGCAACGCGCCGAGCTACACCCGCGTCTTCTCCGACACGCTCATCAGGCTCGCCGAGAAGGACGAGAAGATCGTCGCCATCACCGCCGCCATGCCCGGCGGCACCGGCCTCGACCGCTTCGCCGAGCGCTTCCCCAAGCGCACCTTCGACGTCGCCATCGCCGAGCAGCACGCGGTGACCTTCGCCGGCGGCCTCGCCGCCGAGGGCTACCGGCCCTTCGCCGCGATCTACTCGACCTTCCTGCAGCGCGCCTATGACCAGGTCGTGCACGACGTGGCGGTGCAGAAGCTGCCGGTGCGCTTTGCCATCGACCGCGCCGGCCTCGTCGGCGCCGACGGCCCGACCCATGCCGGCGCCTACGACACGACCTTTCTGGCGACGCTTCCCGGCTTCGTGGTGATGGCGGCCGGCGACGAGGCCGAGCTCGTCCACATGACCGCCACCGCCGCCGCGATCGACGACCGCCCGTCGTCCTTCCGCTACCCGCGCGGCGACGGCATCGGCGTCGACCTGCCCGAGACCGGCGTGCCGCTCGAGATCGGCCGCGGCCGCGTGCTGCGCGAGGGCACCAAGGTCGCCCTCCTCTCGTTCGGCGGGCGCCTCAACGAGGCGCTCCACGCCGCCGAGGAGCTCGACAGCTACGGCCTTCCGGCGACGGTCGCCGACGCCCGGTTCGCCAAGCCCCTCGACACGGCCCTCGTCGCCCGCCTCGCGCGCGAGCACGAGGTTCTCATCATCATCGAGGAAGGCGCGATCGGCGGCTTCGGCGCGCATGTGCTGCACTACCTCGCCACCGCCGGCCTCCTCGATCACGGGCTGAAGGTGCGGACCCTCGTCCTCCCCGACCGCTTTATCGACCACGACAAGCCGGAGGCGATGTACCGCCAGGCCGGCCTCGACCGCGCCGGCATCGTCGCCGCGGTCTTCGAGGCGCTCGGCCGCGATACGACGCTGGCCCGCCCGGCGGCGATCTGACACGGAGCCCCTCCGCTCGCTATCCCGGCCCGCCCCGCGGTGCTAGACGACCGCCCATGACCGCACTTCGCTTGATCCGCTACGGCGCCTGGGCGCTGGTCGCCCTCGCGCTCGTCGGCCTCGGCGCCTTCGCCTATACGCGCTTCGCCGCCGGCCCGGCCGCCCCGACCGTCACCATCGGCGGCCCCTTCACGCTGACCGACCAGAACGGGCAGCCGGTCACCGAGGCGGCCCTTCTCAGCCATCCCTCGATGGTCTTCTTCGGCTACACGAACTGCCCGGACATCTGCCCGATCACCCTCCTCCGCGCGCCCGAGTGGCTCGACGCCGTGAAGGCCGAGGTTCCGGACCTCGCCTTCTATTTCATCACCGTCGATCCCGAGCGCGACGACGTCGAGGTGATGCGCAACTACCTCGCCAATTTCGACCCGCGCATCGTCGGCCTCACCGGCACGCCCGAGCAGATCGACGCGGTGAAGGAGGGCTACCGCGTCTTCAGCCGCACCGTCCCGCGCGCGGACGGCGGCTACGACGTCGACCACACCGCGCCGATCTACCTCATGAACCGCGAGGGCGGGTTCGAGGACGTGATCCGCCCCGAGGACGAGGCTGCGAGCGCCCTCGTGCTGAGCAAGCTGCGCGAGCTGGGCTAGGCCCGAAAACGGATGTTGCCGGATCGTCGGATGACCGAGCCGCCTCCCTCCGCAACCCGCCTCCGGCTCGACGAGGCGATCGTCGCCCGCGGCCTCCTGCCGACCCGCTCGCGCGCCCGCGACGCAGTGCTTCGCGGCAGCGTCAAGGTCGACGGGGTGACCGCCGCGCGGCCCGGCGCCGCGGTCGCCGAGACCAGCGCGATCACGCTCGACGATCCGGCGGCGGAATACGTCTCGCGTGGCGCGCTCAAGCTCGTCGCGGCGCTCGACGCGTTCGGCTTCGATCCCGCCGGTCGCGTCTGCCTCGACCTCGGCGCCTCGACCGGCGGCTTCACCGAGGTGCTCCTCCGGCGCGGCGCCGCCTTCGTCTTCGCGGTCGACGTCGGCCACGGACAGCTCCACCCGAGCCTTGCGGCCGACCCGCGCGTCCGCAGCATGGAAGGGGTCAACGCGCGCGACCTCGACGCCTCCTCGTTCGGCCGCCCGGTCGAGGCGGTCGTCGCCGATCTCAGCTTCATCTCCCTGACCCTGGCGCTGCCACCGGCATTGAGCCTCGCCGCGCCGGGCGCGTGGCTGGTGGCACTGATCAAGCCGCAATTCGAGGTCGGCAAGGCGGCGATCGGCAAGGGCGGCATCGTCCGCGACCCGATCGCCACCGAGACCGCGATCGAGCGGATCGTCCTTTGGATCGGCCGGCAGGACGGATGGTCGGTCGAGGGCGTCATCCCCTCCCCGCTCAAGGGCGGCGACGGCAACGCCGAGTTCCTCCTCGGCGCGCGGAAGACGAGCTCGTGACCTCGCTCCCTCGACCACCCAACCGTCTTAACCTCCTCCTTGCGGGGCGGTCGAAACCCGCGTTCAGCGGGTTTCGGGTGGGGGGTGGGGGTGGCGACGGCCCGGGGCCTCACCCCCTCCCCAAACCGCTGCGCGGTTTGGACCTCCCCGCAAGGGGGAGGTTTCACGAGACGGACAGTCCCTGCGCGGTGTCGGCCTTGATCGCCTCGCTCCAGGCCGCCGAGACCGTGACCATCGCCGCGCTCGGCCACGAGGGCGATGGCATCGCCGAGACGCCGGCGGGCCGGCTCTACGTCCCCTTCACGCTGCCCGGCGAGACCGTGTCGGTGGAGCGCACCAGCGGCGAGCGCGGCCACGCCCTGACGATCGTAGCCCCGAGCCCGGATCGCGTCGCCCCACCCTGCCGGCATTTCGGCACCTGCGGCGGCTGCGCATTGCAGCACATGGCGACCGGACCTTATCTCGACTGGAAGCGCGAGCAGGTGCGTCACGCCTTCGCCCAGCGCGGCATCGAGGCAGCGGTCGAGCCGACCTTCGCGGCCGGGGCGCACGCCCGCCGCCGCGCGGTCTTCACCGCGCTCGGCGTCCCCGGCGGCGCGCTGCTCGGCTTCCACGTCCGCGCCTCGAAAGAACTCCTCGACGTCGAGGAGTGCCCGGTGGTGATGCCAGCGATCGAAGGCCGCCTCGATGCACTCCGGCGTCTGGCGGGCATCGTCTTCCAGCCCGGCCAGCGCGGACGGATCACCGTGCTCGCCGCCGACAACGGCCTCGACATCGCCATCGAGCGCGAGCGCAGGAAACCGCCCGACCGGCCGACTCTGCAGAAGCTCGCCGCCTTCGGCGAGGCGGGATGGATCGCCCGCATCAGCCTCGACGGCGAGGCGGTGGTGCAGAGCCTCCGGCCCACGCTCGCCGCAGGCGGCGTCGATCTCTACCCTTCGCCCGGCGGCTTCACCCAGGCCTCGGCGGCGGCCGAGGAAGCGATGGCCGCCGCCGTCCTCGCCGGCGTGAAGCCGGGTGCCCCAGTGGCCGATCTCTTCGCCGGCATCGGCACCTTCACCGTCCGCCTTGCCCGCAACGTCCCCGTCACCGCCGTCGAAGGCGACGCCGCCGCGGTCGCAGCTCTCACCGACGCCGCCCGCCACGCGACCGGCCTCAAGGCGATCACCGCCACGCGCCGCGATCTCTTCCAGAGCCCGCTCGCGCCCTTCGAGCTGAAGAAATTCGGCACCGTCGTCTTCGACCCGCCGCGCGCCGGCGCTTCCCGCCAGGCGGAATCGCTCGCCCAGTCGAAGGTCCCGCGCGTCGTCGCCGTCTCGTGCAACCCCGCCACGCTCGCCCGCGACGCCCGCATCCTCATCGACGGCGGCTATCGCCTGACCCGCGTCCTCCCCATCGACCAGTTCACCTGGTCCGCCGAGATCGAAGCCGTCGCCACCTTCGAACGTTAGCTCTCCTCCCCCTTCAGGGGGAGGTCCGACGGCGAAGCCGGCGGGGTGGGGGTACGTCATTGCAGGTCACGTTATGGGAGCACTTACCCCCACCGGCGCTTCGCGCCACCTCCCCCTTTCAGGGGGAGGAATTGGGTCGTCCTATCCGTCGAGGATCTCGGTGTCCTCGATGACGATGCCGAACCCGTCGAGGCCGACATAACGGCGCTCGCGCGGCGCGAGGAGCCGGATCGAGCTGATGCCGAGGTCCTTCAGGATCTGCGCGCCGAGGCCGATCTCGCGCCACTCCGCCTCGCGCCGGACAGCCGAGCCGTGCTCCTCGTGTCCGTGGCCGCCCTCGCCCGGCGGCCGCGAGCGGCGGCTGAAACGGGCCACGCCCGCCGAGCCCTCGCGGAGATAGACCACCACCCCGCGCCCCATCGTGCCGATCCGCTCCATCGCCGCCTCGAGCGACTGGCCGAGCCCGAACACGTCCTCGACCACCGACTCGGGATGGAGGCGCACCGGGACATCCTTGCCGTCCCCGATGTCCCCGAAGACCAGCGCGAGGTGCTGCATCGGGTCGAACGGCGTCCGGTAGGCGATCGCCGTCGCCGGCCCGTAGCTGGTGGTGACGTCGACTTCCTCCACCCGCTCGACCAGCGTCTCGCGCTGCTGGCGGTAGGCGATGAGGTCGGCGACCGAGACCAGCGTCAGCCCGTGCTTGGTCGCGAAGGCCGCGATCTGCGGGCCGCGCATCACCGTGCCGTCGTCGTTGACGAGCTCGGAGATCACGCCCACCGGCGAGAGCCCCGCGAGCCGCGCGAGATCGACCGCCGCCTCGGTGTGCCCGGAGCGGATCAGGACGCCGCCGTCGCGCGCGATGAGCGGGAAGATGTGCCCCGGCCGCACGAAATCCTCGGCCCCCGCATTGGGGTTGGCGAGCGAGCGGACGGTCTGCGCCCGCTCCTCGGCCGAGATGCCGGTGGTCATGCCGTGCCGGTAGTCGACCGTGACGGTGAAGGCGGTCGCCATCGGCTCCTCGTTCTCGGCCACCATCGGCGCGAGGTTGAGGCGACGCGCGACCTCCCGCGGCAGCGGCGCGCAGACGATGCCGCTCGTGTGCCGCACGATGAAGGCGAGCTTCTCGCCCGTCGCGTGGACGGCGGCGAGCACGAGGTCGCCCTCGTTCTCGCGGTCGTCGTCGTCGGTGACCACGACGATCTCGCCGCGCCGGATCGCCTCCAGCGCGAGGGTGACGCGTTCGATGTTCGAGCTCATGCCGTTCCGATTGCTGCGCTCAGCCGACCTGGCCGCGGTGCCTCAGATAGTGATCGGCCAGCACGATGGCGAGCATCGCCTCGCCGATCGGCACGGCGCGGATGCCCACGCACGGATCGTGGCGGCCCTTGGTCGACACGTCGATCTCCTCGCCGCGCTGGTTCACGCTCTTTCGCGGGATGAGGATCGAGGAGGTCGGCTTGACCGCGAAACGGGCGACGATCGGCTGCCCGGTCGAGATGCCGCCGAGGATGCCGCCGGCATGGTTGGAGAGGAACGCCGGCTCCCCGTCCGGGCCGATCCGCATCTCGTCGGCGTTCTCCTCGCCGGTGAGGAGCGCCGCGCCCATGCCGGCGCCGATCTCCACGCCCTTGACCGCGTTGATCGACATGAAGGCCGAGGCGATGTCCTGGTCGAGCTTGCCGTAGATCGGCGCGCCGAGCCCGGCCGGCACGCCCTCGGCCACCACCTCGATCACCGCGCCGATCGAGGAGCCGCGCTTCCGGATGCCGTCGAGATAGTCCGCCCAGCGGTCGACGATGGCCGCGTCGGGCGAGAAGAAGGGGTTGTTGCCGACCTCGTCCCAGTTCCAGTTGGTGCGGTCGATGGCCAGCGCCCCGATCTGCACCAGCGCCCCGCGCACCCGCACCCCGGGCACGATCTTCCGCGCGATCGCGCCCGCCGCGACCCGCGAGGCGGTCTCGCGCGCCGAGGCGCGGCCGCTGCCCCGCCAGTCCCGGATGCCGTACTTGGCCTGGTAGGTCATGTCGGCGTGGCCGGGGCGGTAGCTCTCCCTGATCTCCCCGTAGTCCTTCGAGCGCTGGTCGAGGTTCTCGATCAGCAGCGAGATCGGCGTGCCGGTGGTCAGCAGCTGGCCCGACTCGTCCGCGAAGACGCCGGAGAGGATCTTCACCGCGTCCGGCTCGCGCCGCTGCGTGGTGAAGCGCGACTGGCCGGGCCGCCGCCGGTCGAGGTCGGCCTGGATGTCGGCCTCCGAGATCGGGATGCGCGGCGGGCAGCCGTCGACCACGGCGCCGATCGACGGCCCGTGGCTCTCCCCCCACGTCGTGACGCGGAAAAGATGGCCGAAAGTGTTGTGGGACATGGCGGTCGCGTTCCGGGGGCGAGGACGGTTCTTAGGTCAGCCCCGCTGACGCGTCAAACCGGGAGCGCGGCCGGAACAAGCGGCGCCCGGTGCCGGTTGATAGAGGGGGCTGACGCTTATCGGAGGAACATCATGCAGAGATTGCTCGTATCGGGCGTCGCCTTGCTCGCACTCGGCGGAGCGGCGAGCGCCGCCGAACTCACCGGCTACATCACCTATATCGCTCCCGACGAGAACGTGTTCGTGGTCGACAACGGCAACCGCTTCACCCTCGGCCCCGGCCTCGACAAGGCCACGCTTCAGTTCGGCGCCCGCGTCGAGGTGACCTATGAGGGCGAGGGCGAGCTGATGACGGCGAGCGCGGTCGACATCCTGCCCGTGCCGGGCGCGGAGGCGCCGGTCGCCGGCGCGGTTGCGCCTGCCGTGCCCGCTGCTCCCGCCCCGGCAGCCCCGGCGCCATAAACGCACTCAGCCTTGGATGGGGGAGGAACTTCGCGCTGCCGGCCCGAATTGACCGGCATAGGCTGGGGATCAACCCTGGCCCTTTTCGGAGGAACCCATGCGCAGATTGATCGTATCGAGCATCGCCTTGCTTGCTCTCACCGGCGCAGCCAGCGCCGCCGAGCTGTCCGGACGCATCACCTACCTCAACCCGGACGACAACCTCATGATCCTCAACAGCAGCGACCGCTTCACCCTCGGCTCGGGCGTCGACGCGAGCGGACTTCTTCCCGGCCTCAGCGTCAACGTCACCTATGAGGGGAGCGCGGAGCAGATGACCGCGACCGCGGTCGATATCCTCGAGCAGCCCGTCGCGGCGCCCGTGGTGGGCGCTGGCGGCGCGGCCGGCGGCGGTGGCGCGGTCGGTGGCGCCGCCGGTGGCCTCGGCGGTGCCGCGGGCGGCCTCGGCGGCGCCGCGGGCGGAGCGATGGACGCGGCCCCCGCCGCCCCCGCAGTACCCGCTCCCGCCCCTGCGCCGGCGCCCGCCCCGTAGCCGCAAGTCTTTACGATTCCTTGACCATGAAGGCCGCGGCCGAACCGCGGCCTTCAGCGCGTTCAACCTGTACTGAATGTGGCTTTCGCAACCCCCGAGCCTTGCCGAATCGGCGGGGCTGAGTCCCGCAGCTGCAGCGTTGCCGAACCCCGGAAACGCCCCACCTCAGCACAGCCAGCGGATTTGGCAGCTAAGTGAATTGGTCCGGTCCGCTGAGGCGATAAACAAGAACAGGACGACAAAAATGTCTAAGTTGATTGTTGCGGCGGCTGCGGCCTCCATCCTTGCCGGCACCGCTGCCGGCGCCTTGGCCGATGACCGTGTCGGCGGCTGGGTGACCAGCTTCGACGGCGCCCGTCTGACCCTCCTCAACGACCCCAACGTGTACATTGTTGGTCCGTCGGTTGACGCTTCCGGCGTCGAGCTCATGGCCCCTGCGCATCTGACCTTCGACGTGATCAACGGTCAGAACTACGTGACCTCGGTCAACGTACCGGCCGCCGCGGCGGCCGACCCGAACGCTGACGACCTCGTCAACGCCGACGAATCGTAGGACCGGCTCTCCGTTCCTTCGACGAATTAGCCCGAAGTAAGGGCCGATTGTTCCCCCTCCCCTCGCGGAGGGGGAACGCGTTTCCGGGCCTCAGTGCCAGTCCGCGCCCTCGCGATGGACGACCAGGAACCGGTCCTGCGGCGCGTCGAGAAGCGGGATCTCCTGGCTCGACAGGCCATCGATGAAGCCGCGGATCACCCGGCTCACCGCCCCGTGCGACACCGCGACCGTGTCGCGGTCGATCGTGTCGAGCCAGTGCCGTATCCGTATCGCCAGCATCGCGTAGCTTTCCCCGCGCGGCGGCTGATAGCCCCATTTGTCGCCCTCGCGCGCGACCACCGCCGCCGCGTCCTTCAGGCCGAGCTCGGCGAGGGTGAAGCCTTCCCATTCGCCGAAGGTGATCTCCTTGAGGCCGTGGTCGATCCGGTAGCCCGGCGCCGGCAGCCCCATCGCCTCGCGCAGGAGCTCCATCGTCTCGCGCGCCCGGCCGAGGGGGCTGGTGACGAAGTCGAAGCCCGCCACGCCGGGCACCGCCTCGAGGAGCGCCGCCCCGTTGCGCCGCGCCTGCGCGCGGCCGCGATCGTTGAGCGGGATGTCCTGCTGGCCCTGGAGGCGGTGCTCGACGTTCCAGTCGGTCTCCCCGTGGCGGATGAAGACCAGCTTGTGCCGCAGCTTCATGAATGTCCTGGCGCCTGCGGGCGGGCGGTCTCTATTCGCCGGGCTTTCCGATGTCCGGCGCGTCCGGCACCTTCATGCCGAGCACGTGGTAGCCGGCGTCGACATGATGGACTTCCCCCGTCACCGAGCGCGAGAGGTCCGAGAGGAGATAGAGCGCCGAGTCGCCGACCTCCTCGGTGGTCACCGTGCGCCGCAGCGGGGCGTTGTACTCGTTCCATTTGAGGATGTAGCGGAAGTCGTCGATGCCCGAGGCGGCGAGCGTCTTGATCGGCCCCGCCGAGAGCGCGTTGACGCGGATCCCCTTCGGCCCGAGATCGGC
>JADYYB010000102.1 GCA_020853895.1 Bauldia sp.
CGAAATTGATCATCCCCAGGATGCCGTAGACCATCGTGTAGCCGATGGCGACGAGCCCGTAGATCGACCCGAAGGTCAGCCCGTTGATCAGTTGCTGAAGGAAGTAGCCCAACCCCTCGGACCCGTTTCTCTGGCCGCTCACGCCCCCGCGACGAGCGCGCCACGATGGCTTACCCCGCGGACTCTGGCAACTCCCGTGCCGGGCGGCCCCTGTCGTCGGCAACCAGCTGACTTAACCTCCCCCTTGCGGGGAGGTCGAAATCGCAAGGCGATTTCGGGAGGGGTAGGCCGGACGAGGCAGTCAGGGAAACGGAAGAGACGCGGGCTTCGCCCGCTACCCTCTCCCGAAGCCGTTCGGTCCCCGATCAAGTCGGGGGCCTCACGCCTTCGACCCCGGATCAAGTCCGGGGCAGGCTCTCCCCGCAAGGGGGAGGTTAGGGGTGGTGGGAAGGAGGGTGGCTGATCCCGCTACCGCACCAAGGCGTCGGGCTTGGTGCGGGCGACGTGCGAGGTCAGCTCGATGAAGGAGAGCTGGCCGGTCTCGAGGAGGTCGTTGGCGGCCCGCAGGTAGCGGATCGGGAAGCAGATGGCGTCGACATTGGAGTCGGAGAGCTCCGGCGCGCGGCGGGTGTCCTCGACCGTCTGCCGCTCCGCGGCCTCAAGAGCGGCGTCGAGCTCGTCGCGGCCCACGAGGTCCTTCTCGCGTATCAGCTTGAGGAGAGCGACCAGCGCCGAATAGAGCCCGGTGAGCTGCAGGTTGGCGGTGTTCATGGCCGTTCTCCTCATTGTCGCTGGCGCTAGTACACTCCTAGCAGGCGGAGGAGATACACGACACCGATGATGATGACGACGATGCGCGCGATCTGCTTGGCGCGGGCATCCACCGGCAGGAGTCCGATGAGATAGAGGATGAGAAGAACGATGACGAACGTCACCAAGGCGCTGACAATCATGGCAATCTCCATCGCGCCGCCGGGCGGGCGGCCTCGGCTTGGAGACGCGCGGCGAATGGCTAAGTTCCCGCCCGAGGGAAATTTGCGGCTTGGGCGGACGAGGCCGGGAGTCTCGGATGAGACTGATCATCATAGGCCGAGTCGAGCGGATCGTTGGTCGCTGTAGGGGGCGAAAGTGGAGTACGTGGCTATCGCGGTCATCGCCGCGGCGCTCTTCATCGGCTGGCGAGCCGTCACACAAAAGAAGCTCAGTCGCGACGAGGCGGCGCGCCGGCGGCGACAAGGCGGTCCCGACAACTGGAGCGGCACCGACGATGGGCGCCATTCGCATAGCGGAGAAAGCGGCGGGGGAGGAGGCGGTGGCGGCGGCGACTAGGGGGCGCACGTGACGCCCATCTGGGCCCTCGTGATCATCGGCGGGGGCGCGGCGATCGGCATCCTCGTCGCTGCCTACGGCGCTTGGGCGCAACGGAGGCGAAAGCGACGACGGGACTCTAACTCGACCGTCGACCCAGCGAGCATGAGCGATGACCTCCGGCCGGGGCAACGCCACTCGCGCAACGATGACGGGGATTCGGGCGATGGCGGAGGAGGAGATGGCGGCGACTAGCGCCGCCATCCGGTTACTACAGGCGCGCCTGACCGCTTGATCGCGCGGAGGGCGAGGAAGAGAGGGATCTCCGCCTCGGCCAGGCGCTCGGCCTTGGAGAGGTGAGCGCCGTTCATTCCACCACCCGCGATCTCCTGCATGGCGTCGATCACCAGCCCGCTTGCGTGCAGCGCCGCCGCGTAGGCGGAGAGCGGGCGGTGGTAGCTGCGCGTCGTGCCGCTCCGGCCGCCGCCGTAGTCCTGCATCGGGACGGCGAGCGGGGTGAGGTAGCGGTCGACGCGCCGGAAGCGCAGCGCCCGCTTCTCGTCCCAGCCCCAGCCGCTCTGCCGCGGGACGCGGAAGCACGGATGGGTCATGAGGATCGCGAGCCGGCCGCTCGGCCTCAGCATCAGAGCCGCGGAGGCGATGGCCGCGTCGAGCGGGTCGATGTCCTGCAGGCTGAGGAGGAACGCGGCGGCGTCGAAGCCGCCGGTCTCGAGGCCCGGGACCTCGGCGAGCCGCGTCGCATCCGCAACAACGAAGCGGCCGCTTCCGGCATGGTGCCGGCGCGCGATCGCGATCAGCTTCGGGCTGAGGTCGACGCCCGTGTAGCGGGCGCCGGCCGCCGCCACGGCGGGCGCGAGGACGCCCGGCCCGCAGCCGATGTCGAGGAGGCTCTCGCCGGCGCGAAGCTGCACGAGGTCGAGGAGGGCCGGGATGGCGAGCAGCCGATGATGCCGGCTGCCGTCCTTGCCGACCCAGCCGGCATACCAGCCGGCGACTGCGTCCCAGCTGCGGCTGGACGCGCGGCGTTCGTTCCGATGATTGCGCAATTTGAAGGGCTCACGTCTGTCACCCGCTCGCTGGGACGGTGACACGCGTGCATCTCCCGACGGCTCGGACTCGCGAGCGCGGGAAGGCGAGGTCGCGCGTGGAGGCGGCCCTCGTTCAGAGAGAGATCGAGGAGGCCGCTACGCTGCGGAGATGCCCGCGCGAGACGCGCAGCGCAGGCGGCCGAGATGGATGCCGGGGAACGACTGGGTCATGATGCGGCTGAGTTAGGGGAGGAGCGCGCGAAAGGCAAGCTCCGGCGGGAGAGGAGGGAGGCGACCAGTCCCCCACACAAGCGTGTGCCTGGTCGGCCCCTGGCGGAAGGCCCGTCGCGCGGCTCCGCCTGTCGCCAGCGAGCGGGCGGCCTCAGGCCGCCGCGCTCTTCTTGTCCGTGGCCTTCGCCTTCTCCGGCGTCCGCGCCATCTCGGCCAGCTTGGCCGCGGCCGTGGCGAGATCGGGCTTGCCGCTGATCGCGGTCGGGATCTCGATGTCGATGTCGAGGGTCGAGACCGCCTCGCCGCGCTCCATCTTCACCCGCACCTTGTCGCTGTCGACGGCGACGTGCTTCTTGATCACCTCGAGGATCTCCTCGCGGAGCCGATCGACGAGGTCGGAGCGGCCCGTGCTGGTTCGCTCGTGCGCAAGGAGGATCTGCAACCGGTCGCGGGCGACCGGCGCCGAGCCCTTCTTGCGAAAGAGGTTGATCAGATTCATGCCGCCCTCCGGCTGAAGAAGCGGCCGAAGAGGCTCTTCTTGTCGCTGATCACGCTCATCGTCACCGTCTCGCCGCCGAGCCGGCGGGCGGCTTCGGCATAGGCGCGGGCCGGCGCGCTCTGCGGGCTCGCGAGAGTCACCGGCGTGCCGAGATTGGAGGCACGGAGCACCTCCTGGCTTTCCGGGATGACGCCGAGGAGCGGGATCGAGAGGATCTCGAGCACGTCCTCGATCTTCAGCATCTCCGCGCGGGCGGCGCGGGCCGGGTCGTAGCGCGTGAGGAGGAGCTTCTTCTCGATCCGCTCGCCCTTCTCGGCCTTCTCGGTCTTGGAATCGAGGAGGCCGATGATGCGGTCGGAATCGCGCACCGAGGAGACCTCGGGGTTGGTGACGATCACCGCCACGTCGGCATGGCGCATGGCGAGCGTGGCGCCGCGCTCGATGCCGGCCGGGCTGTCGCAGATCACCCAGTCGAACTGCTCACGGAGTTCGCCGACGACCTTGGCCACGCCGTCGGCGGTAAGGGCGTCCTTGTCCTTGGTCTGCGAGGCGGGGAGGAGCGAGAGGTTGTCGAGCCGCTTGTCGCGGATGAGGGCCTGGGCCAGCTTGGCCTCGCCCTGCACGACGTCGATGAGGTCGTAAACGACCCGCCGCTCGGCGCCCATGATGAGGTCGAGATTGCGGAGGCCGACGTCGAAATCGACCACCACCACCTTCTGTTTCCGCTGTGCCAGCGCAGCGCCAAGTGCCGCTGTCGACGTGGTCTTGCCGACCCCGCCCTTACCCGATGTGACGACCAATACCTTGGCCAAGTTCGCGCCCTCTCTTTTCTAGTGAAGTTCCGCCATGAGGATTGCGTCGCCCTGCAGCCAGGCCTGGATCGGCTTGCCACGGTACTGGGCGGGCATGTTCTCGGCCGTCTGGTAGAGGCCGTCGATCGCGATCAGCTCGGCCTCGTTCCTGAGGCAGAAGATGCGCGCCTGCGCGTTGCCGACCGAGCCGGCGATGGCCCGGCCGCGGAGCGCGCCGTAAACGTGGACCGAGCCGCCGGCGATGACCTCGGCGCCCGAGGCGACCGAGCCGAGCACGGTCACGTCGCCCTGCGGGAAGATCACCGACTGGCCGGAGCGCACCGGGTTCTGCAGGAGAAGCGAGGTCGGCTGCTGCTGGGCCTGGGCGGGCGCCTGCGCTGGCGCGGCGCCGCGTGGCGGGACGATCGGGACGGGCTGCCCCTGGACCTTCTTGCCGCCGACCGGCTGGACGGCGCGCGGGGCCGTGTCGATGAGGTCGAGATTGCCGGTCTGGCGGCCGCCGCTGACGATCGGCGGCATGCCCGGGCCGAGGATCGAGGGGTCGACGCCCTCCACGCCCATGATGCGCACGTCGCGGGCGCTGAGGTCGGCGATGAGGGCGCCGAGGCTGCCGCGGTCGACGGGGAGATTGGCGAGGTCGAGAATCACCGGGCGGCTCGAGAAGAAGCCGGGCGAGCGCTGCGCGAGGTTGTCGATCTCGCCCAGCCAGTCGCCGAGCGGGGGCTCGGGAGCCAGGACCAGGGCCAGAAACGAGCGGCCACGGAACCTCAGGGACGAGCGGGGACGAACGGCGGCGGCGACTGCGTTCACGGGCGAACCCTTGGTTGGTCGTTAACGAAGGATTGCCCGGCAATTGGTTAATGGGGCGTTAACCGAAATGAACAGCGAATGAAGAAATGCAGCGGCGACGTGGATTTATCGGGCGCGAGGGGGCGCCCTGAAGAAGGGGCACTGCCTATTCTGCAGTCGCGGCCGAGGTTTCGGCCTTAGCCGGCGGCTGTCCGATCGATAAAGGGCACCGAGCGGAGAGCCCGGTGCCGTGGCGCAGCCGTTCCCCCTCCCCCCTTGTGGGCAGGGCAATCGCATATAGCCGAGTGAGCATTCCCCTCCCCCCTTGTGGGGGAGGCCGGGAGGGGGCCTCGCGGCAAGCGAGGCACTGAAATCCCACGGTAGTCACAAGCATCAGCGTGGGATTCTCGACCAAGCCTCGCTTGCCGCTCGGCCCCCACCCCTAACCCCTCCCCACAAGGAGGAGGGGGAAAAAGGGCAGTGCGCCGGTGCCTTCGGCCATATGCGATAGCCCTGCCCTTGTGGGGGAGGCCGGGAGGGGGCCGAGCGGCAAGCGAGGCACTGAAATCCCACGCCAGCGAATGTCGACAGCGTGGATTTCTTGATCGTGCCTCGCTTGCCGCTCGGCCCCCACCCCAACCCTCCCCACAAGGGGGAGGGGGAAGAACGGCCGGCTCGTGCCGTCGGGTGCTCAGTATTGGCGCTCGACCGTGATGCCGATGCGCGAGTCGCCGTTGGCGCCGAGCTCGGCGCGGCCTTTGAGCGTGTCGGTGATGTCGATGTCGATGGTCGCGCGGGTCGAGCCGGGCGTGGCGCCCTGCTCGACGCCGACATAGGCGCGGTCGCTGATATAGCGGCCGATGTCGACGACCGCGTTGCCCTGCTGGTCGGTCGAGATCGAGAGGCGGTCGAGGCCGGTCTTCTCGCGGATCTCCTCGAGGATGCCCCCGCCACCGCCGACGCCGGCGAGCTGGGTCGCCGCCTGGGCGAGGGCGAGCGCCTCGCCCGCGGTGAGCTGACCGGTCGCCTTGCCGAAGAGGAGGCGGGCGAGCACCTCGTCGGGCGGGAGCTCGGGGCGCGAACTGATGGTGAAGGCCGGCTGCGAGGCCTGGCCCTCGATGGTGAACACCGCCGTGACGTCGCCCGCTTGCGTCTCCGCCACGATGTTGAGGAGCGGGTCGATGTCGCCGGCGAAGGTGAGGTCGGCGCTGGTCAGGTCGAAGCGCTGGCCGAGCACCGAGAGGTCGCCGCGGCGGAGCCCGAAGGAGCCGACGGTGACCGGCCGCTGCAGCGTGCCGGTGAGCCGGATCTGCCCCTCGAGCTCGGCGGCGAGGCCCTGGCCGCGGATGAACACCTGGCCGGGCGCTGTGACCGACAGGTCGAGTTCGGCGTCGAAGGCGCCCTGGCCGGCGGCGGCGTTGCCCGAGCGGGTCGGGATGTTGAGCCGGGCGGGCGCGTTGACGTGCCTGACGTCGACGGTGGCGACCGTGAGCGGCAGCGAGGCGGCGACGTTGACGTCGAGGCGGCGGACCACGGCCGTGCCGGACACGCGCGGCCGGCGCGTGACCGGCCCCTCGAGGCGGAGATTGCCGTCGAGGTCGAAGGTGACGAAGTCGGACTGGATGATGCGGGCGTTGGTGGCGGTGAGCGTGAGATCGGCGGTCGGGCCGCCGGCGCTGCCGAGGTTGACGGTGCCGCTGGCCGACAGCGTGCCGCCATTGGCGGCCGAGCCGGTGAGGCTGCGCAAGGTGAGGACGTTGCCCGACACCGACGCCTCGCCGGCGAGGCCGGTGATGGCGAGGCCGGCGATGCGGTCGACATAGCGGCCGCCGGAAAGGGTGAAGCCGCCGGAGATCTGCGGCGCGCCGAGCGCGCCGGTGACGCGGGTGTTGTCGAGCGCGACGCGGCCGCCGACATCGGCCGTCGAGAGGCGGAGGAAGCGGTTGAGCTCGGCGATGTCGGCCGAGCCGTCGAGGGAGACGTTGAGCGAGCCGCCCGCGCCGACCGGCACCGAGCCCGAATAAGAGAGGCCGAGCCCGGGCACGCCGGAGACGCGGCCGGCGGCGGTGACGGTGGCGCCGTCGAAGGCGCCGGCGGCGGTCACGTCGAGGGCGGGCAGGCCGCTCGCGGCGAGCTCCGGCGAGACGAGGTTCGCCACCGACACGTCGAAGCGGGCGGCCGGCGCGGCGGCGGTGCCGGTGAGGGAGACGGTGCCGCTCAGCGTGCCGCCGAGATTGAGGGCGGGGGCAACCAGCTCGGCGAGGCGAAGCGGCAGGGCGTCGAGGCGCGCGTTCAACGCGAGGGTCTCGCCGGCCGAGCCCGTGATCACGGCGCGGCCGGTGTTCGAGCGGAGCGCGAGCGCGTTGGTCGAGACCGTGCCGCCGGCGAAGCTGATCTGGGCCGGCTCGACGAGCGTGACGGTCTCGCCGGCCTTGGCGAGGGCGAGCGCGGCGAGGTCGATGCGGTAGTCGCCGTCCAGCATCGTGACCGCGCCCTCGGCGCTGGCGGTGCCGCCGAGGAGGCCGGCATTCAGCGCAACGGTGACCGTCTCGCCGCGGCCGGACAGCTCGCCCGTGACCGTGTCGATGACGGTGTCGCCGGCGCGGAGGCCGCTGCCCTCGATGCGGCCCGTCCAGTCGAGGTCGCTGCCCTCGGCGTCGAGGGTCTCGACGACCAGCTGCGCGGCGGAGAAGGTGCCGAAGACGAGGTTCTCGATGCGCGCGTCGAGGCGCGGCGGCGCGGTCGGCGAGAGGATGACGTTGCCGGTGACCGCGCCGCTCGCCTCCACCCCGGCGAGCGCGGCGAGGGTCGAGATGTCGGTGGCGGTGATGGCGAAGGCGCCCTCGGGCTGGCCGCCGACGAGGCTGACCGCGCCGGTGGCGAGCCCGCCCGCCGCCTCGAGCCGCGCGTTCCGCATCGACAGCGCCGAGTCGATCCAGGCGATCTCGCCCGAGCCGGCGACCGGGACGTCGTCGACCTCCCCGCTCAGCTCGACCGGGCCTTCGACGTCGCCGTTCAGGAACGTGCCGGAGAATTTCAGCGCGAGGTTCTCCGCCCGGCGCTCGAAGGCGAGCGCCTCTTGCATCGTCACCTCGGCGGAGATGCCCATCGCCGCGGGGCTGCCGGTGAGGGTGGCGACCGCGCTGGCGGCGCCGGTGACGCGCGGGTCGATGGCGGCGACATTGGCGAGGTTGGCGCGGACGACGAGCGTATCCTCGGGACGGCCGAAGCTGCCGCTCGCCGCAAGGCCGAGCGCCGGGGATGTGACCTGCACGTCGTCCAGCGCCCAGCGCGGACCGGTGACCGAGATGCCGCCCACGACAGCGGCCTCGCCGGCGAGGAGGGCGTCGAGCTGCGGGATGCCGAGGACGAGGCCGTCGGCCGCCCCGTCGATCGTGACCGACCAGTCGGTGAAGGGCGCGGCCGAGGCGATCTCCGCCGTGCCGGCGAAGCCGCCGGCGAGCGGGCGCTGCGTGAGGTCGGAGAAGGAAGCGAGGTCGGGGACGCTCGCGGTGACCGTTCCGGCGATGGCGTCGAGCGCGGCGCGGCCGGCGAACTCAGCGGTGGCGCCGGCGGTCTCGGCGGCGAGCTCGGTGGCGATCGGCTGGCCGTCCTCGACGACGCCGTCGACGCTGAAGGCGATGTCGCGCGGCTCGGTCGTCTCGAGCCTCGCGCCCTCGGCGCGCCCGGTGAGGCGGAAGGCGGCGGCGCCGTCGGCGATCGGCTGGAGCTGCGCCTCGAGCCCCGCGATGGCGATGCCGCCGCTCGCGAAATCGGCGAGCGAGAGGGTCGCGCCGCCGCTCATCTCCGATCCCGCGAAGGCGACGTTGCCCTCGAGGCGAAGGTCGCGGAAGCGAAGGTCGCCGAGGATCGCGGAGAGGTTCGAGGCGTCGGCGATGTCGGCCTCGAACATCGCGGCGTAGCGGCCCTCGTTCGGCACCAGCGAGCCGCTGGCGCGGGCAGTCGCGGCCGGCGCGGTCAGCTCGAAGCCGTTGACGAGGAGCGTGCCGGTCTCCTCCTGCCACAGCGCGTCGGCGGCCAGGCGCACGTCGCCGCCGAGAAGGGCGGCGCGCTCGTCGGCGAACATCGAGGCGAGCGTGGCGTCGATGGTGGCGGTCAGCGCGATGCCGGCATCGACCTCGTTGATGCGGAAGGTCCCGGTGGCGGTCGCGTCGGGGCCGGCGGCGAAGCTGAGATCGCCGGCCCAGTCCGAGAGCGAGCCGGTGCCGGAGATGCGCAGGGCCACCGGCAGATCGGGGCGGCTGCCGATGACGGCCTGGGTGGTGCCGTTGGCGGGATCGGAGAGGTCGACGCCGAGGTCGAGGCGGTTGTCGGCGACCGAATAGGCCCAGGAGGCGTCGAAGCGCGCCGGTGCCGCCGCGAGCCGGGCGATGTGCAGCTCGCCGTCGGTGACCGGCCCGTCGAGGCCGGGAAGGAGCCGCGCCTTGCCGGTGACGGCGAGGGAGTCGGCCACGCCGAGCACCGGCTGGGCAAGGTCGAGCCGGTCGATGGAGAGCGAGGCGATGTCGATGCCGAAGGGCAGCTCGGGAACCGTGAAGGGCGTCGGCGGCGCGTCGGGGTCGCCCGTCGGCATGCGCGAGACGGTGACGGTCCATGCCGCCAGCCGCTGGATCTCCAGCACGCCGGAGAAGGCGCGCGCGGGCGTCCAGTCGAGGCTGGCGTGATCCACGCGCAGCCACGCGCCGTCGGTGTCGCCGATGCCGAGATCCTCGACGATCAGCTGGCCGATGGTCGGCGAGGCGAGCTGGGCGTACTCGACGGTGAGGTCCTTGGGCAGCGCGAAATTGAGCGCGGTGCGGAAGAGGGCGACCCGGCCGGCGGGCGTGCCGACGAGCACGAAGCCGATCCCGGCCGCGAGCACGACGATGAGAAGGAGCGTGAGGAGGATGCGGCGGAGGACCGTGCGCATCAGAACGCCTGGCCGAGGCCGAGATAGAGCGAGAAGCTCGGATCGCCCGGCCCGGGGTTGAGGGGAACGGCGGCGTCGAGCCGGAGCGGGCCGATCGGGGTCAGATAGCGAAGGCCGATACCGGCGCCGATCTTGAGGTCGCCGAAATCGGGCATCGGCCCCTCGAAGGCGCGGCCGACATCGACGAAGGGCACGATGCCGATCGTGTCGGTGACGCGGGCGCGGAGCTCGAGTGAGGCCTCGAACAGGCTGAGCCCGCCGATGATGTTGTCGGCGAAGTCGCGCGGGCTCGCGCTCTGGAAGGCGAAGCCGCGGACCGAGCCGCCGCCGCCGGCGAAGAAGCGCCGGCTGATCGGCACGTCGTCGAGCGCTGCGCCGATGATCGTGCCGGCGGCGACGCGGCCGGCGAGGACGAAGCGCTCGGCCTCGTCGATGGCGTAGTAGGCGGAGGCCTCGCCGCTGAAGACGTTGATGAGGCCGCCATCGCCGAGGTCGATGATCGGCTCGGCCTCGAGGAGGTAGCGGAAGCCGCTGGTCGGATCGAGGTCGTCGTCGGTGTTGTCGAAGGTGGCGGTGATCGGCGCGCTGAGGAGGAGATATTCCTGCGTGCCGTTTGTGTCCTCGATGCGCGTCGCCTCGAAGGCGACGCCGGCCTCGAGCATGAGGTTCTCGGTGAGGCGGCGGCGGATGCCGATTTCCGCCTCCGCCGCCTCGCGCCAGTAGGCGTCGGTGGTCTCGCGGGTGAAGGTCATCGCGGCGAGGAGGTCGTCGCGCGCGGTGGGCAGCGCCGGCTTCATGAAGGTCATGGCGAGCCGCATGTCGACGTCGGCCCAGTCGGACTCGAAGAGCCCGCCGATCTCGCCCTCGATGCGGAAATCCTCTCCGTTGCCGAAGAGGTTGCGGTGGCCCCAATAGGCGTTCACCGCCACGCCGTCGTCGGTCGAGTAGAAGGCGCCGGCGCCGACCACGCGCGGCAGGCGCTCGGAGACTTCGACCACGACCGGGATCGTGCCGTCGGGCGCGATGGTATCGCCGGTGCGGACTACCGCCGCGGCGAGGATGGGGAGTTCGCGGAGGCGGTCGCGATAGCGCGCGAGGGTGGAGGGGTGATACGGCTCGCCGGCCTCGAAGGGCGCGAGGCGGCGGACGAGATCGGCGTCGAGCTTCTCGTTGCCCAGCACCTCGACGCCGCCGAGATTGGCCTTCTCGCCGGACTCGACATGAAGGGTCACGTCGAGGCGCGAGGTGGCGTGGTCGGCGATGACCTCGCGGCTCGGCACGGCGGCGAGCGGGTAGCCCTCGTTGCGGAGCGCGGTGACGATTTGCTGCTCGGCCTGCAGGATCCTGTCGGAGAGCGCTGGTGCGCCCTCGACCATGCCGAGCGCGGCGGGGTCGAAATCGTTGCCGTTGGCGCGGCCTTCGATGCGGATGTCGCCGAAGACGAATTGCGGCCCGGGGTCGACGGTAACGGTGACCGGCACCGGCCCGCTCGCGAGTGCCCGCGTGATCGCCGCCTCCGCGCCCGGCTCGGCGGCCGGGACTCCGGCCGTCCGCACGGTGACGAGGCCGCCATAGCGGCCGCGCGTGTAGAGGAGGGCGGTGACGCGCGCGGTGTCCTCCAGCGCGCGGGAGACGAGCTCGCCGGCGCTCGCGGGCGGGGTGTCGGCCCGGTCGACGAGGAGCGAGATGTTCTCGACCGCGCCGGCAAGGTCGGG
Source organism: Bauldia sp. (assembly GCA_020853895.1). GTDB lineage: Bacteria > Pseudomonadota > Alphaproteobacteria > Rhizobiales > Kaistiaceae > JADYYB01. The sequence goes on from JADYYB010000102.1 coordinate 11,334, forward strand.
GTCGTCGGGCACGATGATCTCGACGGTGTATTCCACGCCGCCCGTGGGTTCTTCGGCCGGGGGCGGCGCGTCCTGGGCAAACGCGCTCCAGCTGAGGGCGGCCGCGACAGCGAAGGAGATCAGCAGTCGCCGAAGCGGTGTCATCAGGGGCGAGTATCCGAACGCCAACGCAAAGGCCCCCGCCCACGGCCATTTTGCTGGCATAGGCGGGAATTGCAAACGCGGGCTTGGCATGGCTCCGATTCGGAGCCTGCCTAGCGAATCCTGAATGGAAATGGTGACCGCGAGGTTAGCAAGGGGGGGCCGCCGCGGCGCCCGCCCTCGACTTTGAGCCGCAGCCTAGGCCCTTGCGTGGCCAGGGGGTCGCAAATTAGATGGCTGACGGCCACGGACCCGCCGGAGAAGCGGCCGTGGGCTGGCGCTGCGGCGTCTCTTCAGCAACGCCGGGCGGGGCTCTCCCTTGAATTCAATCCACCGTATCCTGGTCGCAAACCGGTCGGAAATCGCCATCCGCGTGTTCCGGGCGGCGACCGAGCTCGGCATCGAGACCGTCGCCATCTATGCCGAGGAGGACAAGCTCTCCCTGCACCGGTTCAAGTCCGACGAGGCCTACCAGGTCGGGCGCGGCAAGGGGCCGATCGAGGCCTATCTCGACATCGCCGAGGTGATCCGGGTCGCGGTCGAAGCCAAGGTCGACGCCATCCATCCCGGCTACGGGTTCCTCTCGGAGAGCCCGGAATTCGCCGACGCCTGCGCCAAGGCGGGGATCATCTTCATCGGGCCGCGGCCCGAGACGATGCGCCAGCTCGGCAACAAGGTCGCCGCGCGCAACCTCGCCAACTCGGTCGACGTGCCGATGGTGCCGGCGACCGGGCCGCTGCCCGAATCCGCCGCCGAGTTCAAGAAGCTCGCCGCCGGGATCGGCTACCCGGTGATGCTGAAGGCTTCCTGGGGCGGCGGCGGGCGCGGCATGCGGCCGATCGAGAGCGAGGCGCAGATCGTGGAGGCGGTGCGCTCGGCGCGCCGCGAGGCCAAGGCGGCCTTCGGCAAGGACGAGGTGTTCCTCGAGAAGCTGGTGCGCCGGGCGCGTCACGTCGAGGTGCAGATCCTCGGCGACACGCACGGCAATCTCGTCCATCTCTTCGAGCGCGACTGCTCGGTGCAGCGGCGCCACCAGAAGGTGATCGAGCGCGCGCCGGCCGCCTATCTGCCCGAGCAGACCCGGCTCGGGCTGTGCGAGGCCGCCCTCCGCATCGGCAAGGCGACCAACTATGTGGGCGCCGGGACGGTCGAGTTCCTGGTCGATGCGGACAGCGGCGCGTTCTATTTCATCGAGGTCAATCCGCGCATCCAGGTCGAGCACACGGTGACCGAGGTGGTCACCGGCCTCGACATCGTGAAGGCGCAGATCCACGTCGCCGACGGCGGCCGGCTCGGCCGCGTCGAGGAGACCGGCATCCCCGCCCAGTCGGAGATCAAGCTCAGCGGGCACGCCATGCAGTGCCGCATCACGACCGAGAACCCTGAGAACAATTTCATCCCCGATTACGGGCGCATCACCGCCTATCGCGGCGCGTTCGGCTTCGGCATCCGGGTCGACGGCGGCACGGCCTATTCGGGCGCGGTGGTGACGCGCTTCTACGACCCGCTGCTGGAGAAGATCACCGCCTGGGCGCCGACCGAGGAAGAGGTGATCGCGCGCATGAACCGCGCGCTCCGCGAGTACCGTATCCGGGGCGTCGCCACCAACCTTCCGTTCCTCGAGGCGGTGCTCGACCACCCGCGATTCCGCGGCAACGACGTCACCACGCGCTTCATCGACGAGTCGCCCGAGCTCTTCCATTTCCCGAAGCGGCGCGACCGGGCGACCAAGCTCCTCACCTATATCGCCGACGTGTCGGTCAACGGGCATCCCGAGGCGCGCGGCCGGCCGCGGCCGCCGGCCGACGCGCGGGCGCCGGTGCCGCCGCATTTCGAAGGGCTGCCGCAGGAGGGCACCAAGCAGCTCCTCGACAGGGTCGGGCCGGAGAAGTTCGCCAAGTGGATGCTCGGGCAGAAGCGGGCGCTCGTCACCGACACGACGATGCGCGACGCCCACCAGTCGCTGCTCGCCACGCGCGTCCGCAGCTACGACATCATCGCGGTCGCCGACGCCTATGCCGCTGGCTTGCCGCAACTCCTCAGCCTCGAATGCTGGGGCGGGGCGACCTTCGACGTGGCGATGCGCTTCCTCACCGAGGATCCGTGGCAGCGGCTCGCCGCGCTCCGCGAGCGGGCGCCGAACATCCTTCTCCAGATGCTGCTGCGCGGCGCGAACGGGGTGGGCTACACCAACTATCCCGACAACGTGGTCCGCTATTTCGTGCAGAAGACCGCCGAAGCGGGGATGGACCTCTTCCGCATCTTCGACTGCCTCAACTGGGTCGAGAACATGCGGGTGTCGATCGACGCCGTGCTCGAGTCCGGCAAGCTCGCGGAGGGCGCGATCTGCTACACCGGCGACATCCTCGACCCCAGCCGCGCCAAGTACTCGCTCCGCTACTATGTCGACCTCGCCAAGGAGCTGGAGCGGACCGGGGTCCACATCCTCGGCATCAAGGATATGGCCGGGCTCCTCAAGCCGGCCGCCTCGCGCGTCCTCTTCACGGCGCTGAAGGAGGAGATCGGGCTGCCGATCCACTTCCATACCCACGACACGTCGGGCGTCTCGGCGGCCAGCGTGCTGGCGGCGGTCGACTCGGGCGTGGACGCCTTCGACGGGGCGCTCGACGCGATGTCGGGCGCGACCTCGCAGCCCTCGCTCGGCTCGCTGGTCGAGGCGCTCCGCGGCACCGACCGCGACACCGGTCTCGACCCCGAGGCGATCCGCCAGATCAGCTTCTACTGGGAGGCGGTGCGCGCGCAGTACGCCGGCTTCGAGAGCGACCTCAAGCCGGGCGCCTCGGAGGTCTATCTCCACGAGATGCCGGGCGGCCAGTTCACCAACCTCAAGGAGCAGGCGCGGGCGCTCGGCCTCTCCTCGCGCTGGCACGAGGTGGCCAAGGCCTATCGCGCCGCCAACGACCTCTTCGGCGACATCGTCAAGGTGACCCCTTCCTCCAAGGTGGTCGGCGACATGGCGCTGGTCATGGTCTCGCAGGACCTCACGCCCGAGGACGTGGTCAGCCCGAGCCGCGAGATCGCCTTCCCGCAATCCGTGGTCGAGATGCTGCACGGCGATCTCGGCCAGCCGCCCGGCGGATGGCCGGCGGAGCTCCAGACGAAGGCGCTGAAAGGCGAGGCGCCGATCACCGTGCGGCCCGGCTCGCTGCTGGGCACCGCCGATCTTGCGGAGGAGCGGAAGACCGCCGAGAAGGCGGTCGGGCGGTCGATCAGCGACACCGAACTCGCGTCCTATCTCATGTATCCGCGCGTCTTCGTCGAGTTCGCCGGGGCGACGCGGACCTACGGCCCGGTGTCGATCCTGCCGACGCCGATCTATTTCTACGGGATGCAGCCGGGCGAGGAGATCACCGCTGACATCGAGCAGGGCAAGGGCCTCATCATCCGCCTCCAGGCGCTCGGCGAGACCGACGAGCAGGGGAGGGTGCGCGTCTTCTTCGAGCTCAACGGACAGCCGCGCATCGTGCAGGTGCCCAACCGCTCGGCAGCGGCCAAGGTCGCGGTCCGCCGCAAGGCCGAGGAGGGCAACGAGAACCATGTCGGGGCGCCGATGCCCGGCGTGGTCGCGACCGTCGCGGTGGCCAAGGGCCAGAAGGTCAAGGCCGGGGACATCCTCTTCACCATCGAGGCGATGAAGATGGAGACCTCGCTGCACGCCGCGCAGGACGCTACGGTCGACGAAGTCCTGGTGCCGCCCGGCAGCGCGGTCGACGCCAAGGACCTCGTCATCGTCCTCAAACCGCCGGCGTGAGCCGCCAAGCTGCAGCCCGGCGGCACGGTTCTTGCGTCCAATTTTTCCTGTTTTGTCCGCTACTTCCAGCCGCTGGTTCAACTTTCGGGGCTAAGAGTTTCGCATGGCTTTGATCAATTCGATGCTGACCCGCACCAAGGTCGCGTATCTCTCCATGGAGATCGCGATCCGCCCCGAGATGCACACCTATTCGGGCGGCCTCGGCATTCTTGCCGGCGACACCGCCCGCTCGGCCGCCGACCTCCAGCTGCCGGTGGTGTTCGTCACGCTGGTGATGCGCCAGGGCTATCTCAAGCAGACGCTCGACGCCACCGGCTGGCAGGACGACGCGCCCGATCCGTGGGACCCCACGGACTGGGCGACCCCGCTCGACGCGATGGTGGCGGTGCGCATCGAGGGGCGCGTGGTGTGGATCAGGCCGTGGCTGCACGTCCTGCAGAGCCCGCTCGGCGGGCGCATCCCGGTCGTCCTCCTCGACACCAATATCGACCAGAACGACCCGGCCGACCGCACCATCACCGACACGCTCTATGGCGGGGACACGACCTACCGGCTGAAGCAGGAGATCGTGCTCGGCATCGGCGGGATGCGCATCCTCGAAGCGCTCGGCTTCGCGATCTCGGTCTATCACCTCAACGAGGGGCACGCCGCGCTGCTCGGCCTGCCGCTCATTGCCCGGCTCCAGCGCAACAACCGCAACGGCCAGCAGAGCTTCGACCTCGAGCGGGTGCGCGAGCGCTGCGTGTTCACCACCCACACCCCGGTCGAGGCCGGGCACGACAAGTTCGACTACGGCCTCGTCTCCCATCTCTTCGGGGACTCGATCGACATCGACCAGCTGCGCGAGCTCGCCGGGCATGACGGGCTCAACATGACCAAGCTCGCGATGAACGTCTCGGGCTACGTCAATGGCGTCGCGCGCCGGCACGCGGAGACCACCAAGCGCATGTTCCCCGGCTACGAGATCAGCGCGGTCACCAATGGCGTGCACGTGCCGACTTGGACGCACCCGTCCTTCGCGCGGCTCTTCCAGTCGGTGACGACGCACTGGGGCCACGAGCCCGAGCTCCTCGTCAACGCCGACCAGCAGCTCCGCGACGAGCATGTGTGGGGCGCCCACATGCAGGCCAAGGGCGAGCTGATCGAGCTCGTGCGCGAGCGCACCGGCGTCGAGTTCGACCCCGAGGTGGCGACGATCGGCTTTGCGCGCCGCATGACCGGCTACAAGCGGCCCTCGCTCCTCTTCCAGGACCTCGAGCGGCTGGTCGCGATCAACAAGGAGCAGCCGTTCCAGCTGGTGATGGCCGGCAAGGCGCATCCGCGCGACAACACCGGCAAGGAGACGATCCGTGACATCCACGCCAGGATCGCCTCGCTGAAGGCGGAGGTGCGGATGGCCTTCCTGCCGGGCTACGACATGGCGATGGCCAAGACGCTGGTGCCGGGAGTCGACATCTGGCTCAACACCCCGCTCCCGCCGCTCGAGGCCTCGGGCACGTCGGGGATGAAGGCCGCGCTCAACGGGGTGCTCAACCTCTCCACGCTCGATGGCTGGTGGGAGGAGGGGTATCTCGAAGGCGCGACTGGCTGGAGCATCGGCGACCCGGCCCATGGCGACAGCCACGCCGACGCGCTCTACGGGCTCCTCGAGAAGACGGTGCTGCCGCTCTACTACGACGACCGGCCGAAATGGATCTGGATGATGAAGCAGTCGATCTCCAAGATCGCGCCCTACTTCAACACCCAGCGCATGATGCGCCGCTACGCGACCGAGGCCTATTTCCGGTAGCGCTTCAGCTGACCCGGTGCGGTCACATTTCCTGAGGACCGTCGACAGGCACGCGTGATCCCGAGTCGGGCGCTCCGGTGGATATCGGGGCGGTCGGTGGGTCGTGGGTGCGTCCCATGCGCCTCGGACTCTCGAGCCGAGGCGTCGCGGAACGAAATCCGGCCGGTCAGGTTCTCCAAGGGGGTTCGCGGGGGCTCCAACTCGAACCGGAGACTATGATGAAGCTCAACCCAACGAGAGCAGCCCTCGCCGTGTTTGCCTTTGCGCTCGCCGCGCCTCTCCCGGCGGTTGCGCAAATGGGAGCAGGGGACCCCGTTCCGCTGCCTGCGCCCGCCGACGGGCCGGGCCTCGGCGGCCCCGCGATGGGCGATCCGGCTGCTCCGGCCGCGCCGGCGCTGCCTCCCATCTCACTCAGCACCACGCAGGTCACCGAGCTGCAGACGCTCCTCGCGCAGGCCGGCTTCGACCCAGGCGGCATCGACGGGATCTGGGGGCCGGCGACGCAGTCGGCGCTCACCGCCTACCAGCAGGCGCAGGGCCTGCCGGCCGGCGACCCGACCGAGGATCTCCTGCAGAGCATGCGGACGAGCGTCGTGGGCGCCGCCCCCGAGCCGCCGCCGGCCCCGGGGCCCTAGGACCCGGCCGACGCGGGCTCCGGACGGCCCGCGGCCCGAACCATCAGGCGCCGGCGGATCGCCGCCGGCCCTGCTTGAGCAAACGAAATACCTGCCGCATTGCCCAACCGCGCCGCGTCCACTAGAAGGCGGCGATCGATTTCCCAACTCATCCGGCATGAGGCCTTCCCGGCCAAGGGAAGCGGCGGAGCAGCATTATGGCGCGTCAGTTCATCTATCACATGCAGGGTCTCACCAAGGCCTATGGCAACGGCAAGAAGGTCCTCGAGGGGATCAACCTCTCGTTCTACCCCGACGCCAAGATCGGCGTGCTCGGCCCGAACGGCTCGGGCAAGTCGACCCTTCTCCGCATCATGGCGGGCACCGACAGGGAGTTCGGCGGCGAGGCCTGGCTCGCGGAAGGGGCGAGCGTCGGCTACCTCGCGCAGGAGCCGCAGCTCGACCCGACCAAGGATGCGCTCGGCAACGTCATGGAGGGGGTCGCGGCCAAGAAGGCGATCCTCGACCGCTACAACGAGCTGATGATGAACTACTCGGACGAGACGGCCGAGGAGGGGGCGAAGCTCCAGGACGTCATCGACAGCCAGAATCTCTGGGACCTCGAGGCGCAGGTCGAGCAGGCGATGGACGCGCTCCGCTGTCCGCCGGGCGAGGCCGACGTCACCCGCCTCTCGGGCGGCGAGAAGCGGCGCGTCGCGCTCTGCCGGCTGCTCCTGCAGAAGCCCGACCTTCTCCTCCTCGACGAGCCGACCAACCATCTCGACGCGGAGTCGGTGAACTGGCTCGAGAACCACCTTCGCGAATATCCCGGCGCGATCCTCATCGTCACCCACGACCGCTACTTCCTCGACAACGTCACCGGCTGGATCCTCGAGCTCGATCGCGGCCGCGGCATCCCCTACGAGGGCAACTACTCGGTCTATCTCGAGAAGAAGGCCAAGCGCATGGAGCAGGAGGGCCGCGAGGAAG
>JADYYB010000103.1 GCA_020853895.1 Bauldia sp.
CGGTGCAGCGGCTCCTGGAAATGGCCCGGTTCCAGGAAGTCGGAGACCCGATAGAAGGCTTCGTTGTTGACGAGGATCGCGCCGAGCAGCGCCTGCTCGGCTTCGAGGTTATGCGGGGCGAGGCGGTAGGCCTTGCTCTCCTCTTCGATCTTTCGCGCGGGGACGTTCATCAGCTGCAGTCGGCTTCCAAGTTCGGGCTGCCGGTCTAAGCGCCCGGGCCACGCGATGAAACGGAAATCGGACCGACATACCGATACTCACTGAGCCAGCTTGTGCTCGGCTTTCAGCCTTGACGGGTTTTTCGGTCACACACGGGCGAGTCGCGCCAGCGAATCGCTCCGCTGTGAGTCTACTCCGCGGCGATGGCGCGTGGGCGCCGGCTCGGCGCCCGCTTCTTGGCGAGCGTCGCCGGCGGCTCGGCGTACATGTAGTCCCGCGTCAGCGGCACCACGTCGAGCTTCTTGGTGAGCTGGATCTGGAAGTTGCACATGTTCTGGAAGCGGAATCCCGCCTCGCAGACGATGAGGTAGAACTCCCACATTCGGCAGAAGCGCTCGTCGAACATCTCGGCGATCTCGGCGCGGTGGGCCTGGAACCGGTCGTACCAGGCGGCGAGGGTCTTGGCGTAATGGATGCGCCAGATTTCGAGGTCGGTCATCCACAGGCGCCGTTTCTCGAACACCGGCGCGAGCTCGGACAGCGCCGGCACATAGGCGCCGGGGAAGATGTATTTCCGCACCCACGGCCCGATCGGCGCCGGGCCGCTGTTCTTGCCGATGGTGTGAATGAGGGCGACCCCGTCGTCCTTCATGAGGCGCATCACGTGGTCGAAATACTCGCCGAACTGCGGCGCGCCGACATGCTCGAACATGCCGACCGAGACGATGCGGTCGTAGACGCCCGTCTCGAGGCGATAGTCGAGGAGCTTGAAGGTCACCTGGCCCTCGAGCCCTTCGTCCTTGGCGCGCTGGACCGAGGTCTCGTACTGCTCGTGCGAGAGGGTGACGCCGGTCACCTTCACCCCGTGCTCACGCGCCAGGTGAAGCGCCATCCCGCCCCAGCCCGAGCCGATGTCGAGGACGGTCATCCCCGGCTTGAGGAGAAGCTTCCTCGCGATGAGCTTCTTCTTCTCGAGCTGCGCCTCCTCGAGCGTGCCGACCCCGTCCTTCCAGTAGCCGCAGGAATACTGCATGTCGGAATCGAGGAAGAGCCGGTAGAGCGCGTTGCCGATGTCGTAATGGTGCTGGACGTTCCGCTCGGCCTTGCCGATGCGGTTGATGACGTCCTTGGTGCGGTAGATGCGCTTCAGCCAGCCGAGCGCCTGCGTGGTGAGCGTGGGCGAGTACACCCGCTCGCGCGACATCAGGAGGATATCGAGGAGCTCGCGGAGCGACCCCTCTTCGAGGATCACCCCGCCGTTCATATAGGCTTCGCCGACGGCAAGGTTCGGCTTGAGGAGGACTTTCCGGGGGAAAGCCGGGTCGACGATCCGCACCCGCGCAGCCGGCTCCGCGCCGGCCGCACCGTAATTGTGCTCTTTGCCAGTGGTGTCGACGATCGTCAGCCGACCATGACTCACCATCCGGGTCAGCATCCGATCGAGAGCCGCAAAGGACATCTGTTGCCCCTCCTGCCGATCAGACCAAGTCTACGCTCGCTCCAGATTGTGACAATACTGAGCGAATGCGACTCACCAATGCGTTACGGCATTGGGCCGACGATGCGATGACTAGGCCTTGCTGGCATCCTCCGCCGGCTGCTCTTCGCCGGCTTCCGGGGCGGCGCCTTCCTCGAAGAACTGCTCAGCTGCCGCCACAACGTCCTCCTCGGCCTCCGGTTCCTCGCGGCGCGTGAGATCCTCACCGCGCGCCTGGCGCTCGGCTTCGTCGGTGCTGCGGGCGACATTGACCGTCACCTCCGACGACACCTCGGGGTGGAGGGCGATGGCGAGCTTATGGAGGCCGATCGACTTGATCGGGTGGTTGAGCCCGACCTGGTTGCGGGCGACCGAGTAGCCGGCGGCGGTCAGCGCCTCGGCGATGTCGCGCGTGGTCACCGAGCCGTAGAGCTGCCCGGTCTCGCCGGCCTGGCGGATGACCACCACGCTCGCCCCGTTGACCTTGGCGGCGACCTGCTCGGCCTCCTGCTTGCGCTCGAGGTTGCGGGCTTCGAGCTGGCCGCGCTGCGATTCGAAGCGCTTGCGGCTCTCCTCGGTGGCGCGCAGCGCCTTGCCCTGCGGCAGGAGGAAGTTGCGCGCGAACCCGTCCTTGACGCGGACGACGTCGCCCATCTGCCCCAGCCGGGCGATGCGCTCGAGAAGAATGACTTCCATGGAACTCTCCTTGGTCTAACGATCGGGTGGAGGCGCGCGCCGGAAGCGCGCGCGGAGATTGAGAAGGCTGTCGGCGACCCCGAGCACCACGACCATCAGCACCGGGAAGCCGAAGACGAAGCCGGCGACATAGACGCCGGCGAGGATCGCCCCGCGCGCCGGGTGGCCGAGCGTGACCGTGTGGATGGCGGCGAGCCCGGTGAGGGTGAAGGCCATCACCGAGGCGCCCATCAGGACCGCGGCGGCCGTGCCGAGCGGGTAGGGCGCGAAGGTACCGAGGATGGCGAGGGCGAACACGCCCGCCATCCACGCCGGCAGCTGCGCGTCGTGGAAGGGCGCGAGCGGCCGGGGCAGGAGCCCCGAGCCCGCGGCGATCCGCGCCCCCAGCCACAGGCTGAACACCAGCATCAGGAGCGTGAGGCTCGCCGCCATGTAGGGCATGAGGCTGACCGCAAGCGCCGCGACCGCGGGCACGTCCTCGGGGCGGACGAGGCCGCCCGAGGCCTGGCTGGCCACCCAGGCTTCGAGCGCCTCGGTCGTCCCTTCGATCAGCGCCGACGGCTCGAAGCCGAGCGCGGCGCCGCCGAGGATCAGGAGCCCGACGACCAGGAAGAGCGCATGGACGAGGATCTGGCCGTAACTGACCCACTCGCGGGCGCCCTCGGGCTCCTCGGCCCTGGCCGGTCGCGAGAGGGTGGCGAGATGGGCGAGCCATACCACCGGCAGGGCAAAAGTCACCGAGAGCACGATGCCGATGATCGGGTTCGACGAGACCGCGGCGAGTGCGCCGCCGAGCACGAGGCCGCTCACCAGCACCCCGATGCCGCCGCTCACCCAGCCCCAGCCGAGGCTGGCGATGGCGACCGGGAGCGGGGAGAGCATGAAGAGCGGGAGCGCCAGCGGGGTCGCCGTCGCGAACGCGGCGAAGAGGAGGGCCGTCGCGAGGCCCGCCCCTATACCTACCGCAATCGGCAACATCGCATTCACTCGAGCTGTCCCGCTGTGAGAGCGGTTAGAGGCAGGTCACGCCTGCCCCAACCTCAAAGGTACAGAGCCGAAATACGCCGGCCCATCTCGTGGTTTCTGGTCGGCCTACCGGATGACGTAGGGCAGGAGGCCGAGGAATCGGGCCCGCTTGATGGCGCGGGCGAGTTCGCGCTGCTTGCCGGCCGACACCGCGGTGATGCGGGAGGGCACGATCTTGCCGCGCTCGGAGACGTAGCGCTGCAGAAGGCGCACGTCCTTGTAGTCGATCTTGGGCGCATTCGGACCCGCGAACGGGTCGCTCTTGCGGCGGCGATAGAACGGGCGCCGCTGCGGGGCTGAACTGACATCGGTCATTATGCTGCGCCTCCGCTCGTACCTTCCGAACCGCCTTCCTCGCGCCGCGGCGGACGATCGCCGCGATCGCGGCCGCCGCCGCCGAAGCCGCGGCCACCGCCGCCGCCGAAGCCGCGTCCGCCACCGCCGAAGCCGCCGCCCCCGAACCCGCCGCCGAAGCCCCGCCCGCCGCCTTCGTCGCGGTCGCTGCGGTCACGGCGCTGCATCATCGCCGAGGGCTCGGTCTCGAGCTCGTCGACGCGCAGCGTGAGGTGCCGGATGACGTCCTCGTTGATGCCCATCTGGCGCTCCATCTCGGCCACAGCGGCCGGCGGGGCGTCGATGTTCATGAGCGTGTAGTGTGCCTTGCGGTTCTTCTTGATCCGGAAGGAGAGGGACTTGATGCCCCACTGCTCGACCTTGGCGACGGAGCCGCCGCCGGCCTCGATGATGCCCTTGAACTGATCGGTCAGCGCCTCGACCTGCTGGCCGGAGACGTCCTGACGCGACAGGAATACGTGCTCGTAAAGTGGCATAGTGCCTTTCCGTTCTAGCCTCTGAACCGGCGCCAAGCCTCACCGAAGCCTTCCAGGAAAGGCGATCGGATCTCACTTCGAGAGCGGAGACACGGGAAGATGGATCCCTTCGGATCCGCCGGCGCGCCTTGCGGTCAGCCGCTTCCGTTCAGCCCCCAGCCGGGTTCGAATGGCCGGGGATGTAGCGGGGAAGCGCGCCGGATGCAAGTCCGCTAGCCGAGCACCTCGAAGGCACGGTCGCGGTTCCGGTAGCCCGGACGGCTATCTTTGCCCCGCCCGCGGGCGGCGTCTGCGCAACCGCCCGGTGCTCCTCAGATGGTCCTGCCAGACTGCCTCGCCGATCATCTTGTCCTTGTCGCGAGCGATGCTCGTCGGCTTGCCGGAAGTGACAAGATCGAAGACAGCGGACACATCCACCGGGCGTTCCGACCCACCGAGATCCTTGCTGATCACGCGGCGGATGTACTCCGCAAACGAGATGCCGAGCTCCGTTGCTTTTCTACGGGCCTTGCTCTGTAGATCGGGAGGCAGCGTGATCTGCGCGCGCACTTTCATGGCGGCGCCATCATGACACCCCGGCCACAGGATTCAATCGAACCGAAGACCCGCCGCCTTGACTTGCTCCACGCAAACCGGGATGAGCCAGCGGCGGGCGGGCGGCTTTCTGGGAAAGGCCGCGGGATGGCCGAAGGACGACAATGACGACAGCGCTGGTCTTTCCGGGGCAGGGCAGCCAGGCCGTAGGCATGGGCAAGGCCCTGGCCGAAGCCTATCCGGCGGCCAGGGCCGTGTTCGACGAGGTCGACGACGCGCTGGGCGAGAAGCTCTCCTCCCTCATCTTCGAGGGGCCGATCGAGACCCTGACCCTCACCCAGAACACGCAGCCCGCGCTGATGGCGGTGAGCCTTGCAGTGATGCGCGTCCTCGCCGCCGAAGGCTTCCGCGTCGCCGATCGCGTGGCCTTCGTCGCCGGCCATTCGCTCGGCGAATATTCGGCGCTCGCCGCCGCCGGCAGCCTCACGGTCAGCGAGGCCGCGCGCCTCCTCCAGATCCGCGGCCGCGCGATGCAGAGCGCGGTGCCGCCGGGGGAGGGGGCGATGGCCGCCATCCTCGGCCTCGACTTCGAGGCGGTGAAGGAGATCGCCGAGGCGGCCTCCGCCGGGCCGGGCAGCGTCGACGTCGCCAACGACAATGGCGGCAACCAGGTCGTCGTTTCCGGCCACAAGGCCTCGGTCGAGAAGGCCGGCGAGCTCGCCACGGAGAGGGGCGCCAAGCGCGTGGTGATGCTCGCCGTCAGCGCCCCGTTCCACAGCCGCCTGATGGCGCCGGCCGCCATCGTCATGCGCGACGCGCTCGCCGCCGCCACGGTTGCCCCGCCCGCCGTGCCGCTCGTCGCCAACGTCACCGCCTCGCCGGTCAGCGAGCCCGACGAGATCCGCCGCCGCCTGGTCGAGCAGGTCACCGGCATGGTCCGCTGGCGCGAATCCGTTGCCTGGATGGCCGAGAACGGCGTCGACCGCTTCGTCGAGATCGGCGCCGGCAAGGTCCTCTCCGGCCTCAACAAGCGCATCGCCGCGGGCGCTGCCTCGACCTCGGTCGGCACGCCGGCCGACATCGCCGAATTCCTCAAGACCACCGCCTGACGGGAGAAACGAGATGTTCGACCTGACCGGTAAGCGCGCGCTCGTCACCGGCGCGAGCGGCGGGATAGGCGGGGCCATCGCCAAGGCGCTGCACGCCCAGGGCGCCGAGGTTGCCATCTCCGGCACCAAGGTGCCGGCGCTCGAGCAGCTTGCCGCCGAGCTCGGCAGCCGTGTCCATGTCCTGCCCTGCGACCTCGGCGATGTCGCCGCGACCGAGGAGCTGGTCCCTCGCGCCGAGGCCGCGATGGGCCAGCTCGACATCCTCGTCAACAATGCCGGCATCACCCGCGACGGGCTCGCCGTCCGCTTCTCCGACGAGGACTGGCAGAAGGTCATCGACGTCGACCTCACCGCGGCTTTCCGCCTCATCCGCAAGGCCCTGCCGCCGATGATGCGGAGGCGCTACGGCCGGATCGTCTCGATCACCTCGGTGGTGGCCTTCACCGGTAATCCCGGCCAGGCCAACTACGCCGCCGCCAAGGCCGGCCTTGTCGGCATGTCCAAGGCCCTCGCCCGCGAGGTCGCGAGCCGCAACGTCACGGTCAACTGCGTGGCGCCCGGCTTCGTCGGCACGGCGATGACCGACGTCCTCAACGAGAAGCAGAAGGAGACCGTTCTAAGCGCGGTTCCGATGAAGCGCCTCGGCACCACCGCGGAGGTCGCCTCGGCGGTCCTCTACCTCGCCAGCGACGAGGCCGCCTACATCACCGGCGAGACGATTCAGGTGAACGGCGGCATGGCCATGCCGTGACCTCTCGCCGACCCGAAGAGGGCAGTTTTCCACGCTTTTTAGGCGACCCCCGGTTCTCTGGTAATGCCAAAAAAAACGTGTTAGGACGCCGCTGTTCCGCGTGGATTCACCACGATTTCAGGGGCGAAAGGGCGGGACGGACTTCGGTCAACCTCAAAGGTCAGCCGCGGACGTCATGCCTAACTTCCGTTCAATTTCGCGCGCTCGTCCGGCCTTCATGCTAGACGAGTCCGCTTGTCATTATGAAAGCCGAGGTCTGAAGAAATGAGCGATGTCGCGGAGCGGGTGAAGAAGATCGTCGTGAACCATCTCGGCGTCGAGCCCGAGAAGGTCACCGAGAATGCGAGCTTCATCGACGACCTCGGCGCCGACAGCCTTGACACGGTCGAGCTCGTGATGGCCTTCGAAGAAGAGTTCGGCGTCGAGATCCCGGACGACTCGGCCGAGACCATCCTCACGGTCGGCGATGCCATCAGTTTCCTTGAGAAGAACTCTGCCTGACGCGCCCTAGGGTGAGCTCCGCAGAGAACCCAGGCTTAGAGGCCGGGCGATGACCATGCGCCGTGTCGTGGTCACCGGGCTCGGCATGGTCACCCCGCTCGGCTGCGGCGTCGACGCGACCTGGTCCAACATCCTTGCCGGCAAGAGCGGCGCCTCGAGGATCACGACCTTCCAGGTCGACGATCTCTCGTGCCAGGTCGCCTGCCAGATCCCGCGCGGCTCCTATGCGGAGGGGAAGTTCAACCCCGACGAATGGATGGAGCCGAAGGATCAGCGCAAGGTCGCCGACTTCATCATCTATGCGATGGCCGCCGCCGACCAGGCGATCGCCGATTCCGGCTGGAAGCCGGATAACGACGACGACCGGAACGTGACCGGCGTCCTCATCGGCTCGGGCATCGGCGGCCTCCAGGGCATCGAGGAGACCTCGCTCCTCCTCCGCGACCGCGGTCCGCGCCGCGTCAGCCCGTTCTTCATCCCCGGCAACCTCATCAACCTCGCCTCGGGCCAGGTCTCGATCCGCCACGGCCTGAAGGGGCCCAATCATTCGGTGGTGACCGCCTGCTCGACCGGCGCGCACGCCATCGGCGACGCCTCGCGCATGATCGCCCTCGGCGACGCCGACGTGATGGTCGCCGGCGGCGCCGAGTCCCCGGTCGGACGCCTCGCGCTCGCCGGCTTCGCGGCCTGCCGCGCGCTCTCCACCCATTTCAACGACCGCCCCGAGCAGGCCTCGCGCCCCTACGACCGCGACCGTGACGGCTTCGTCATGGGCGAGGGCGCCGGCATCGTCGTCCTCGAGGAGCTCGAGCACGCCAGGGCGCGCGGCGCCAGGATCTACGGCGAGATCATCGGCTACGGCATGAGCGGAGACGCCTACCACATCACCTCGCCCTCGCCGGAGGGCGACGGGGCGCTCCGCTGCATGACGATGGCTCTGAAGCGCGCCGGGCTGACCCCCTCCGACCTCGACTACGTCAACGCCCACGGCACCTCGACGCCGGTCGGCGACGAGATCGAGCTCCGCGCGGTCGAGCGCCTCGCCGGCAATGCGGCCGCCAAGCTGACCATGTCCTCGACCAAGTCGGCGACCGGCCATCTCCTCGGCGCCGCGGGCGCGGTCGAGGCGATCTTCTCGCTCCTCGCCGTGCGCGACAATCTCGCCCCGCCGACCATCAATCTCGACAATCCCTCGGTCGAGACGCCGATCGACCTTGTGCCGCACCAGCCCAAGCAGAAGCAGATCGACGTGGTGCTCTCGAATTCGTTCGGCTTCGGCGGTACGAACGCGTCTCTGATCTTCCAGCGATTCGCCGCCTGACGGCGGTTTTCCGCCATAATCGCGGCTAAGGTCCGGCTGCGGCGCAGAACTTGGCGTGGGGAGTGCGTATGTCTGACTCGAACACGGACCCACGGACGGCGCGGCCGCTTCCGGCCGGCGCCGATCTCGGCCGCCCGCGGCTCAGCCCGAAAAGCGCCAGCGAGCTGCTGCAGCCCGAGCGGGTGCCCGGGCCCCCGGTCCGCGTGGTCAAGCGCCATCCGGTCGGCCGCTTCCTGAGCTTCGTCTTCACCCTCGTCGTGGTCGCAGCCCTCCTCGTCGGCGGCGCCATCGCCTATGGCCGCTACGAGTTCACGCGGCCCGGGCCGAGCGAGGAATCGCGCACCGTGACGGTGGCGGCGGGCAGCACGCTCAACGACATCGCCGCCGCCTTCGAGCGCCAGGGCATCGTTTCCAGCCGCTGGATCTTCTGGGCCGGCGTCCGCCTCAGCGAGCAGGAAGCGGCCCTGAAGGCCGGCGAGTACCTGATCCCGGCCGGGGCTTCCATGAGCGAGGTCATGGAGGCGCTCGTCGGCGGACGCTCGATCGCCTACGCGATCACCTTCCCCGAGGGGCTGACCAGCCAGCAGATCGTCGAGCGCATCCGCGCCAACGAGCTGCTGGTCGGCGAGATCACCTCGATCCCGCCCGAAGGCTCGCTCCTTCCCGAGACCTACCATTTCCAGCGCGGCGACACGCGCGAGAACCTCATCGCCCGAATGCGCCGCGACCGCGACCGCATCATCACCGAGATCTGGAACCGGCGCGTCGAGGGCCTGCCGATCGACACCCTCGAAGAGTTCGTGATCCTCGCCTCGATCGTCGAGCGGGAGACCGCGCTCGCCGACGAGCGGAGCCGCGTCGCCTCGGTGTTCATCAACCGGCTGCGCCAGGGGATGCGCCTCCAGTCCGATCCGACCGTGATCTATGGCCTCTATGGCGGGGGCGGACGCTCGC
>JADYYB010000104.1 GCA_020853895.1 Bauldia sp.
AACGTAGTCGAGGGTCTCGTCGCGCTTGGCGAAGGCGAAGCCCTGGCGGACCAGCGTCTCGTTGACGTTCTTGCCGGCGACCGTGCAGGTGCCGAGGGAGCGGCCGAGATAATCCGGCTCGCCGATCAGCGCGCAGGTCACCGGAGCGACGTCGATGATCGTCTCGAGCGCGCGCACCGAGTAATCGTAACAGGCCCAGGGCACGCCATCCTTGACGCACATCTGGTTGCGCTCCATCGACTCGATTCCGTAGAGGAACACGTAGGCGCTGCCGACCTGGATGGTGTCGGCGTTGACCGCCCGGGCGCGGCCGGTGACCTCGCCCGGGGTCTGCGCCCCGGCGGTGGTCGCGGCGCCGAGGCCGAGCGCGAGAAGGGCGGCGGCTGCCAGTCGGGCGAGGCTCATCGAGGTCGACTCCGGGACCACGCGGCGCGTCCTCCGGAGCGCCTAGCGCTGCTCGGGACGGATCAGCGGGATGGCGGCGGCCGGGTCCTGCTGGAGGATGAACTGGTTCATGTCGCCGCCGGGCTGCGGGACGGCGCCGTCGGCCGGCTTCGGCTCGACGAGGGAGGCGACCGTGCGCTGCAGCGGGGTGAGGCGGTAGGCCGGCAGCTTGAAGGCGTAGCCGCCGGTCCGCTCGGTGATCTGGGCGGCCTGCGCGGCGCCCTCGCTGCCCTCGGGGGCGGTGGCGATGTACTTGGCCCAGACCACGCCGTCCTGCTCGTGCAGCTGGACCGAGAGCGTCATCTCCTTGGCGGTCTCGAAGATGACGATGCGGTCGGTGTCGGCGAAGGCGATTTCGCTCTCCGCGCGCGCCTGGTCGAAGGTGGTCGAGACCACGCCCTGGCCCATCTGCTTGACGTTGGTGTCGCTGGCGATGATCTCGCCCTCGATGCCCGGATCCTTGACCGAGACGAGCTCGTAGCGGCCGAGCGTGAGGTCGACCTTGGCGGCCTCGAACACCACCTCGCCGCCCTCGCGGATGGTGATGCGGCGAAGGTCGGGGCCGCTGACATGGACGATCTGCTGGAACCAGTCGGTGAAGGTGAGCGGAATGCCGACGCGGCCCTCGGCGAGCCAGACCTGGTCCTCGCCGGGCTTGCGCACGAAGGTGCCGCCGAGCGGGTTGAAGCCGATCGAGTTGGAGATCTTGCCGACGATCATCGCGGCGAGCGGCTCGCCGGCGGCGTTCTCGGCCTCGAGATAGGACGCGGCCGCGCCCTCGCTGCCCGGCTCCTCGACCCAGACCTCGGGGTAGAGCTCGGGGTTGGTGGTCTTGGCCTCGAAGGGGCGCAGCGCGGCGAGCCCGTCGATGAGGTTCATCACCTGGGTGCTATTGACCGGATAGCCGCCCTGGTTGGCGACCACCCAGCGGTCGCCGTCGCGCGCGAGCTCGAGGTCGTAGCGCGGGGTGTCGATGACGAGCCTTGCCACCGCGCTGCGGTCCTCCCGGAGGGCCGGGAAGAAGGAGGCGTCGGTCGGGCGCTGGATCGAGTAGGCGTTGTACTGGCTGGCGATCGCAGCGCCGGTGGCGACGATCGCGACGCCGGTGACGGCAGCGAGAGTGTAGAAGGCCTTCGGGGTCATCGGACGCTACCCTTCTGACTTCAGGCCGAAGCCTGGCGGCGGCGGAGATAGGAAGCGAGGACCGCGCGCCGGATGAGCGCGATGATCAGGCCAACCAGCACGACCAGGGCCGGGATCAGGAAGATGTTGAACAGCCGGACATTGGTCAGGAGGTTGTTGATCTCGCGCGTGGCGTTGGCGGTCACCGCGCGGAGTTCCTGGCGCACCTCGAGCGAGCGGGTGTTGTACTCGGCGACGGTGCGCTGCTGCTCGGGGGTGAGGGCCGGGCCGCGAATGCCGGCGGCCATCGGCGACTGGATCTGGGCGAGCTGCTGCTCGATCTCCTGGAGCTCCCCGCGGAGGCGCTGCTCGGTCGCCTGGTAGGTGTTCTGCGCGCGGGTCGCGATCTCCTCGATCGTGGTGAACGGCCGGAAGGTGAAGCCGCGGCTCCGGAGATTGATGAGCGCGTCGCCGCCGGCGAGGTTCTCGATGGCGTTGAGGATGAAGGAGACGTTGTCGCCGACCTCGGCGCCCTGCTCATTGATGATGCTGGAGTTGTGCAGCATGTCGGTGTCGGCGACGAGCACCACCGTGATCGGCTCGGACGACTCGCGGATCTGCTGCGCCGGGTCCTGGACCGGCGGAGGCGCCTCGCCCGCCGTCGGAGCGGGCGCCGGCGGCGGGCCGTTCGGGAAGGCGGTGGCCGCCGGACCCTCGATGCGGGCGGCGACGACCTGGCGCTGGCCGGAGGGCACGAAGGCGTTGAGGAGATCGACCGGGGTCGCCATGCGGCGCACCGCCGGCTCGTCGATCAGCATCGAATCCTCGGTGGTCGAGATGAGCGGGGTGAAGCTCGTGGCGGCGTTGGCGACCGGCACGAGGGCGCCGGTCTGGGTCATCCGCATCAGCTGCAGCTGGGCGGTGATCGGATCGGTCGGGTTGAGGCTGTTGGAGCGGACCTGGAGGATGGTCACGTCGTCGGCGAAGACGAGCTGGCCGCCCGGGCCGCGGCCGGTGACGCGCTGCGCCATCGAGCGGTCGCCGACCACCTTGTCGGGGACGATCTGCACGCCCCAGGCGGCCATCATCGGCTCGAGGTCCGAGGCCGGGAACTGCGGCTCGTTGGGGTTCTGCGGGCTGGGCTGCGAGCGGTCGGCCTGGGCATCGATGAAGGCCAGGAGCTTGCCGCCGCGCAGCACGTACTGGTCGATCGCGTAGCGCGCCTGGTCGGTGATCATCACCGGGTGGGCGACGATCAGCACGTCGAGATCGTCGGGGATGGCGGTGGTGTTCTGCTCGATCTGCCGGAGGTCGTAGTTCTCGTTGACGATCTCGATGATCGCCCACGGATAGCGGCCGGCGGCGGCGACGCCGAACATGCCGATGCCGTCCATGAAGCCGACGACCGGCTCCTTGATGGTGGCGAGGCGGTTGACCATGCGGGTGATGTCGTATTCGAGCAGGCTCTCCCGCGCCGGGCTGAACTGCGGGATGGTCTCGAGGCCGTCCACCCCGTTGGTGCCGACGAGGCCGAAATAGCCGCGCTCGCCGGCCTCGTTGAGGAGCTGGCCGCGCAGCTGGTAGCTGACCGCCCGGTCCTCGGCGACCGAGAACGGGCTGGGGTCGATGCGCTCGACCCGGATCATGCCGTTGGAGAGCCGCGCATAGGTGCCGAGGAGCTCGCTGATCTGGTCGGCGAGAACGCGCGCGCCGGGCGAGACCTCGAGGAAGTTCGACGAGGCGTAGAAGCTCAGCGTGATCGGCTCGGTCAGCCCGGCGAGAACCTCCCGCGTGCTGTCGGTCACCGTGTAGAGGCGCTGCTCGGTGAGGTCGACGCGCTGGCCGCGGAAGAGGGTGGAGGTCAGCAGGTTGACGCAGAAGAAGAGGACGATGGCGAGCGCGATGCCGGCCACGACCAGCGTGGCGCGGTTGGTGGGCTCGGTCCGGGCGGCGGGGACGGCTGGCTGGTCGGTCATCCGGCTTTCTTCAACTCGACTACCTGCCCGTTAATCGCAAGGAAGAGCAGGATAAGGGAAAGGAAGAACACGATCGCCCTGAGCTCCAATACACCCGCGGCGATGGTGCCGAAATGGGTGATGAAGGAGAAGGAGGCGACGAGGTCGATCACGATTTGCGGCGCCCAGCCACGGAAGAGGCCGAGCACGAAATCGAGGCCGCTGACCATCAGGATCATGCCGGCGCCGACGGCGAGCACGAAGGCGATGACCTGGCTCTTGGTCACCGCCGAGATGCAGGAGGCGAGGGCGAGGAACGCGCCGGCCATCAGGAAGGAGCCGAGATAGCTCGCCAGGATCACGCCGTTGTCGGGATCGCCGAGATAGTTCACCGTGAGCCACATCGGGAAGGTGAGGGCGAGCGCGAGGCCGGTGAAGATCCAGGCCGCGAGGAACTTGCCGAGCACGGCCTCCCAGGTGGTGACCGGCAGGGTCATCAGGAGCTCGATGGTGCCGGTGCGGCGCTCCTCGGCCCAGAGGCGCATGCCGACGGCCGGGATGAGCACCAGGAAGAGCCAGGGGTGGAAGGCGAAGAAGGGCTGGAGGTCGGCCTGGCCGCGCTCGAGGAAGCGGCCCATGAAGAAGGGAATGGCGCCGGCGGAAACGAGGAAAGCGACCAGGAAGACGTAGGCGAGCGGGGTCGAGAAATAGGCGGCGAGTTCGCGGCGGGCGATGATCAGGATGTTACGCATCTACTGCCTCGCGGCGCTCTGGCGGTCGTTGGTGGTGATCTCGCGGAAGACGGTGTCGAGCTTGCCCGGCTCGGAGCGGATCTCCGAGACGTGGATGTTGCTCTCGCGGAGGACGGCGGCGACCTTGTCGGCGACGAAGGCGCCCTGCTTGGGCACCGCGACGACCTCGCTCGAGCCGTTGGCGCCCTTGCGGCGATCGACCTTGGCGAGGTCGCTCACCGCCTTCAGGCGCTCGACGGCGCGGACCGCGTCGCCGTCGGCCATGATGATGAAGACCGCGTTGTGCTCGCTCGCCTTGGCGTGCAGCTCGGCCGGCGTGCCGTCCGACACGATGCGGCCGTGGTCGATGATGATGGCGCGGTCGCAGACCGCGTCCACCTCCTCGAGGATGTGGGTGGAGATGATGATCGCCTTGGTCCCGCCCATGGCGCGGATCAACTCGCGCACGTCGTGCTTCTGGTTGGGGTCGAGGCCGTCGGTGGGCTCGTCGAGGACGAGCACGTCGGGATCGTGGAGGATCGCCTGGGCGAGGCCGACGCGGCGGCGGTAGCCCTTGGAGAGGGTCTCGATCCGGCGGTGAAGAACCTCGCCGAGACCGATCTGCTCGATCAGCTGGTCGATGCGCTCCTTGCGCTTCTGGCCGTTCACCCCGCGCACGGAGGCGACGAAGCGAAGGAAGCCCTCGGGGGTCATGTCGCCGTAGAGCGGAGAGCCTTCGGGCAGGTAGCCCATCGTGCGCTTGGCGGCGACCGGGGAGGTGCGGATGTCATGGCCGCAGACGATGGCCGTGCCCTCGCTCGGCGGCAGATAGCCGGTGATGACCTTCATGGTGGTCGACTTGCCGGCGCCGTTGGGGCCGAGAAAGCCCAGGACCTCGCCCCGTTTGACGGTGAAAGAGACGTTGTCGACGGCAAGGACCGAGCCGAAGCGCTTGCGCAGCGACTGGACCTCGATCAGGTTCTCCATGCATTCCCCGCTGTGGGCAAAAACCGGCCTCCAGGATCCCCGTCGCCCCCTCCAGGCAGAGCTTCAGCCCTTCAGGGGGGTCCAGCCGGCGTGCTTTCCTATCGGCAGTGCACCGGGAATGGCAAGAGCTTCTTTTCGAGGCGCGAGAAAGCGTGAAGTGCCTCGCCAATAGGCGATGGCCCGCCGCGGCGGGGCGCCGTGGCGCGAGCCGCGAGGGACTTCGCGATCGCTCCGGAAAAGCTTCGCCGGCTACGCCGAGGCTTCGGCGGGCTCGTGCAGGTTGACCGTCTCCTCCTCGCCCACCGACTCCATGCCGGTGAGGGAGAGGAAGGACTCGCGCACGGAGTCCTTGCCGGCCTTGGCCATCAGCTCCTCGCGCGTGCCGCTGAAGAGGATGAGGCCGCGATGGAGGACCACGATGCGGTCGGCGGACTCGGCCTCGTCGATGAGGTGGGTGGTCCACAGCACGCCGAGCTGGCGCTCGTTGCGGAGGCGGCGGATGTCCTCGAGGAGGTCGCGCCGGCTGGCCGGGTCGAGGCCGGCGGTCGGCTCGTCCATGAGGAGGATGCGCGGCTCGTGGAGGAGCGAGCGGGCGAGCTCGACGCGCCGGCGGTTGCCGCCGCTCAGCACGCGGACGCGCTCCTTCTGCCGGTCGGCGAGATGGAAGCGGTCGAGCGCGATACGGATGCGCTCGCGCGCGGTCTTGCGGTCGAGGCCATGGAGGTCGGTGTGGAAGAGGAGGTTGTGGACGACCGTCAGCTCGAGGTCGAGCGTCGGCTGCTGGAAGACCACGCCGATGCCGGACAGGGCGACGATGGCGTTGCGCCGAAGGTCGTGGCCGAGCACCTCGACCTTGCCCTCGTCGGGCGAGAAGAGGCCGGTGAGGATCTGCAGGAGCGTGGACTTGCCCGCGCCGTTGGGACCGAGCAGGGCGACCACCTCGCCGGCGTGGACGGTGAGGTCGACCCCGCGCAGGGCCTTGATCCGGCCGTAGGACTTCTCGACGCCGGAAATCGAAAGTACGGCTTCGCCAGCCATGCAGATCGTCCCTCGTGTGTGAGTGGCGCGGCCGCCCTCCAGAGGAGCCGCGCGCGGTGGGTCGCCTCCCCGCACCATCCGGGATCGGATGGTCCAACCGCATGAAGACATGCTGCTATAGATAATTCCTATGGTCTGTCCACGGAAAAAGACACCGCGGCACAGCTCGGCCGAGTCACTCTCAAGTGAACGCGCTCACTCCCGACCATAGATTATTCCTATTGAATGGCATTGTGCTTTCCTTTACACGAGGCCTTCAGCAGGCGGTCGAAAGCCGGTCGCGGGGCGCCGAGCCTGCCGAGCAGCCGCCCGGCATTGTGGAGGAGATCGAAATGAAGAAGTTTCTCGCAGCGATCGCCGGCGCCGCCGCGCTGGCGCTTCCCGTCACCGCCAACGCCGCCGGCAACCTCGCCAGCGCGCCGACCGATCTGCAGATCACGATCGACAGCCGCGCGCCGTCGTTCTCGCAGACCGAATTCCAGCTCGAGACCGGCAAGTATTACCGCCTGACGATCACCCATGACGGCCTCGAAGAGATGCAGTTCATGGCGCCGGAGCTGTTCCGCAACTCGTGGATCAACCAGATCGTCATCGAGGACCTGGAGATCAAGCCGCTCGCCGTCTACAGCGTCGAGTTCGACGATGCCGGCGACATCGTGATCTTCTTCGTGCCCGTCCGCACCGGCGACTTCGACTTCTACGTCGTCGGCATGGAGGAGCGCGGCCTCAAGGGCACGTTCGTCGTCCGCTAAGAACAAGAGTGCCGGCGGTCCTGGCCCGCCACGAGGCCCGGCCGCCCCGGCCCGACAAAGAGGAGAGGAGTCCATCATGAAACTGCGTTCGAGTGTGTACGGCATGGCTGCGGCGCTGGGGGCGGCTGCGCTTTCCTTCGGCGTCGCGGTGGACCCCGCCGCGGCCGCCGGCACCGGTTACGTCTTCGTCAGCAACGAGAGGTCGAACGACATCTCGGTGCTCGACGGCACCACCTATGCGCTGGTCAAGTCGATCCCGACCTCGCGCCGCCCGCGCGACATGCAGTTCAACGCCGACAAGACCATGCTCTACGTGGCCTGTGGCGATGACGACGTCATCGACGTGATCGACGTCGCCACCCTCGAGGTGGTCGACCAGATCCCGACCGGCCCCTCGCCCGAGATGTTCGAGTTCAGCCACGACTATTCGCTGATCTACGTCTCCAACGAGGAGAACTCGACCGCGCAGGTCATCGACGTCGCGCAGAAGCTGATCGTCCACGAGATCCCGACCGGCGCCGAGCCGGAAGGCGTCATGGTCTCCGAGGACGGGCTCACCCTCTACGTCACCTCCGAGATCGCCGACATGGTGCATTTCGTCGACACCGAGCTCGGCGTGGTGGTCGACAACACCGTCGTGGGCACGCGGCCGCGCCGCTTCGCCATGCTCGACAACGAGCTCTGGGTGACCGACGAGCTGTCGGGCCAGGTCTCGATCATCGACCGCACGACGCATCAGGTCACGCATACGCTCGAGTTCCTGCCGCCGGGCTTCCGGCCGGTCGACGTGACGCCGGTCGGCATCGCCTGGACCGAGGACCAGAGCACGGTGATCGTCACCCTCGGCCGCGCCAACCACATAGCGTTCATCGATGCGGCCACCAAGGAGATCGAGGATTACGTGCTGGTCGGCAGCCGCGCCTGGGGCGTCGACCTCAACGGCGACGAGACGATCCTCTTCGTCTCCAACGGCCTCTCCGACGACCTCTCGATCATCGACATGGCGACCCGCCGCAACATCCGCTCGGTGCCCGTGGGGCGTATCCCGCACACCGTGCTGGTCGACGACTAGAGGACGCCCGGCGATGAACGCTTCGCGTCTCGTTGCGCTG
>JADYYB010000105.1 GCA_020853895.1 Bauldia sp.
CGGTCGCGGGCGCGGAGCTCGATCGCGCGGTCGGTCTCCGAGGAGGCGCGGTCGGCGATGTCGGCGTGATTGGCGCTCTCGTCCTGGAGATGCTGCAGGGTCTCCTTGGACTCCTTCAGGATCTCCTCGCGCCAGGCCAGCAGCTTCTGCCGGAAATATTCCCGCTGGCGATCGTTCATGAACGCCTCGTCGTCGGACGGGCGGTACTCATCCAGGAGGTCAATCGCCATGCCAGCCTCACGGTATCGAAACGCGGCGCCTGTATAGCGCCCGCACCCGCCGAGGACAACAGGCACCACCATGACATTTCTCTTACGATATCAGGTGGTTCGACGGCGTAATCCAGCGTGGGTCCAGAGCCCCGTCACGCGCGTCGCCCTCATGCGCTTCCGCGGCCGATGTGGGAGCCGCCCGCCGCCCCGTCAACCCGACGGAGTCGCCGCCCCCGAGCGCGCCGCTTCCTCGGCCTTGCGCAGCAGCGGACGAAGACTCGCCGCGGTCTCCGGGTCCATCGCGTAGTGGCTCGCCGCGGCGCCCTTCGGCTTCAGCGCCAGGATCACCTTGCCGCCCCCGAGCGGGGCGGCCGCGCTCGCCGCCTCGACCTCGCGCGCCCGCACCTGGATGCGGCCGCTGTCATCGGCCTCCTTGGCCAGCGCGCGCGCCCAAAGATCGCCGGCGCGGGTCAGGAAGAGGTCGAGCATCTCCGGCGAGAAGCGGAGCCGGAGCGCGGCCGCGCCGTCGCCATGGACCTCGATCTCGAGCACCTGTCCGTCCTCGAGGACGGCGCCCCGCGGCAGCGACTTCACCACGAACGTGCTGATCTCCGGCTGGTCCATGAGTGCCTCCACGCTTCCGCCGGCAACCACGAGCCGGGGGCATTTCGTTATCAGGAAAGCCTCGGCGGAGGGAAGGCGGAGAAAACCTCAGATGAAGGGCTGCGGCGGCACGTCCCGGCCGTCGTAGTGGCCGATCCGCTCCAACTCCTCGCGGTCGAGGATCTCGCATTCCCCGTCGACCCAGCGGATGAGCCGGTCGCCATGCATCCGGCGCAGCGTCTTGTTGGTGTGCACCAGCGACAGCCCGAGCGCGTCGGCGAAGAGCTGCTGGGTGAAGGGCAGCCGGACCTGGTCCTTGGCCGCGAGCCCGACGCCCGCCGCCCGGTCGTAGAGATGGAGGAGGAGATGGGCCACCCGCTCGGTCGCCGTCCGCCGCCCGAGCGTCAGGATCGTCTCGTCGAGGATGATCTCCGACCGCGAGGACAGCCAGGTGATGTCGTAGGCGAGGCTCGGCAGCGACTTGTAGAAGTCCCACAGCCGGTCGCGCTGGAACACGCAGAGCCGCATCGGGGTCAGCGCTTCGACCGAATGGTGCATCTCGTCCATCGTCGCCGCCTGGAGGCCGATGAGGTCGCCCGGCATGATGAAGTTCAGCACCTGCCGCCGCCCGTCGTCGAGCAGCTTGTAGCGGTAGGCCCAGCCGGCGAGCACGGTATAGAGCCGCCCGTCCGGCGTGCCCTCCTGCAGGATCGGCGCTCCCGGCTCGAACCACGCCTCGCCGATCTTGAACTTGGCGAGAAAGGCGAGATCGTCCGGGCCGAGCTTCCGCAGCCGCGCGAACTGGTGAAGCGGGCAGAGGTCGCAGCCGACCGGTTGCGGCCGCGCCGAGTCGGTGATCGCCATGAATCCCCTCTCTTTCGAACAGGGCCCTCGCAGGCGTCGCGCGGCATGGCTGTGTCTTAGATTAATGACGCACCCGATGCCGCCTGCGCACGGTGGCGCCCAAGTGGGCGCTGATGAAGCTGGAACGCAGCCGGAAGGATTCAGTTGCAGCAGAAAGATGCGCGCCTTGCGGGCGCGGCTATCCTCGTGGTCGAGGATGTGTCCATCATCGCGATGGAACTCGAACTAATCCTTCTCGGCGCGGGCGCCGGGAAGGTGATGATCGCAACCGGGGTCAGGGACGGACGCGCCCTTCTCGACTCGGGCATGCACTTCGACGCCGCCGTTTTCGGCGTCTTCCTCGATGTCTCCGCCGTCGAGATGGCGCTCGCCATCGCCGAGAGCGGCTGTCCGGTGGTCCTGATCGCCGCCCAGGAGGAGGGCCTGGTGCTCACCTCCCCGCTCGACCGCGCGCGGCGGGTCGACAAGCCCTACAGCCCGGAGGAGGTCATCGAGGCCGTCGCGAGCTCGCTTTGCGCCCGCACCGAATAGCGGCGGGAGGCGCTGGCCTCGCTTGGCGTCCGTGCTAAGCTTCGCCGCGAGGGGGGTTCTCGGGAACAGCTACCGCCGCGACTTCGTTTGCCGGGCAGCGTTCCAGGAAGGGAACCCAAGATGACGCACACTCTGCGATTGCTCGTGTGTGCCGGCGCGCTCGCTCTCGGAACCGGAGCGGCATCGGCGCAATATTATCAGCCCTATCCGAACTACGCGGTGAACTGCGACGCCTACGCCCGCAACTACGCCTCCCAGGTCGCGCGGCCGGGCGGCCAGGTGCTCGGCGGCGCCGCCTTCGGCGCGCTGACCGGGGCCGGGATCGGCGCCATCGTCGGCGGCCAGCCGGCGATCGGCCGTGGCGCCGCGATCGGCGCCTTCAGCGGAGCGCTCCTCGGCGCGGCCAGCAGCAACTGGAACGGCGCTTATCGCTACGCCTACAACAACTGTATCCGCAGCATCCGCTACGCCCCGCCGCCGCAGCCGGTCTATCCGGCCCCGCCGCCGGTCGCCTACTACCCGCCGCCCCCGGTCTACGTGGCCCCGCCGCAGCCGAGCTACGGGCGGCCCTACCCGGCCTGGAGCCAGGCCTGGTTCGCCTACTGCACCGACCGCTTCCGGTCCTTCAACCCGCAGACCGGCCACTATCTCGGCTTCGACGGCCAGTATCATTTCTGCCAGGGCTAGGCGAAACTGGCCGCTGTCGAAACCAAGGCCGCCGCCTCGCGCGGCGGCCTTCTGCGAAGTGGCCGCGATGCTCCGTCTCCTGCTCCTCCGTCACGCCAAGGCCACGCGGAAGGACGGTCCGTTCGACGATTTCGACCGGCCGCTCACCCTCGGCGGCTGGGAGGACGCGCGCCGCATCGGTGCCTTCATCGCCGCCGAGCACCGGCCCGACCGCGTGATCGCCTCGGCCGCGCGCCGCACCCGCGAGACGCTTGCCGCACTTCTTTCCTATACCGGCCACGACCTGGCCTGCCGCCTCGATCGCGGGCTCTACGAGGCCGAAATCGACGACCTTCTCGGCTTCACCGCCGAGGCCGCCTCCGAGGCGCCGACCGTCCTCCTCGTCGGCCACAACCCCGCGCTGGAGGAGGCGCTGCGCTACCTCTCCTGGCCCGACGATCCGGGCGTGGCGGCGGCCGCCTCGGCCGGTCTTCCGACCGGCGGGCTCGCCGTCTTCGAGTTCGACGCCACCGACTGGCGCGACACCCGCCCGGGCCAGGGCCACCTCCTCCTCACCCAGTCGCCCCGGCACCTCCCCGCCTCGCAGCCCGCGCCGAAGGATTGAATTCGCCCTTCCGCGAGGGGCGGCGACCGCCTAGATGACGGTGGTTCGGAGTCTTCGCGCTGGCCAATCTGACCACCTGGACCGATGAGACGCGTTTCGCGCTCGCCAATCTGGCCGAGCGCGCGTTCGGCTTTGCGGCGCCCGCCATCCGCCTCGGCGTGACCGGCCTCTCGCGCGCCGGCAAGACGGTGTTCATCACCGCGCTCGTCCACAATCTCCTGCATGGCGGCCGGCTCCCGCTCTTCAAGGCCTATTCGAGCGGCCGGATTTCCGACGCCGAGCTGCAGCCCCAGCCCGACGACGACGTCCCGCGCTTCGACTACGAGGCGCATGTCGCCGCGCTCGTCGACCAGCGCATCTGGCCCGAGTCGACGCGGCGGGTGAGCGAGCTCCGCCTCACCGTCGCCTACGAGTCGGCGACCTTCATGGGCCGGACCTTCGGCGGCGGGAAGGTCCATATCGACATCGTCGACTACCCCGGCGAGTGGCTCCTCGACCTCCCGCTCCTCACCAAGGATTTCGCGACCTGGTCGGCGGAGGCTATCGCCCGCGCCGAACGGCCCTCGCACCGGAAATTCGCCGGCACCTGGCTCGGCTGGCTCGGCGGGATCGACCCGATGGCGGCCGAGGACGAGAGGGTGGCGCGCGAGCTCGCCGCGCTCTTCACCAGCTATCTCCGCGCCAACCGCGCCGCCGGCGCCTCGCTCTCGACCGAGCCGCCGGGCCGCTTCCTGATGCCGGGCGACCTCGACGGCTCGCCCGCGCTGACCTTCTCCCCGCTGCGCCTGCCGCCGGGCGCGAGCGCCCCGCAGCGCTCGCTCGCGCGGATGATGGAGCGGCGCTACGAGTCCTATAAGTCGGTGGTGGTGAAGCCGTTCTTCCGCGAGCATTTCACGCGCCTCGACCGCCAGATCGTGCTGGTCGACGCGCTCGCCGCGCTGAACGCCGGCCCCGACGGCATCCGCGAGCTGCAGACCGCGCTCGGCGAGATCCTCGCCACCTTCCGCCCCGGCAGGAGCTCGTGGCTCGGCCGGCTGCTCGCCCGCCGCATCGACCGCATCCTCGTCGCCGCCACCAAGGCCGACCACCTCCACCACGAGGACCACGACCGGCTCGAGGCGATCCTCCGCCACATGCTCGCCGGCGCCATCGCCACGGCCGAAGGAGCGGGCGCGAAGGTCGACATCCTCGCCCTCGCCTCGGTGCGCGCCACGCGCGAGGGGACCGTGATGCGCGGCGGCCAGCGCCTCCCCTCGATCATCGGCAAGCCGCTCAAGGGCGAGGTGGTGGGCGGCGAGACCTTCGACGGCAACACCGACATCGCGCTTTTCCCCGGCGACCTCCCCGACAAGCCCGAGGCGGTTTGGGACAGGGTCGCCGGCTCCGACCCGGTGCTCCGCTACGTCCGCTTCCGGCCCCCGCCGCTCGAGCGGACGGCGGAGGGACTCCTCCTCTCGCTGCCGCATATCCGGCTCGACCGCGCGCTCGACTTCCTCCTCGGGGATCGCCTCGCATGAGCCAGCGCCGCCGCCCCGCCGCCTTCAAGCTCGACGACGTGCGCTTCGAGGAGAGCGAGGCCGCCGCCGAACGCGCGATCGAGTCGGCGGACCCGGTCGTCGTCCGCGGCGCCGATCCCTTCGACCTCGACGCGATCGACACGCTGCCCGCCGGCGTTCCGGCGGAAGCCGGAAGCCGCCGCTCGCGCCTCTCGCGCTGGATCTGGATCGGCGCCGGCGGGCTCGTCACCCTCGCGCTCGGGCTCGCCGTCGATCAACTGCTGCGAGAGCTCTTCGCCCGGCTCGACTGGCTCGGCTGGGCCGGTGTCGCCCTCACCGTCGTCCTCGTCGTCGGTTTGATCGGCCTCGCCATCCGCGAGCTCGTCGGCCTCCTCCGTCTCCGCCGCCTCGGCACGATCCGCGAGCTCGCCACCGAGGCCGCGTCGGAGGACGACCGCAAGAAGGCGCTCGACGCCTCGCGACAGCTGGTCGCCCTCTACGAGAGCCGCGCCGAGACCGCGCGCGGCCGCGCCGCGCTGAAGGGCCATCTCGCCGAGATCATCGACGGCCGCGACCTCGTCGGCCTCGCCGAGCGCGAGCTGATCCTGCCGCTGGACGAGGCCGCGCGCCGCCTCATCCTCGACTCGGCCAAGCGCGTCTCGCTCGTCACCGCGATCTCGCCCCGCGCGCTGGTCGACATCTTCTTCGTGGTCTCCGAGATCGTGCGCCTCATCCGCCGGCTGGCGAGCCTTTATGGCGGCCGGCCGGGCATGCTCGGCTTCATCCGGCTGAGCCGGACGGTGATCACCCATCTCGCCATCACCGGCGGCCTCGCCGCGGGCGACAGCCTCGTCCAGCAGCTCCTCGGCCAGGGGATCGCCGGCCGCATCTCCGCCCGGCTCGGCGAGGGCGTGGTCAACGGCATGCTCACCGCCCGCGTCGGCATCGCCGCCATCGACGTCTGCCGCCCGCTCCCCTTCCTCAACGGCCGCCCCCCGCGCCTCGGCGACGTCCTGGGCGAGCTGACCAAGGTCGCGGAGCGGACCAATTCCTCAGCGAAATGATGGTGCTGTGCGGTCGCCTCACCTATTCTGTGCTGAGCAGCGCGTCTCGGTGAATTGTCGTGATGCAAACGATCCACATCCCCAAGTCTAACCTCCCCCTCGAGGGGAGGTCGAAGGTGCGAGGCCTCTGGCCGAGCAGCTTCGGGAGGGGGGCGAGGCGCGCGCCATCATGCGCCGAACGCAGGCGGGCCCGCGCCCCCCTCCCGAAATCGCTCCGCGATTTCGACCTCCCCTCGAGGGGGAGGTTAAGGGGGCAGGCAGCTGCGACTGTTCACCAGGGCGCCCGATGACCATCGCCCAGCTGCCCAATCCGACCGGCCGGACCTGCGGCACCTGCTCGCTGTGCTGCAAGCTGGTCGGCATCGAGGCGCTGGACAAGCCGCCCGGCAAATGGTGCCCGCACTGCAAGCCCGGCTCGGGCTGCACGATCTACGGCAGCCACCCGCAGGAATGCCGCGACTTCTCCTGCCTCTACCTCGAGACCGCCGAGCTGCCCGAGGTGTGGAAGCCGTCGAAGTCGCGCATCGTGATGTATCTGGTCGACGACGGGATGCGCCTCATCGCCCATGTCGACCCCGGCTCGCCCAACGCCTGGCGCGAGAAGCCCTACTACCAGGCGCTGAAGACCTGGGCGAAGAGCCGCCTCGACCGCGGCCGGCAGCTGGTGGTGCGGATCGACAACCGCATCATCGCCATCCTCCCCGACCGCGACGTCGACCTCGGCGTGCTCGAATCCGGCGACCTCGTCTTCATCGGCAAGGTGATGACCCCCAACGGCCCAAGCTACGAAGCCCGCAAGATGCCGAAGGAAACCGCGACAGCGTCTTCCTCCCCCTGAAAGGGGGAGGTGGCGCGAAGCGCCGGTGGGGGTCAGTCCAGCCCGCGCCGCGCTCGATGACGTACCCCCACCTGACCGCTTCGCGGTCGTCCTCCCCCTTTCAGGGGGAGGTGAAAAATCAGATCACGCCGAGCTTCTTGTGGAGGCTCGAGGAGGAGGTCGTGTACTGGAACACGACCGGCTTGTCGGGGTTCACGATCTTCGCCGCCGCCCGGCTCATCAGCGCCGCCTCGTGGAAGCCGGAGAGGATGAGCTTCAGCTTGCCCGGATAGGTGTTGATGTCGCCGATGGCGAAGATGCCGGGCTCGCTCGTCTCGAACTTCTCGGTGTCGACCGGCACGAGGTTCTCGTTGAGATTGAGCCCCCAATTGGCGAGCGGCCCGAGCTTCATCGTGAGCCCGAAGAACGGCAGGACGCGCGTCGCCGGGATGCGGATGTCCTTGCCCTCGTTGTCGCGCACGATCGCCGCGCGCACCTGCCCCTCCTCGCCCTCGAGGCTCGACACCTGCCCGAAGACGAGGTTGACCTCGCCCTTCTCGACCAGCGCCCGCATCTTGTTGACGCTGTCGGGCGCGGCGCGGAAGACGTCGCGGCGGTGGAGCAGCGTGACGCTCCGCGCAATCGGCTGGAGGTTGAGCGTCCAGTCGAGCGCCGAGTCCCCGCCGCCCACGATGAGGATATCCTGGTTGCGGAAATCGTCCATGTGGCGGACGGCGTAGAAGACGCTTCTTCCCTCGAAGGCCTCGATGCCCGGCACCGGCGGCCGCTTCGGCTGGAACGAGCCGCCGCCCGCCGCGATCACCACCACCTTGGTGGTGAAGTGGACGCCCGCGCTGGTCACCAGAAGCCACCGCCCGTCGAGCAGCCGCTCGAGCTGCTCGACTGTCTGGTGGAGGTGGAAGGTCGGGTTGAAGGGCCTCGCCTGCTCCATGAGCCGGTCGACCAGCTCCTGCGCGCTCACCACCGGGAAGCCGGGAATGTCGTAGATCGGCTTCTCCGGATAGAGCTCGGTCAGCTGCCCGCCGGGCCGGTCGAGGATGTCGACGACATGGGCGGCGATGTCGAGAAGGCCGAGCTCGAAGATCGCGAAAAGGCCGACCGGTCCGGCGCCGACGATCACGGCGTCCGTCTCGATCCCCTCGCTCATCGGCTGGCCGGGAACATGGAACATGGGTCTATCGCTACTCTTTCAAGTGAAGCATGCATAGGAACGAGCTTCTGCCAGAACCTATTCCCCGGAGCAAAATCGGACGCGTCCGCGGCTCGTCTCAGGCCTGGCGTTCCGGCACCCGGACGACCAGCCCGTCGAGCTCGTCGCGGATCCTGATCTGGCAGGAGAGGCGCGAGTTCGGCCTGACCTGGTAGCCGAAATCGAGCATGTCCTCTTCCATCGCCTCCGGCTCGCCGACCACGCCCGTCCACGATTCGTCGACATAGACATGGCAGGTCGCGCAGGCGCACGCGCCCCCGCACTCGGCCTCGATGCCGGGCACGCGGTTGCGGATCGCGTTCTCCATGAGCGTGCTGCCGTTGACGGCATCCACGACATAGGATTTGCCGTCCGGCGCGATAAAGGTGATCCGTGGCATCCAGCGGAATAGTGCCGGCCCTTCCGGCCGGAATTGGCTGCTGCGGCATGCGCCGCAAGGGTTCGAGCCGTAGATAGGTGATTTCCCGCCGCCCTTCTAGCCCGCCCGGGGTGCGGCGGAGAGGCGTCCCTCGATATAGCGCTGCACCTCGGCGACCGCTGCTGCCAGCTCCGCAGTCGTCGCCTCGATCCCCTCGCGGGAGGCGCTGAGCTCCGCGGCGACTCGCGCCACCTCCCACGCCCCGATCGCCCTGGCCGATCCGGAGAGCCGGTGCGCGACCGCCGAGCGCTCCTCCGCCGACGCGCCGCGGAGCCGCGCCAGCTCCCCCGGCGCGTGGTCGTGGAAGAGGGCCAGGAGCTCGTTCTGAAGTTGTGGATCACGGTGAGTGATCCGCTCCAGATGAGCGGTGTCGACAGGGTCGGGCACGGGCGCGATCGGTGTTCCTGTTTCCCTTGTCCGCTAAAGACTTAGCTCGCACGCCGCTCGCGAGCGGCACATATTTCCGCGAGCGGGCCGGGAAATCCGCCAGCGGTAACTTTAACGCCACGAAACCGTCGTCCAGCGCCGCTATCCGGCCCGAATCGGAAGGCTCATTCTGACCCCGACGAGGAGAGGCAATCCAGGACCCCGGCCATTATTGTGACCCCCTTATCGATATGCCATAGGATTTGGAGCGGCGAGGAAGAGCGTGGGGGCGGTTAACCACCACCGATTGATCCGGCTGGCGGCGCGAGGAAAACCGCTCGATACGGGCGGAAAGGCTCCTCACCCGTCTTGCCGGAGCCTGCCTGTCTTTGAACCCCCACGCCTCGTTTCGGGTGTGGCGGTGCGACCGATTGTGTTTAGAGTACGGACGCGAGGCGACAGATGGCCATGAGACCCAAGTCCAAGACCCCGGGCGACACAGCCCTTTCGGCTGTCGAGGAAGCCCTCAAGATCGAGTTCCCGCCGGGTCAGGAGCCCCTGCCGCCGCAGCGCGCGCTGCGCCCCTTCGAGAGCCGCCCGATCACCCAGCCGGTCCAGCTCGCCGACGATCCCTTCGATCTGCCCGAGCCGTCGCCGCGCGAGCTTCCGCCGCCCGAGCCCACCCGCGCCGAATCGGCGCGCCCCGAGATGCGCACGACCGAGAGCGCGCGCCGGGCCGAGCGGCCGGACCCCGCCGCCGAGGCCCCTCCTGCGGCCGAGCAGGCCCCGCCACCGGGCCGCTCGCGCCCGCAAGGCCGCGCCGCGCGCGTGCCCGCCAACGACGACCGCCGCTCGGCGCTGATCGCCCAGCGCCGCCCCTCCCCGTTCATCTATCCCGCCGCGATCGTCCTCTCGCTCGCCTGGGCGGCGGCCGTCGGCGTCTTCGCCATGTCCGCCTACGGGGCCTCGGTCCTCGGCCTCGGCTCCGGCAGCACCGGCATCGCCACGCTCGCCCTCGCGATCCTGCTACCCATCGGCCTCATCTGGGCGTTCGCGGTCCTTGCCTGGCGCTCGCAGGAGATGCGCATCCTCTCCCGCTCCATCGCCGAGGTCGCCACCCGCCTCAGCGAGCCCGAGAATTTCGCCACCGATTCGGTCCTCTCGGTCGGCCAGGCGGTCCGCCGCGAGGTCTCGGCGGTCGGCGACGGCATCGAGCGCGCGCTCGCCCGCGCCGGCGAGCTCGAGCTGATGGTGCAGAACGAGCTCTCCTCGCTGGAGCGCTCCTACGGCGACAACGAAGCGCGCATGCGCAGCCTGATCGAGGACCTCGCCGGCCAGCGCGAGGCGATCCGCGTCAACTCCGAGCGCGTCCGCTCGGCGATCACCAGCGCGCAGGAATCGCTCTCGCGCGACCTCAAGGTGGCAAGCGAGTCGATCGCCGACAACGTGACCGCCGCCGGCAACCGCATCACCGCCGCCCTCGCCGATCGCGGCGAGGAGATCACCCACGCCCTCGGCGGCGCGGGCGAGAACCTCGTCGTCCGTCTCGGCGAACGCGCCGACGACCTCGTCGAGCGCCTTGCCACCACCATCGCCGAGGTCACCACCGCCCTCGCCAACACCGGCACCGAGGTCAGCGAGACGCTGCATCTGCGGAGCGCGGAGATCACCGAGAGCCTCCAGCACACCGGACGCTCCATGGCCGACGCCGTGGCCGCCCAGGGCCGCGAGGTCACCGAGAGTCTCGCCGAGGCGACGCGCGGCCTTGCCGCCGACCTCGACGCCCGCACCATGGACATCACCAATTCGATCGCCACCACCGGCCGCGAGGTCGCCGAGCGCATCGCCAGCCACGCCCACGACGTCAACGCCGCGCTCAAGACCAACTCCGACTCCCTCCTCGTCGACCTCGCCCTTCGCGGCCAGGAGATCAGCGAGAAGCTCGACGAGACCGGCGGCCGCGTCGCCGAGACGATCACCTCGAGCGGCGGGGATCTCGCCGGGCGGCTGTCGGCCACCGGCGACCGCATCTTCGAGGCGATCTCCGTGCACGGCAGTGCGCTCGCCGAGCGTCTCGCCGAGACCGGCGAAGCCACCATCAACCTCATCGAGACGCGCACCATGGCGCTCCGCGACGCCATCGAGGGCTCGGCGAGCGTCATCAACGAGACCTTCGACAATCGCGGCGGCGAGCTGACCAAGCGCCTCTCGGCGATCGGCGGCGAAGTAGCCCAGGCGATCGCCGTGCGCGGCATGAAGATCAACGAGACCATCCTCGCCTCGGGCCACGAGATCACCGAGACGCTGACCTCGCGCTCGACCGAGATCCACC
Organism: Bauldia sp.; assembly: GCA_020853895.1. Taxonomy (GTDB): domain Bacteria; phylum Pseudomonadota; class Alphaproteobacteria; order Rhizobiales; family Kaistiaceae; genus JADYYB01. The sequence goes on from JADYYB010000105.1 coordinate 11,226, forward strand.
AGCGCATCCTGGAATCGGGCGGGGAGATCGCCGACCGCATCGCCAATCACGGCTCCGAGCTCTACCAGAAGATCGCCGACGCCGGCCGCCACGCCGCCGAGGAGCTGCAGGGCCGCACCGAGTCGCTGCACCGCCTCATCGCCGATTCCTCCGAGCAGATCGGGCAGACCATCGACACCCGCGGCAACGCGCTCCACGGCAAGCTCGCCGCCACCTCGCAGGCCTTCACCGAGACCATGGAGCGCATCTCCGCCTCGGGCAGCGAGCTCGCCGAGTCGATCACCAGCCGCGGCAACGCCGTCCACGACAAGCTCATCTCGGCCGCCGCCGAGGTCTTCGAGGGCGTCGAGGACCGCAGCCAGCTGCTGCACGACCGCATCCTCGCCTCGGGCAAGAGCGTCGCCGACTCGATCACCGAGCGCGGCACCGCCATCCACGAGAACATCCTCGCCTCCGGCCGCGAGATGGCCGACGCCATCGAGGCGCGCGGCAGCTCCATCCGCGACGAGGTTCTGGCCGCCACCACTGGCCTCATCGAGGCCATCGACCATCGCGGCGCCGCGCTCCACGACCGCATCCTCGCCTCGGGCGGCGACGCCGCCTCGGCGCTCGAGACCCGCGCGACCGAGCTGCACGAGCGCATCTCCGACACCGCCAGTCGCTTCAGCGAGCTCATCCGCTCCGAGGGCACCGCGCTCTCCGAGGATCTCCGCACCCGCTTCGACACGCTCACCCATGCCTTCACCGAACAGGGCCCGGCGCTCGTCCAGCAGCTCAGCGACAAGGCGCAGACCCTCGAGGATGCCTTCAACACCCGCCTCAAGGAGTTCGACGAACGCATCGGCTCCTCGCTGACCGGCGTCGCGGGCCGCCTCGAGGCGACCGTCGGCCAGGTCGACAGCGCGCTCGACAATCGCGCCCGCCAGCTCAAGGACACGCTCATCGAGCGCACCCGCGAGATCGCCGACGCCTTCGACGCCGGCCAGACCGGGATCAACAATCTCGTCGACGGGCGCCTCGCCGAGGTCGCCAACCGCCTCGCCGAGCGCACCGAGGCGCTGTCGACGGTCCTCGACGGCCGGCTCGACTCGATCGGCGAGGGCCTCGAGGCGCGTGCCACCAACGTCGCCGACGCCCTCTCGGCGCGCGCCGCCGCGGTCAACGACGCCTTCGACCAGCGCACCGAGGGCCTCTCGGCCCTCATCGAGTCGCGCACCTCGTCCATCGCCGACTCGCTGCACGAGATGGTGGCCGAGATCCTCCGCCGCCTCGTCGACGATTCGGGCAGCGCGGTCGCGTCGCTGAAGCAGGTCACCGCCGACGCCGAGGCGGTCTTCGGCGGCCGCGCGCTGACCGTCACCGAGGAGCTCCAGAAGCGCACGCGCGAGTTCGACGAGGTGCTCGCCTCGCGCAGCGCCGAGCTCGCCGGGCTCCTCGACGGCAACGCCAACTCGCTCCTCACCGCGCTCGATCGCCGCGGCTCGGAGATCACCACCCGCGTCGTCGACATCGGCGACACCATCCTCGACCTCCTCTCCTCGCGCACCGCCGAGATCGTCGACTCGGTGCTCACGCGCTCGAACGAGGCGGCCCGCTCGCTCATCGAGAGCGGCGAGTCGGTGTCGCAGACCTTCACCGCCACCAACGATCTCCTGCGCACCCAGATCACCGAGATCGCGGACCGCCTCGCAGCGTCCAACTCGGTCCTCAAAGGGCTCCTCCAGAGCACCACCGACAGCCTCGGCCAGGTCGAGAAGGGCCTCGCCGACCGCTCGAACGAGTTCCAGACGGCGATGATCCAGCTCGCCTCCAACACCGCCGCCACTACCGACACGCTGAGCGAGAAGGTCGGCGAGCTGCGCGGCGTGGCCGGCGAGGTCTTCGAGGGCGTGGACAGCATCGCCCAGCGTTTCGAGAGCCAGGGCCGTTCGCTCGCCGACGCGGCCCGCCTCGTCGCCGAGGCCAACCGCGAGGTCGAGTCGACCATCGAGGAGCGCCGCAATGCCCTCGAGGCGCTGGCCGCCAGCATCTCCGAGCGTGGCGCCCACCTCGACGCGCTGATGCGCGACTTCGTGGAGAAGATCGCCGGCAGCATGCAGGCCGCCGAGGAGCGCACCGCGGCGATCGGCCAGTCGCTCGCCGGCACCGCCGGCGAGGCCGCCGCCGGCGTCCTCTCGCAGTTCGAAGGCTTCAACCAGGCTGCCGCGAGCGAGGGCGAGAAGGCGGTCGAGGCGGTCCGGACCGCCAACCGTCAGCTCCTCGAGGATGTCGGCAACGTCATCAAGGAGGCCGTCGGCCGCTTCGCCGAGACCGCGGGCGAGATGCGCACCGCCTCGCGCGAGATGCGCGCCGAGCTCAGCGAGACGCGCGAGGCGATCAAGCGCAGCGTCCTCGAGCTGCCCGAGGAGGCGCGCCAGAGCAGCGAGACGATGAAGAAGGCGCTCGCCGACCAGATCAAGGCGCTCGGCGAGCTCTCCGCGATCGTCTCCAGGCACGGCAAGACGCTCGACATCTCCGAGCCCGCTTCGTCCCGTTCCGCCGCCTATGCCCGCGGGGGCGACAGCCCGCCCTCCAGCGGCCGCAAGTCCAGCCGCTCGCGCGATCCCGACGCGGCCCCGCCCGCCAAGCCCGAGCGCCTCGGCCTCCCCAAGAACGCGAGCGCCCAGACCGCCGTTCGCGAGGCGCCCGAGCCCGCGGCCCGCGAGAGCCGCAAGTCCGGCTCGCGCTGGATGAGCGACCTCCTGCGCCGCGCCTCGGCCGCCGAGCCGGAGACCCAGCCGGCGCTCGAGGAAGTGCTCAGCGACAGCGAGACCGCGGCCCCGGCCGCCGCCCCGCCCGAGGGCCTCAGCACCCTCACCGCCGAGATTGCGCGCGCCATCGACCACCCGGCCGCGAGCGAGGCCTGGGAACGCCAGCGCCGCGGCGAGCGCCACGCCTTCACCCGCCGGCTCTACACGCTGCAGGGCCAGCAGACCTACGAGGAGATCCGCCGCAAATACCAGCGCGACGCCGATTTCCGCGGCGTGGTCGATCGCTACCTGACCGACTTCGAGCAGCGCCTCGCCGAGCACAGCGACCCCGACTCGAGCATGGCCCAGCTGCTCTCCGACAGCGGCAAGGTCTACACCATGTTCGCCCACGCCAGCGGCCGCCTGGACTAGCCGAGCGACCAACATCGCCGCACGAACGGAAAGGGCGCCCGACCGGCGCCCTTCTTCATTTTTTACGAAGCCGTTCGGCCGGACCTGACCATGGTGAGGTTTGGCTGCTCCAAACCTTAACCTCCCCCTTGCGGGGAGGTCGAAGGCGTGAGGCCTCTGGCCGAACGGCTTCGGGAGGGGGGTAGCGGGCGAAGCCCGCGTCCCTTTCGTTCCCGTTGCGTCTCCGGCCTACCCCCTCCCGAAATCGCTTCGCGATTTCGACCTCCCCGCAAGGGGGAGGTTAGGTGAAGGGACCACGGCCCTCGGTCCATCCATGTCAGATCCGCGCGAGGCTCCAGTCGACCAGCTCGATCACCACCTGGTCGAAGGCCTCGCTGAGCGCGGCCACGACCCCGTCGGGCGAGTCGCTTGCGACGGGCGCGCGGGCCGTGAAGGTGCGTGTGCCGAGGATGGAGCCGTTGCGGTCGTTCATCACCCGCACCGCGAGCTCGACTTCGGCCTCGAAGGCGGGCGCCTCGAACTCGAAGGCGCGGATGTCGATGAGGAGCGCGTAGTCGATCGAGAGCCCCTCCCCCGGCCGGCCGACCGCGCGCACGCGGCCCGACTTCTCGAACGCCTCCATGAGGCGCGCCTGGACCACGACCGGCAGTTTGTCGGGCCACTGCGACTCCGGATAGTACGCGTAGCGCGGCCCTTCCATCACCACGATGCCCGCCGTGTCGAGCGTGGCGATCGCCGAGGGCAGCGGGATCAGGATCTGCGCCGAGGTGCTCGCCCCGCTCTGCGAGACGGCGACGGGCGCGGCGAGGTTGAAGGTCTCGGGCGGCGGGCCGGCGAAGACCTCGCAGCCGGCGAGGAGAGCGGTAGCGGCAAGAACGCCGCCGAGGCGAAGCGCACGGCGCCACCGGTCGTGCAAGACCATCGTCCTCCCCTGCCCTGCTGATTCTCGCGAACCCCTCATTGGCGATTGTAGTCGCGCACGCCCGGCGTGCCACCGAATATGATCTGGTTGGGCGAGCGCTCGAGGCTCGTGGCGAGGCGCTCGAACTGCGAGAGGGTCACCCGCGCCTCCTCGATGAGCCCGGTGAGGTTCTCGAGCCCGCGCCCCGAGAAGCGGACGAGCCCGGTCGAGATCTCGTCGGCCCGGCCCTCGAAGGTGGTCGCCATCTGCCGGAGCGAGACGGCCGCGGCATTGATCTCGGCGAGGAAGCTGCCCTCGTCCCCCGAGAAGAAGGTCTCCGCGTTGGTGAGGATGCCGTCGAGCCGGGTGGAGGAGGTGGCGAGCGTGTCGGAGATCGCCCGCGCGTTCTCGATCACCGCGCCGATATCGGCCTCGCGGGCGTTGAGCCCTGCCGCGAACTCGCCGATCTGCCCGACCGCGCCGCGCGCCTCGGTCATCGCCGAGGCGACCTCGGTCGAGGCGGCGGAGAGCCGCGCGGTGATGTCGTTGGCGTCGGTGACAATCGCCGCGATCCGCTCGCGGTCGACCGCCTCGACGATCCCGTCGACGTCCGCGAGCGTGGCGTTGAGGCTCTCGCTGAACGTGCTCAGGCTGGCGATGGCCGAGTCGGCGTTGGCGACCATCGTCTCGAACTGCTGCGAGGACGCGGTCACCCGCGCCACCACGGTGTCGATATTGGCGATGGTCGAGCGCACCAGCTCGGGATCGACCGCGGCGACCAGCGTGCTCGCCTGCTCCATAAGCCCGCTCGCCCGGTCCACGACCCCGCCGAGCTGGCCCGACAGCGCCTCGATATTGGTCACGGTGCTGGCGATGCGCTCGGCGTCGATCGCCGCGATGACCGCGTCGACATTGGCCATTGTCTGATCGAGCCCACCGGTGAAGGTCCGGACGTCGGCAGAGATCTGCCGGGCATCGGCGAAGATCGTCTCGAGCTCCTGCGAGGCCGCACCCACGCGCTGGATCACCTCGTCCACCGTGGCGACCGAGCTCCGGATGCGCTCCGGATCGACCGCCGCGATCAGCGTGTCGGCCCGCGTCACCACCCCGCCGATCTGCTCGGAAGCGCCGGCGAGGCTCTCGACCATCGCCGCGACGCGCTCGCGGTCGACCGCGGCGATGACCGCGTTGACGTCGGCGAGCGTCGTGTTGAGTCCCTCGCCGAGATCGCCAAAGGACTGCACGGCACGGCCCGCGTCGGCGACGATCGTGTCGAGCTGCTCGGTCGAGGTGCTGACTCGCGCGGTGATCGTGTCGATATTGCTGAGCGTCGAGCGCACCAGCTCGGGATCGACCGCGCCGATCAGCGTGTCGGCCTGCTCGATGAGCCCGTTGGCGCGATTGACCACCCCGCCGAGCTGCGTGGAGACGCTGGCGACCTGCTCGGAGGTCGTCGCGATATTGTCGACGATGGCGGTGATGCGCACCGGGTCGATGCCGGCGACGACCTCGTTGACCTCGCCGAGCGTCGCATTCAGCCCGGTGCCGAGATCGCCGAACTCGGTCACCGCGCGGCCGCCTTCGGCCACGATCGTGTCCAGCTGCACGGTCGCCGAGTTCGCGCGCGCCGCGATCGCGTCGATATTGGCGAGCGTGGTCCGCACCAGCTCGGGATCGACCGCCGCCAGCACCTCGTCGACGCGGTCGACAACCCCGCCGGCCCGCGCCGCGACACCCGTCAGCTCGGCGGTAGCGGACGAGATGTTGTCGACGATGCCCGAGATGCGTTCGCGGTCCACCGCGGCGATCACCTCGTTGACCTCGGCGAGCGTCGAGTTGAGCCCTGAGCCAAGCGTGCCGAACTCGTTCACCGCCGCCCGCGCGTCGGTGACGATGCCCTGGAACTCGGCCGAAGCCGTCGCCGCGACGTTGTCGATGCTGGCGAGCGTCGAGCGCACCTGCTCGGGATCGACCGCCGCGATCAGGCTATCGGCCCGCCCGACCAGCCCGCCCGCCTGCTCGACGATCCCGCTCAGCTGGGTGGAGACGCCGGCGACCTCCTCCGACGCCGTCGCGATGTTGCCGACGATGGCATTGATCCGCTCCCGGTCGATCGCGGCGATCACCGCGTTGACCTCGGCGAGCGTCGAATTGAGGCCGGAACCGAGCGTGCCGAACTCGTTCACCGCCGCCCGCACGTCGGTGATCGCGCCCTGGAACTCGGTGGAAGCAGTCGCGGCGACAGTGTCGATGCTGGCCAGCGTCGAGCGCACCTGCTCGGGATCGACCGCCGCGATGAGCGTGTCGGCCCGCTCGATGAGGCCGCCCGCCCGCTCGATCACGCCGCTGAACTGGGTCGAGACCCCCGCCACCTGCTCGGACGCGCTGGCGATATTGCCGACGATGGCGTTGATCCGCTCCTGGTCGACCGCGGCGATCACCGCGTTGACGTCGGCGAGCGTCGTGTTGAGCCCCGCGGTCAGGTTCCTGATGTCGGCGGCCGCCTGGCGCGCATCGCTGAAGATGCCCTCGAAATTCGCCGAGGCCTCGCCCGCGCGCGCGACGACGGTGTCGAAATTGGCGATCGACGAGCTGACCCGCGCTGGGTCGATGGCGGCGAGCACGCCGTCGGCCCGCGCCAGCGTTTCGTTGAGCTGCGTGGAGATGGCGACGATGTTGTCGATGGTCGTGGCGATCTTCTCGCGGTCGACCGCGCCGACCACGCCGTTGACCTGATCGATCGTGCCGCCCAGGCGGTCGGCGAAGGTGGCGAGCGAGCCGGTCACCGTCCTGACGTCGGTCACCACCGACTGGATGCTCGCCGAGGCGTCGGCGATGCGGTCAGTGATGGTGTCGACATTCTCGATGGTCGAGCGGACGCGCTCGGGGTCGACCGCGGCCACCACCTGGTTGGCGCCGTCGACCAGGCTCTCGAGCCGGACCGAGAGCGAGGAGACCGTGTCCGAAAGCGTCGCCACGCTGGCGATGATCTGGTCGACGCCATCGGCGTTCGCGGCGAGCGCTGCGGTGAAGGTCTGCACGTTGCTGACCGAGGATTCGAGCGCCGGCTGGGCCGAGTTCATGAACGAGTCGACGCGCCCGAGGATGTCGTCGGCGCGCTGCGCGATCGAGGTCGCCGTGTTGACGAGGTCGGTGAACGCCGACGGCTCGCCGATGAGGCGCGGCATGTCCGCCGAGGCGAGGAGGTTGGGCGCGCCGGCCGTCCCGCCGGAAAGGGTGATGTAGGCGACGCCGGTCAGCGGATTGACGCCGAGCCCGACCCGCGTGTCGGGCTTGAGCGGCGTGTTCGCCTCGGCCGCCGCGGTGACGAGCACCTGACCCGGATCGTCGGGGTTGATGCGCAGCGAGCGCACCTCGCCGACCTTGATGCCGTTGAAGAGGACGAGGCCCCCGACTTCGAGGCCGGTCACGTCGCCCGGCAGCATCACCTCGAACGGCCGCTTTTCCCCGCCCGCATCGAGCCGCGCCAGCCAGTACACGAAGCCGAAGCCGAGCCCGATGACGAGCAGCGTGAAGATCCCGATGACGACGTAGTTGGCCCGTGTCTCCATGATCCTCAGCCTTTGAGGGCCGCGCGCGCCCGCGGACCCTGGAAATAGCTCTTCACCCACGGGTGCTCGTTGGCGAGCACCACGTCGAGCGACCCTTCGACGAGGACGTGCCGCTCGGCCAGCACGGCGATCCGGTCACAGACTCGGTGCAGGCTGTCGAGGTCGTGCGTTATCATGATTACCGAGAGCCCCAAAGTGTCTCTAAGTGTCTCGATCAATTCATCGAACTCGCCCGCGCCGATCGGGTCGAGGCCCGAGGTCGGCTCGTCGAGGAAGAGGATTTCGGGGTCGAGCGCGAGCGCCCGCGCGAGGCTCGCGCGCTTGGTCATGCCGCCCGAGAGCTCCGAAGGCATCTTGTTCACCGCGTCGGCCGGGAAGCCGACCAGCGAGAGCTTGAGCGTGGCCAGCTCGGCCATGAGGCGCGGGGACAGCCGGAGGTGCTCGCGCATCGGCAGCTGGACGTTCTCGAGGACGGTGAGCGAGGAGAAGAGCGCCCCGTGCTGGAAGAGGACGCCGAGCCGCCGGTCGACGCGGAGCCGCTCGGCGGGCTCGGCGGTCATGTAGTCGAGCCCGAGGATCTCGATCGACCCGCTGCGGATCGGCACCAGCCCGAGGATCGCGCGGAGAAGGACGCTCTTCCCGGTGCCCGACCCGCCGACGATGCTGAGGATCTCGCCGCGGAAGAGGTCGAGGTCGAGCTTGTCGAGGATGGTCTTGCCGCCCATCGCCACGGTGAGCTGGCGGACCTTGAGCACGATCTCGCGCTTCGCGGCGCCGTTCCTGCCATTGGTCGGGGGGCTGGAGCCGTTGCCGCTCGCCAACTCAGTATCCCAGCGTCGCGAAGAAGGCGGCGAAGAGGCCGTCGAGGAGGATGATCACGAAGATCGATTTCACCACCGACTCGGTCGTGTGCTTGCCGAGCGACTCGGTGCTGCCCTTGACCTTGAGCCCCTCGACCGCCGCGATGATGGCGATCATCCCGGCCATGAACGGGGCCTTGGCGAGGCCGACGAAGAAGGTGTTGAGGCCGACCACGTCACGGAGCCGCGCGATGAAGGTGGCGACCGGCATGTCGATATAGATGTAGGCGACGACCGCCCCGCCGGCCAAAGCGAAGATATCGGCGACGAAGGTCAGGAGCGGCAGCGAGATCACCATCGCGATCAGCCGCGGCAGGACGAGCACCTCGGCCGGGTCGACGCCGATCACCTTCAGCGCGTCGATCTCCTCGCGCATCTTCATCGCGCCGATCTCGGCGGTGAAGGCGCTGCCCGAGCGGCCGGCGACCATGATCGCGGTGAGGAGCACGCCCATCTCGCGCAGGGTGAGAAGGCCGACCATGTCGACCACGAACACGTCGGCGCCGAACTCGGTGAAGTAGAACGCCGCCTGCTGCGCGATGATGCCGCCGACCAGGAGCCCGATCAGCGCCACGATCGGCACGCCCTGCAGCCCGATCCGCTCGATGTGGAACACGATCGAGGTGAAGCGGAAACGCTTCGGGGAGACGATGGCGCGCAGGATGCCCTGCACCGAGGCGCCGAGGAGCGAGAACCCGGTCGCGAAATCGTCCCAGAGGTCGTAGACGACCCGGCCGATCCGCCCGAAGAGCGCCGCCCCGAACGCTTCGCCGGGCGAAGCGGCCTTGGGCGGCGCAGGCGGCGGCGGCTCGACCGCCTTGAGGAGGCGCGCCGCGTTGTCCGGGATGCGCGCGAAACTCGCCTCAGCGCCGCTTTCGCCGAGGCCGCGCGCCAGGCGGTCGATGAGCCAGGCGCCGGCAGTGTCGAGATCGCCCAGCCGTCCGAGATCGATCGTGACCGCGCCCTTCCGGCCCCCGATCGCGGCATCGACGGCGGCTTCGAGGCTCGCAACCGTGCGAACGGTCCACGGCCCCTCGACAAAAAGCCGTGTGCCCTCCGGCGATTCGGCGGTCCTGAGGGACGCCCCGTCCGCGGAGCCGGCTCCGTCGAGTGTTTCCGATTCTGCCGCTATACCTTGTAAAACCACAATAATTCAGCCTCGGCGGGAGTCTGCCCCGGGCCTCCGACGATCACAAGCGGCGCGGGCATTTATGCCGGCGCCGTGGCGAGCGCGCATCATCGACCGGCAATTGCGCCGCAAACGTGTCGCGACGTAGATTGCTCCTATCGCGAATCGTCTTGCTGCACCAAGGATTTGCGAGCTCGGGCGGAAGCGTTGGACGGAGGCGTCGGATGAGCGGAGAGCGCGCGGAGCTGCTGCGCGGCGAGGACGAGGAGCCGGCCGCCGGCGATGCCGACTTCCTCGCGATCGAGAGCGCGGTCATGGAAACCGCGCGCGGCCGCTGGTTCCTCGGCGAGTATGCCCGCCGTCATCGCGCCACCGACACCGCGACCGTCCTCGACGCGCTGCGCCGCATCGAGGCGAGCATCGC
>JADYYB010000106.1 GCA_020853895.1 Bauldia sp.
GCCAGGAGGCGGTGAGGAGATCGCGGACGCCGGCCGGATCGTGGAGCACGATGCGTGCGCCCTTCACGCCGACGAAACGCTCGAGGCCGCTCGACAGCTGGCCGCCGGGGGCCGAGCGGAAGCCGGGGCGGTGGCCCGCCACGTATTCCTCCGGCGTGCGGACGTCGAAGCGGAAGAGGCTGCGGGTGTGGTCGCCCTCGAACCGCGAGAGCGCGGCGGCGTCGATCGTCCGCACGCCGGCCTTGGCGCCCAGCGCCTCGGCAAGCTTTCGCGCCCGCGCGAGCGCCTCGCCGGTGGGGAGGGGAGCGGTGCGGCCTGGTCCGCGCTCGAGGTCATAGCCGGCGATCAGCCATTCCATCGTGCCGCCGGTCAGCGAGGCGACCGGATTGGGCACGCCGGCATTGATCAGCGACTGCGCGCCGAGGATGCTGCGCGTGCGGCCGGCGCAGTTGGCGACCAGAAGCGTATCGGGCTTGAGGTCGAGCGTGCCGAGACGGTGCAGGATCTCGGCGCCGGGCGCGTTGATCGCGCCGGGGATGTGGAAGGCCTCGAACTCCTCGCGCGGGCGGGTGTCGAGGATGCGGATGTCGTCGCCGCGGTCGAGCCGCTTCTTGAGGTTGATGGCGCTGATGTTCGGCGTGCCGAGCTCGTGCTCGACGACCTCGAAGAAGCCGATGCTCGGCACGTTGCGGCCCGTGAAGAGCGTGTAGCCGGCATCGGCCCAAGCCTTGTTGCCGCCGATCAGGAGCCGCACGTCGGTGTAGCCAGCGGAGAGGAGGATGCGCGCGGCCTGCTCCGCCTCGCCGTCGCCGGCGTCGGTGAGAACCACCTTGGTGCCGAGGAGCGGGACTAGCGTCCGCACCTGCAGCTCGATGCGCGAGAGCGGCAGGTGCGCGGCGTAAAGGATATGCCCCGCCGCGTACGGCACCTCGTCCCGGAGGTCGAAGAAGGCGAACTCCTCGCCGCTGTCGAGCGCCGCCTTCACCTCGGCGACGGTGACGTGGGATACGACGCCGAGCGAGCTCGCGGCACGGGGTACGCTGGTTTCGAGCGCCATCGCGGTCTCCGTTGTTTGGGTGGGATCGGTCCCGCGGACGCGCTAGGCGTCCACGAGATAGGTCGAGGCGTTGGAGCCCGAGGCGCCGGCCGAGGAGGAGATGTAGTCGCGGACATTGGCGCGCACGACGATCGGGTAGCGCGGCGAGATGATCGGGATGCGCACGATGTCGGTCTGCACGATCGTCTGGAACCGGTCGTAGAGCGCCTTCCGCTCGGCGCGGTCGGCGGTCACCGCGGCCTGCTCGAGGAGGGCGTCGACCTCGGGGTTGTTGTAGTTGGCGGCGTTCGAGAAGGCGACGCCGGGCTGGAAGTTCTTCGACCAGTAGAAGCGCTGGGCGCCGATCGCCGGGTCGGGGCCGACGGTGGCGTGGTAGATGGCGGTGTCGAAGTCGCGCTGCGTATAGACGCGGTTCACGAACTGGCCGAAATCCTGGTTGCGGATCTCGAGCTCGACGCCGATCCCGGCGAGCACGCTGCGGATATACTGCGCGACCTGGAGATGGGTGGCGTTGTTGGCCGCGTAGTCGTTGAAGAGGCGGAGCCGGACGCCGTCCGAACCGCGGCGATAGCCGGCCTCTTCGAGGATCGCCTCGGCGCGGGCCGGGTCGAAGGGATAGGTCGGAACGTTCGGGTTGTGCCATTCCGGGAGGCCGGGCGGGACCGGGGTCTCGGTCGGCGTGGCGTAGCCGAAATAGAGGTTCTGCTGGATGAAGTCGCGGTCGATGGCGTGCGCGAAGGCCTCGCGGAGCCGCCGGTCGTGGAAGCGCTCGCGGTCGAGGTTGAACTCGAGCACCACCGCGCCCACCGAGTAGCGGCTGCCGCGCGGGTCGTCGATCACCTGCAGCTCGGCGTTCTGCGCGAGACGCCCGACATTGCTGAGCGGGATGAAGTTGGAGGCGTGGATCGAGTCGGCCTCGAGCGCTGCGCTGTTGGTGGCCGGATCCGGGAGCGTGCGGATGATCAGCTGGTCGACATAAGGCTTGTCCTTGTCCCAATACTGGGCGTTCCGCTCGAGCGCGATATGGCTGCCGCGCTCCCACTCGACGAAGCGGAACGGCCCGGTGCCGATCGGCTCGTTGTTGCGCGGGGCGATCGCAAGGTCGCCTTCGGCCGGATAGGTGTGGCGGGCGAGGACCGGCGACTCGTGGGCGATGAGGCCGGCGAGGATGAACTCGGTCGGCTGCGAGAGCTTGAAGACGATGGTGTGGTCGTCGGGGATCTCGGTCGCCGTCACGTTGGCGAAGGTCGCCCGGCCGCGGGCGTGATACTGCTTCCAGACGCTGAGCGAGAACTCCACGTCGTCGGCGGTGAACGGCTCGCCGTCGTGCCAGACGACGTCGCGGCGGAGGCGGAAGGTGTAGCCGAGGCCGTCCGGGCTGACCTCCCAGGACTCGGCAAGCGCCGGCGTGGCGTTGCCCTCGAGGTCGATGTCGACGAGGCCGTCGAAGAGCTTGGCGGTCGGCGGGCCGGCCTGGGTGGTGAAGGCCCCGACCAGGTGGACCGGCTCGACGCTGTTGGCGACGAAGAGCGTTCCGCCCCGGACGACGTCGCCTTCCGCCGCCCAGAGGCGGCCGGGAAGGGCGGCGATACCGGCGGCGGTGAGGGACCCGACAAGAACCTCGCGACGGCTGATGGACATGCTCGAACTCCGATGACTGACTGTTCCGGACCGTAAGGCACATTTAGTCTATCAGCTAGATAGATTTTTCTCTTGCGATCGCTCTTGGCGAAATGTCAGATGCCTTTCTTCGCGCGTCGCACGGAAGAGGCAGGCCAATGTCGCTGCTGGAATCAGTTCACACTGGATCGGCCGGTCCCGATGCCGATACGCGCCACAGGCAGCCGCCGTCGCCGCTCGACTTCCCCGACAGCCCGGCGAGCCGCGCCTTCCGCCAGCCGCTCGCGCTCGGCCTCTTCCTCGACCTCTATCAGCGCCCCTCGCGCGCCGGCCATGCCGACGCCGACTGGACCTTCGAGAGCAATCTCCGGCTGGTGCAGCGGGCGGAGGCGCTGGGTTTCGACCTCGCCTTCAGCCGCATGCAATGGCTGCCGAAGGAGGGCAACCATGTCTCGCTCGACTCGTTCGTGACGCTGGCGGCGCTCGCGCCGGTGACGAAGTCGATGCTGCTGATCTCGAGCATCCACGTCCTTTACGGGCCGTGGCATCCGCTGCATCTGGCCAAGTTCGGGGCGACGCTCGACCACATCACCGGCGGGCGCTGGGGCATCAACATCCTCACCGGCCATCGCGCGGTCGAGCACGAGATGTTCGGCTGGTCGCAGATCGAGCACGACCGGCGCTACGAGCTCGCTTCCGAGCTGTTCGACGCCCTCGGCCTTCTCTGGAACTCGGACGAGAACATCGACTTCAAGGGCAAGTCGAGCTGGGAGATCCGGCAGGGCTTCATCACGCCGAAGCCAAAATACGGCCGCCCGGTGCTGGTCACCGCGACGGGCTCGGACGCCGGCATCGCCTTCGCGGCGCGCTATTCGGACCTCGTCTTCGTCACCAGCCCGGGCGGGGCGGTGATGGAGAACGCGCTGGCGACGCTTCCCGCCCACACCGCGCGCATCAAGCGCGAGGCGGCGGAGCAGGGGCGGCAGCTCCGCGTCCTCATCAACCCGATCATCGTCAGCCGCGAGACCGAGGCCGAAGCGCAGGCCTATGCCGACTCGATCACCGCCGCGCACCAGCCGCGCAAGGAATTCGCGAGCGACGCCCATGCGTGGCGCGTGCGCAAGGACAAGACCGTCAACCAGGGCCGGAAGCTCGGCGGCAATATCGAGATCGTCGGCACGCCCGAGCAGGTCGTCGACCAGCTCGTCGCGCTCAAGAAGGCCGGGCTCGACGGGATCCAGATCGGCTTCCACGACTGGGGGCCGGACATCGAGTTCTTCGGCGAGCGCATCCTGCCGCTGCTCAAGCAGGCCGGGCTGAGGCTCTGACGAGGAGACGACCGACCATGAACCAGATCACCTCAGCCGTAGCCGCCGACGAGCCGGTGACGCCGGGCTCGCCCCGCCTCGAGCCGCTCTACGCGCTGATCGCCGAGGGCTCGGCCGCGCGCGACCGCGAGCGCATCCATCCCTATGCCGAGATCGACCTCATCCGCGCCGCGCGGCTCGGCGCCATCCGCCTGCCGAAGGAAGCCGGCGGGGGAGGGGCGAGCTTCCGTCAGCTCTTCGAGATCGTGATCCGGCTGGGCGAAGCGGACTCCAACGTCGCCCACATCCTCCGCAACCATTTCGCCTTCGTCGAGCGCTTCGCGCAGGACACCCCGGACGAGAAGCATCTGCGGTGGCAGCGCGCCGTCGCCAGCGGGGCGATCGTCGGCCTCGCCAACACCGAGCTCGACCGGGTGAAGAACGGCCGCGAGTCGGCGACGATCCTTCGTCGCGAGGGCGAGGGCTACCGCATGACCGGCACCAAGTATTACAGCACCGGCTGCCTTTACGCCGACCTCATCATCGTGCGCGCCAAGGACGAGAGCGGCAGCCAGGTCTCGGTGGTGATCCCCGCCGACCGGGAGGGCGTGAGCCTCCTCGACGACTGGGACGGAGCGGGCCAGCGGCTCACCGGGACCGGCACGACGCTCCTCGACAACGTGCGCGTCGAGGCGGACGAGGTGGTGTTCGACAGCGCGGGCGCGAACTACCAGCTGCCGCATCCGAGCACGCTGCCGCAGCTTCTTCTCACGGCGATCAACGCCGGCATCCTCCGCGCCATCCTCCGCGACGCCAAGGCGCTGGTCGGGAAGCGGCGGAAGGGGTTCCACCACGCGCCGTCCGAGAAGCCGGCCGACGATCCGCTCAACCAGCTGATCGTCGGGACGATGTCGGTCCAGGCCTTCGCCGCCGAGTCGGTGGTGCTCGCCGCGGCCGACGCGCAGGACCGGCTCTACGAGGCGCGGAAGGGAGGCGGGCCGGAGCCCGAGCTCGCGCAGGCGGGCGCGCTTCTCGCAGCCAAGGCGAAGGTGCTGGTCGACGAGCTGGTGCAGAAGGCGGGCGGGGCGATCTTCGACATCGGCGGCGCCTCCTCGACGGAGAGATCGTACAATCTCGACCGGCACTGGCGGAACGCCCGCACCATCGCCTCGCACAACCCCGCGCACCTCAAGGCGCGGGTGATCGGCGACCTCGAGATCAACGGGAAGCAGCTGCCCTCGGCGTCCTTCTTCTAGTCGGCGGCGAATCTCCGCGCCGTCGCGCCATCCCCCTTAACCTCCCCCTTGCGGGGAGGTCGAAATCGCGCAGCGATTTCGGGAGGGGGTAGGTCCCGGGCGCACGACGGAAGAACGAAGGACGCGGGCTTCGCCCGCTACCCCCTCCCGAAGCCGTTCGGCCAAGGCCTCACGCCTTCGACCTCCCCGCAAGGGGGAGGTTAAGGCCTTGGGGGAGCCAATCCCGTTGCGTCAGCGGGTCAGCCGGCCGAAATCGCCGCGCCAGTAGAGGAGCGGGTCGCCGCCATCGGGCGCATGCACCGCCTTCACCCGGCCGAGGATGATCGAGTGGGTGGCGCGGTCGATGCTCTCGTCGACCTCGCAGTCGATGCCGATGATCGCGTCGGCGAGGATCAGCGCGCCGGTCGAGAGGCTCAGCCAGTCGGCATTGGCGTAGCGGTCGGGGCCCTTGATGCCGTCGCGGCCGGCGAACTGGTTGGCGACGTGCTCGTGGTGGCTGGCGAGGACGTTGACGCCGAAATGGCGGTATCTCTGGATCAGCGGCCAGGTCGAGGAGGAGCGGTTGACGCAGACCAGCACGGTCGGCGGCTCGAGGCAGACCGAGACGACCGAGGTCGCGGTCAGGCCCGAGCGGTCGTCGCCCGCGCCGGCGGTGATGACGGTGACCCCGCCGGCGACCGAGCGCATCGCCGCCCGGAAGGACTCGGCGGATGCGAGGGCCGCCGGATCTGCCTCGACTCTTCCATGCGCTGACATCGTCGGCCCTCGGTTCGGGCGAATGGTCTATCAATTTGGCAGACTATTGACCACCCCGCCCCGCCGGGCGCCGCGATGAGATCGACAATTTCTATAGACAATAGGACCATTTTTGGAGACATTGATTCTCCGGTAGCGGCGACGCGGCGAAGGACGTGGCTTCGAGGACGCGAAAAACAGAAAGAGAGTTCCTGCGCCCGCTGCGGGTGGCGATCGTGGGGGCCGGCTTCACCGGGACGGTCCTCGCGGTGAACCTCCTCGAGCAGCTGACGCGGCCCGCCATGATCATGCTGTTCGACGCAACGGGGAGTTTCGGCCCCGGCCTTGCCTACGGGACCTCCCATCCGCTGCATCTGATGAACGTGCCGGCGGACGCGGCGAGCGCCCGCGAGGACCGGCCGGACGATTTTCGCGGCTGGATGGCGGCCGCGGAAGGCGCGGACGAGGGCTCGGCCTACGCCTCGCGGGCCGATTTCGGGCGCTACCTCCGGGAGCTTCTCGACCGCGCCGCGAGCCGCTCCGACATCGCGCTCGGGCGCGTCGCGGAGGAGGTGATCGGCGTCGAGCGCGGCGAGGAACGCTTCTCCGTGCGGCTCGCCTCGGGGACCGCGATCGAGTTCGATTGCGTGGCGCTCTGCGTCGGGCACGGCATTCCGCGTGCCGACGGGCGCACAAGGCGGATCATCCGCCAGCCCTGGGCCGGCGACTGGATCTCGCGCGTCGCGCCCGACGAGACGGTGGTGTTCAAGGGCTCCGGCCTGACCATGGTCGACCACGTGCTGCAGCTCGTCGCGGCCGGCCACCGCGGGAGGCTGCTGGCGGTTTCCCGGCACGGGCTCCTGCCGCAGCGCCACCGCCTCGCGCGCGAGCCGAGCCTGCCGCATCCCGGTCCGGCCCTGGCTGGCGCCGGGCTCCGGCGCTGGGTGAGCGAGGTCCGCGCCGCGGTCCGCGAGCACCAGGCGGCGGGCGGTGACTGGCGCGACGTGATCGACGCTCTCCGCCCGGCGACGCAGAGCCTGTGGCGCACGCTGAGCGAAGAGGACCGCGCGCGCTTCCTCCGCCATCTCCGTCCCTATTGGGATACGCACCGGCACCGGATGGCGCCGGAGGTGTGGAACGAGATGGCGCGGCTTTGCCGCGACGGCCGGTTCGGGGTCGAGGCAGCGCGCATCGAGTCGGCCGTGCAGCGCGAGGGCGAGGTCGCTCTTGCGATCCGGAAGCGCGGGGCGCATCTCACGGAAGAGCTTTCCGCGGGCTGGCTGATCGACTGCACCGGGACCGACGACGCGCTTCGGACGACGCCCCTGGCCTGGGGGCTTCTCTCGGCCAGCCTCGCCCGGCGCGAGAACGGGCGGATCGCGTTCTCCGTGGCGCCGGACGCCTCGCTGATCGACGGGGAGGGGACGCCCGTTCCGGGCCTCTACGCGCCCGGTCCGATCGGCCGCGACAGCCTCTGGGAGATCACCGCCATTCGCGAGATCCGCGCGCAATGCGCGAGGCTCGCAGCGGCGATCGCCGATCGCGCGGCGGCGATTCCGGTGCAGAAGAAATCGAAACAGTTCCGGCGTATGGTCGCGCCGGGCACCCCTTCAGAGCATCTCCGGCGCCACTAGCGCCTTCGACAGAAATCCAGACAACATGCTGAGCAACAAAGGGAAATACGGCCTCAAGGCACTCGTGCACCTGGCCGGCCTCCGGCCCGACGAGGTCGGCCTCGGGGTCGAGATCGCCGCCGAGAACAATATTCCGAAGAAATTCCTCGACGCGATCCTCAACGACCTCAAGGTCGCCGGCCTCGTCCGTACCAAGCGCGGGCCGGGCGGGGGCTACGCGCTGGCCCGGCCGCCCGAGGAGATCATGGTCGGCCAGGCGATCCGCGTCCTCGACGGGTTCCTCGCGCCGATCGCCTGCGCCAGCCGCAACTACTACCAGCCCTGCGCCGACTGCGACGACGTCGCCGGCTGCTCGGTGCGCTTCGTGATGCTGCAGGCGCGCGACGCGATGGCCGAGATCCTCGACCATACCTCACTCGCCGAGATGCGCCGCAGCGAGGGCTCGAAGGCCCATCGCGCGCCGACGGTCGTCGAGCGTCCGCGAACGCGCGCCCGGCCGAAGGTCAAGGCGGCGCAATAGGGAATTTTGATCTCGCGCCGCCCCGCGTGGCCGTGACGATTTTCCAGGCTTGGCTCCCGCCGCGACACTCGCGCAGCGAATTGCATCCGCTCCGTTGACTTGGGCCGTCATCGGCATCCTATAGTCTAGTCAGTAGCTAGACATAGGAGCCTATCATGACGTCGTTCTCGGACCGGGTGAGTGAAGGGCGCGAGTCGGCTGCCCTCGAAGCGCTGGGCGCGGCCAGGCTGGGCGGCCGCTTGTTCGGGTGGGTGATGGCGGCGATCGCCTTCCTGGTCATCCTCGGCTTCACGATCTTCCCGGTGCAGGCCCAGGAGAACACGGTCCGGATCGGCTTCCAGAAATACGGGACGCTGATCCTGGTGAAGGAGCGCGGGCTCCTCGAGGAGTCGCTCCGGCCGCTCGGCTTCCGAGTCGAGTGGATCGAGTTCCCGGCAGGTCCGCAGCTCCTCGAGGCGCTCAATGTCGGCGCCATCGACATCGGCCATACCGGCGAGGCCCCGCCGATCTTCGCGCAGGCCGCGGGTGCGCCGCTGGTCTATGTCGGCCACGAGCCGCCGGCGCCGCGCGGGGAGGCGATCCTCGTCCCGGCCAACAGCCCGATCCAGACCGTCGCCGATCTCCGCGGCAAGACGGTCGCGCTGAACAAGGGCTCCAACGTCCACTACCTCCTCGTCGAGGCGCTGGAAGCGGCGGGCGTCAGCTACTCGGAGATCACCACCGCCTTCCTGCCGCCGGCCGATGCGCGCGCCGCCTTCGAGCGCGGCTCGGTCGACGCCTGGGTGATCTGGGATCCCTTCCAGGCCGCCGCCGAGGTGGCGACGGGCGCGCGCACGCTCGCCAATGGCGAGGGCCTCGTTTCCAACCACCAGTTCTATTTCGGCACCGAGAGCTTCGTCGCCGCGCATCCCGCGATCGTCGACGCCGTGCTCGCCGCGATCAACGAGGTCGACGCCTGGGCGAGGGACAACACCGACGCGGTGGCCGACGAGCTCGCGCCGGGCATCGGCATCCCGGCCGAGGTGCTGCGCCTAGCGCTGGGGCGCCAGGCCTATGGCGTGACCGCGCTCTCGCCGGAAGTGGTCGCCGAGCAGCAGAGCATCGCCGACACCTTCTTCGAGCTCGGCCTCCTGCCGACGCAGATCACCATCGCCGACGCCGTCCGCAGCGCGCCCGGAGCCGGTCTGTGAGCTCTGCGGGGCCGCTCAACGTCCTCTGGTTCCTGCCCACCCACGGCGACGGCCGCTATCTCGGCACCTCGCTCGGCGGGCGGGCGGTGGACCTCGCCTATCTCAGGCAGGTTGCGCAGGCGGCCGACTCGCTCGGCTATTACGGGGTGCTTCTGCCGACGGGCCGGAGCTGCGAGGATTCCTGGGTCGTCGCCTCCGCGCTCGCCCCGCTGACCGAGCGGCTCCGCTTCCTCGTCGCCGTCAGGCCGGGGCTGCAGTCCCCGGCCGTTGCGGCGCGCATGACGGCGACGCTCGACCGGATCTCGGACGGGCGTCTCCTCGTCAACGTGGTCACCGGCGGCGACCCGGTCGAGAACAAGGGCGACGGCCTTTTCCAGCCGCATGGCGAGCGCTACGCGCTGACCGGCGAGTTCCTCGAGGTCTATCGGGCGCTCCTTCGCGGGGAGACCGTCAACCACTCGGGGAGGTTTCTCCAGATCGAGGACGGCAGGCTCCTTTTCGAGCCGCTGCAGAAGCCCCATCCGGCGCTCTATTTCGGCGGCTCGTCGGCGGCCGGCATCGAGGTCGCCGCGGCCCAGGTCGAGAAATACCTGACCTGGGGCGAGCCGCCCGCCGACGTCGCGGCGAAGATCCGCACCGTCGACGAGGCCGCGCTCGCCAAGGGGCGGCGGCTCAGCCACGGCATTCGCCTCCATGTCATCGTCCGCGAGACCGACGAGGAGGCCTGGGCCGACGCCGAGCGGCTCATCAGCCATCTCGACGACGAGACCATCGCGGCCGCGCAGAGCGTCTTCAAGCGCATGGACTCGGTCGGCCAGAGCCGCATGGCCGCGCTTCACGGCGGGCGGCGCGACAAGCTCGAGATCAGCCCGAATCTCTGGGCCGGGGTCGGTCTCGTCCGCGGCGGCGCGGGCACCGCGCTGGTCGGCGATCCCGAGACCGTGGCCGCGCGCATGAAGGAATACGCCGCGCTCGGCATCGATACCTTCATCCTCTCCGGCTACCCGCATCTCGAGGAGGCGTACCGCTTCGCCGAACTGGTGATGCCGCTCCTGCCGCTCGGCCATGGCCGCGAGCGGACCAAGGTCGAGGCCAATATGGGCCCGTTCGGCGAGACCATCGCCAACGTCGTCCGGCCGACCGAAAAGCGGGTCGCCCAGTCGTGAACGGGGCCGCCATCCTCGCGCGCCTCAGGTCCATCGCCCTTTCCTGGGCGCTGCCGGTGTTCATCCTCCTCGCGTGGGAAGTGGCGGCCAAGACCGGGCTCATCACCGCGCGTCTCCTGCCGGCGCCGAGCTCGATCGCGGCCGCGTTCTGGCGCCACCTCCTCGACGGCAGCCTCCTCGAGCACACGCTCATCAGCACCTCGCGGGCGCTGAAGGGGCTCCTCATCGGCGGGGCGATCGGCTTCGCCTTCGGCGTCATCAACGGCATCTGGCGGCCGGCCGAGACGATCTTCGACTCCACGCTGCAGATGCTCCGCAACGTCCCGCATCTCGCGATCATCCCGCTGGTGATCCTGTGGTTCGGGATCGCCGAGTCGGCGAAGGTGTTCCTGGTCGCGATCGGCGTCCTCTTCCCGATCTACCTCAACACCTATCACGGCATCCGCACCGTCGACCGCGGCCTCATCGAGATGGCCCGCGTCTACGGCCTCTCGCCGCTCGACGTGTTCCTGCGCGTGATCCTGCCCGGCGCGCTGCCCTCGATCCTGGTCGGGCTCCGATACGCGCTCGGCATCATGTGGCTGACGCTCATCGTCGCGGAGACGATCTCGGCCTCCTCGGGCATCGGCTACATGACGATGAACGCCCGCGAGTTCCTGCAGACCGACGTCGTCCTTCTCGGGATCATCGTCTACGCCCTTCTCGGCAAGCTGGCCGATTTCGTCACCCGCCTCCTCGAGCGCTGGGCGCTGTCCTGGCACCCGAGCTATCGCCCCGCCGGAGCCGCCGCATGAGCTCGACCGTGCTTGCCTTCGACCGAGTCACCAATCTTCGCGGCGACAGGACGGCCGAGGCCGGCGTCCTGGCCGGCGAACGATCGGCGGCGCGGGTCGGCGAGGCCATCCGCTTCGAGGGCGTCCGCAAGAGCTTCGGCGACCGCGAGGTGCTGCGCACGCTCGACCTCGACATTCCCGCCGGGCAGCTGGTCGCTATCGTCGGCCGCTCGGGCGGCGGGAAGACCACGCTGCTCCGGCTCGTCTCGGGCCTCGCGCTCCCCAGCCACGGGCGGGTCCTCGTCGGCGGCCGGGAAGTGAACGGCCTGCAGCCCTCCGTCCGGCTCCTCTTCCAGGATTCGCGCCTCCTCCCCTGGCAGCGGGTGATCCGCAATGTCGGCATCCAGCGCCGGCCGAACTGGCGCGAGACCGCCGAGGAGGCCCTCGCGCATGTCGGGCTGGCCGACCGGGCGCGCGACTGGCCGGCCGTCCTCTCCGGTGGCCAGAAGCAGCGCGTTGCGCTCGCCCGGGCGCTCGTCAGCCATCCCCGCGTCCTCCTCCTCGACGAGCCCTTCGCCGCGCTCGATGCGCTGACGCGGACCGAGATGCACGAGCTCTTCAGCCGCATCTGGCAGGAGCATGGCTTCACCACCATCCTGATCACGCACGACGTTGCCGAGGCGGTCGCCCTTGCCGACCGCGTGCTCGTCCTCCGCGACGGGCAGATCGCCCTCGACATCCCGATCGACCTGCCGCGGCCGCGCCAGAGCGTGGGCAGCGCCGAAGCCGCGCGCCTCCAGGCACATATCCTCGGCAAGGTCTGAGCGACGGCCGGGCGTCTGGCCTCGATCATGCACGGCGGCGAACGGAATTCGTGCCGATCATCCCTGAAAGCAGCAGTCAAATGAGCCAACCAAAACTTACCCTGATCAGCTTCCCGACCTGCCCCTACGTCCAGCGCGCGGTCATCGCCCTTCGCGAGAAGGACGTCGACTTCGATGTCGTCTATATCGACCTCGCCAACAAGCCGGACTGGTTCCTGGCGATCTCCCCGCTCGGCAAGGTGCCGGTGCTCAAGGTCGAGCGTCCGGGCGAGCCCGAGGCGATCATCTTCGAGAGCGCGGTGATCCTCGAATATATCGAGGAGACGGCCGGCGGCCCGCGCCTCCATCCCGCCGATCCGATCTACCGCGCCCAGCACCGGAGCTGGATCGAGTTCGGCTCGACCTTCCTCGTGGACCTCTGGCGCTTCTCCTCGGCCAAGGACGAGGCGGAGCTCTCGGGCGCGCGGAAGGCGCTCGACGCCAAGCTCGCCCGCCTGCAGGACACGGTCTCCGACGGCCCCTATTTCTGCGGCTCGAATTTCTCGTACGTGGACGCCGCCTTCGCGCCGGCTTTCCGGCAGATCGAGGTGCTGGAGGCCGCCGCGCATCCGCATCTCCTCGACGGCACGCCCAAGCTCGCCGCGTGGAGCGAGGCGCTCGGCGCGCGGCCGAGCGTGAAGTCCGCCGTGCCGACCGACTATGCCGAGCTCTATCTGAGCCGGCTTCGGAAGAACGACGCGCAGATCCTGAAGCAGGCGGCGTAGCGGCGGCCCGGCCGCGGAGACCGGCGGGGAGAGCCGGAGAGCGCCACCCGCGCGAGGACGCATCGCGCGGTTCAGACGAGGTGATAGGCTCCGGCGGACTCATGCGAGGCACGGTGCGGCACTTGGCGCGGATCCATCACGTCACGGCGATATCGGGAAACGCGAGGCGCAACCTCGATTTCTACACGGGCGCGCTCGGGCTTCGCCTGGTCAAGAAGACGGTCAATTTCGACGACCCCACCACCTATCATTTCTACTATGGCGACGAGGAAGGCCGGCCCGGCACGCTGCTCACCTTCTTCCCGTGGGAGCACGCCGCTCCCGGCCGGAACGGGGTAGGCCTCGCCGAGGAGGTCGCCTTCCGCGTGCCGCTCGGCTCGATCGGCTATTGGACGCACAGGCTGGTCGAGAAGGGGCTCGCGGCCCGCCCGCCGGCGAAGCGCTTCGGCGAGCCGGTCCTGACCTTCGGCGATCCGGACGGCCTCGCCCTTGCCCTTGTCGGAACGACGGGGGCGTCCGCCGATCCGGCCTGGGACAACGGGGAGATACCGGCCGAGCATGCCATTCGCGGCCTCCACGGCGTCACGCTCATGCTCGCCGACGCCGCGCCGACCGCGGCGGTCCTGACGGGCGTCCTCGGCTTCCGGGAGGCCGGCCGCGAGGGGTCGATAGCGCTCTTCGAGGCCGGGGAGGGCGCGGGCGGCAAGGTCGTCCTCCACGCGGTCGGCAATTTCCTGGCGGGCAGGCAAGGGCGGGGGTCGGTCGACCATGTCGCTTTCCGCGCCACGGACGATTCGGAGCAGGCCGGGATGGTGGAGGCGCTCCGCCGCGACCACGGTATCGTGGCCACGGAGCAGAAGGACCGGCAGTATTTCCGTTCGGTCTATTTCCGCGAGCCCGGGCAAATCCTCTTCGAGATCGCGACCGACCGGCCCGGCTTCACGGTCGACGAGCCGAAGGCGGCGCTCGGCCGCGACCTCAAGCTGCCGCCCTTCCTCGAAGCGCGGCGCGGCGAGCTGGCGGCGGCCCTCCCGCCGCTCGACGGGGACGTTCCTCAACTGAGCACTCCGGGCAGCGCGTAGCTCCCGATACGTCGTGCGGGCGAGGTGGCCCGCGCTCCTTGGCTGGGGCCGGGCGATGGCGTTAGATGCGCGCGGGAAGTCGCCGGAGGGGCGGGAGCCGCGCGTCGTGAGCTTTACGGTCGAGCCGCTCGCCATTCCGGACGTGAAGCTGGTGCGTGGCACGCGCCGCGAGGACAGCCGCGGGTGGTTCGCCGAGACCTATCACCGGGCGCGGTTCGCCGAGCTCGGGATCGAGGCGGCGTTCGTCCAGGAGAACCAGTCGTTCTCGGTCGCCGCCGGCACGCTGCGCGGCCTCCATTTCCAGATCCCCCCGCATGCCCAGGCCAAGCTCGTCCGCGTGCTTGCCGGCGCGATCTTCGACGTGGCGGTCGATCTCAGGCGCGGCTCGCCGACCTACGGCAAATGGGCCGGCGCCCGGCTAACCGCGGCGAGCGGCGACCAGCTCTTCGTCCCGCGCGGCTTCGCGCACGGCTTCTGCACCGAGGCGCCGGGGACGGAGGTATCCTACAAATGCGACGCCTTCTATGCGGCCGGGAGCGAGGGCGGGCTCCTTTTCTCCGATCCGGCTCTGGCGATTCCCTGGCCGGTCGGCGAGGATCGGCCGGCGATCGTGCTCGACCGCGACCGCGCCTGGCCGACGCTTGCCGATTTCCGCTCGCCCTTCGACTGAACGCTGGGAGCCGACCCTGGACGGAGCGCCGAAGAGATATCTCGTGACGGGCGGGGCCGGCTTCATCGGCTCTGCCCTGGTCCGCCATCTCCTCGGCGGCGGCGGGCACGAGGTGCTGGTCGTCGACAAGCTGACCTACGCGGCCAACCTCGCCTCGCTCGACCCGGTCGCCGCCCATCCGGGCTACGGCCTCCTCAAGGCGGACGTGGCGGATGGGGCGGCGATGCGCGAGGCCTTCGCGGCCTTCTCGCCCGACGTGGTGGTGCATCTTGCGGCGGAGAGCCATGTCGACCGCTCGATCGACGGGCCGGGCGCGTTCGTCCGCACCAACGTCGTCGGGACCTTCACCCTCCTCCAGGAGGCGCTGCGGCACTGGCGGGAGCTGCCGCGCCAGAGGCGCGAGGGGTTCCGTTTCGTCCATGTCTCGACCGACGAGGTGTTCGGCGCGCTCGGCGCGGACGGGCATTTCACCGAAGGCTCGCCCTACCGGCCGAGATCGCCTTACTCCGCGTCGAAGGCGGCGGCCGATCACCTGGTCGAGGCGTGGCACCACACTTACGGGCTGCCGGCGATCGTCACCAACTGCTCGAACAATTACGGGCCGTGCCAGTTTCCCGAGAAGCTCATCCCCCTCGCCATCCTCAACGCGCTCGAGGGCAAGCCGATCGGGCTCTACGGCGACGGGCGCAATATCCGCGACTGGCTGTTCGTCGAGGACCACGCGCGGTGCCTCGCGCTCGTCGCCGAGCGCGGCCGGCCGGGCGAGCGCTATGCGATCGGCGGGGCGGCGGAGCGCACCAACGAGGAGGTGGTGCGGAGCGTCTGCCGCATCCTCGACGAGATGCGGCCGGATCCGGCGACGGGGGCGCGCGAGAAGCTCATCCGCCACGTCGCCGACCGGCCGGGGCACGATTTCCGCTACGCGATGGATGCCCGGAAGGTGCGGGACGAGCTCGGCTGGGAGCCGCTTGAGGATTTCGAGACCGGGCTCGCCAAGACGGTCGCGTGGTATCTCGACAACCCGGCATGGTGGCGTCCGCTGCGGGCGGATATCTACCGCGGCGAGCGGCTGGGGGTCGGTTGACCGCCCTCGTCTTCGGCGCCGGCGGGCAGCTTGGGCGGGCGCTCCTCGCCGCGGCCGACGCGGATCTCCGGGTGGCCGGCGTGGGCCGGGCGGAGGCGGACGTCGCGGACATCGACGCGGTGCGTGCGGCGGTGGCGCAGGTCCAGCCGTCGGTGGTGGTGAATGCGGCGGCGTATACCGACGTCGACCGCGCGGAGGACGAGCCGGAGAAGGCGCGGCGGGCCAATGCGACGGGGCCGGCGGTCCTGGCCAGCGTCTGCGCGGAGCGCGGGCTGCCGCTCATCCATGTCTCGACCGACTATGTCTTCGACGGGGCCAAGGAGGGCGCCTATGTCGAGGCCGATCCGATCGGACCGCTCAATGTCTACGGGCGGACGAAAGCGGCCGGGGAGGAGGCGGTGCGCGAGACGCTCGACCGCTACCTCATCCTCCGCACCTCGTGGCTCCATGCGCCGGGCGGGAGGAACTTCGTGACGACGATCCTCCGGCTCGCCGCCGAGCGCGAGACGATCAGCGTGGTCGCCGACCAGCGCGGCTCGCCGACCAGCGCGGGCGACCTCGCCGCGGCGATCGTGGTTGCGGCGAAGGCGATGAAGCGGGGCGAGCCGGCTTGGGGGACGTTCCACGTCGCCGGCGACGGGGCGGCCTCGCGCTACGAGCTTGCGTCGGCCGTCGTGGCCGCGCAGGCGGCCGTCACCGGCCGGCGACCTGCCCTCGAGCCGGTGACGAGCGCTTCGTTCCCGGCCCGAGCGGTCCGGCCGGCCAACTCGGCGCTCGACTCGAACCGGTTCGCGGACGCCTACGGGTTCCGCGCCGAGGCGTGGCGGGGGGCGGTCGAGCGGACGGTCGCCGCGGCGCTGGCGCGATGACGCGGCGCGGGATCATCCTCGCCGGGGGGACCGGGACGCGGCTCCATCCCGTGACGCGCGCGGTCTCCAAGCAGCTCCTGCCGATCTACGACAAGCCGATGATCTATTACCCGCTCAGCACGCTGATGCTGGCCGGCATCCGCGAGATCATGATCATCACCACGGCCGAGGACCAGCGGGCGTTCCGCGCCCTCCTCGGCGACGGCGCGGACTGGGGCCTCGGCCTCGCGTACGCGGCGCAGCCGAAGCCCGAGGGGATCGCGCAGGCGTTCCACATCGCCGCCGAGTTCCTCGCGGGCGAGCCCTCGTGCCTGGTCCTGGGCGACAATCTCCTCTACGGGCACGGCCTCCCGGAGGCGCTGGTCCGCGCGAGCGCCGCTCCTTCGGGGGCGACGATCTTCGCCCATCAGGTCGAGGACCCCGAGCGCTACGGCGTGGTCTCCTTCGACGACGCGCAGCGCGCGGTCTCGATCGAGGAGAAGCCGCGCCGGCCGGCCTCGCGCTGGGCGGTGCCGGGTCTCTATTTCTACGACGGCACCGCCGTGGAGCGCGCCCGCTCGCTGAAGCCCTCGGCGCGCGGCGAGTACGAGATCACCGACCTCAACAATCTCTACCTTCGCGATCGTGCGCTCAGGGTCGAGCTGCTCGGGCGGGGCTTCGCGTGGTTCGACGCGGGGACGCACGACTCCCTCCTCGAGGCCGCGCAGTTCGTCCAGGTGGTGCAGCGCCGGCAGGGACAGCTGATCGCCTCGCCCGAGGAGATCGCCTTCAGCGCCGGCTGGATATCGCGCGAGGCGCTGCGCGCGCAGGCGCAGCGGCTGCCCGACGGCAGCTACGGCGCCGCGCTGATGGCGCTCGCCGGCGGCGGCTGACGGCCTGATGCCTCCCCAATCTTAACCTCCCCCTTGCGGGGAGGTCGAAATCGCGAAGCGATTTCGGGAGGGGGTGAGCCGGAGGAGACGTTACGGAAAGAGGGACGCGGGCTTCGCCCGCTACCCCCTCCCGAAGCCGCGCCCCTCCGGTCAAGCCGGAGGGTCACGCCTTCGACCTCCCCGCAAGGGGAGGTTAAGCTGGAGCGGGAGGCGACCGATCGGCAGGCTCCTCTAGGAGGGGCAAGAGGACGCGGGCGACGGCCTCGCGCTTCTGCTCGGCGAGGTCGGCCCGGCGGGCGGTGCCGTATTCGTGCAGCCAGGAGCCGCACCAGAAGACGCAGCACTCGTCCGCCGAAATGCCCGGCACGATCGGCGCGCGGATGGCGGGACGAAGGTCGAGCGCCTCGCGGTCGAGCGTACGGTAGAGCGGCCACCAGTTGGCGCCGCCGGTGTCGAGGCCGGTGAACCAGTCCTGGCCGAAATCGAGCGGCAGGCCGCGCACGGCCGAGAAGCGGAAGAAGCAGAAGCCGGCCCACAGGAACCAGCGCTTGCCGATCGTGCGGAGGCCGCCGAACACGGGCTGGGAGGCCAGCCTCGCGAAGGGGTCGTCGGGCTCGGTCGGGAAGAGATCGTCGTCGAGGAAGCCGAAGGCTTCCGGCCCGTTGGGGCGGATGAGGTTCGACCACAGCCAGTTGAGGGCGAGGCCGTGCGAGCGGCTGGGGGCGTGGCCGGTCCAGGGATTGTAGGGGAGGCGGATATAGGGCCGGCTGTCGCGGCGCGCGACCGCCTCGATGGCAGCGGCATCCGGATCGTTCGGCGAGTTGTCGGCGACGATGTAGAGCGCCTCGCCGACGAAACGACGGACGAGCCGGCTCTGCCACTCGATCGCGTCGGGGTCGGCGAAGGCTACCGTGATCATCGCCCGCCGGCCGCGAAGGCTCGCGCCGATCGCGGCGAGGTCGCCGGCGCGCGCGGGCAGGCGGCGATAGCGGGCGTCGACCGCGTCGTAGCGCGCCTGCTTCAGGCGATGGATCAGCGGACGCAGGCGGAGCCATTCGGCGAGGGGATATTCGCGGAGGGGTCTGGGCAAGGCGTCCGGCTCGCGAGTGGTCGGGGGAGCTTAGTGCCGGCCAGGGAAAACGAGAACCGCTCGTGCGTCGCTCACGCGCGGCGGCCCCAGCCGATGACGCGCGGCGGGTCGAGGAGGATGCGGGTCGAGCGCGCGGCGCAGCCTTCGAGGAAGACCTCCTCCACCGCGGACCGGCTGAAGCGGTAGTAGTCGCCGGGGAAATCGTGGCGGCCGAGCGTGGTGGCGGAGACGCGAAGCGTGGTCGCGGCCGCGGCCCCGCCCGGCAGGCGCTTGAGGAGGGAGGACCAGGCGCGGAGCGGCATGTCGCCCATCTCGCCGTAGGAGGGGACGCCGATCGCCACCAGCGCGCCGGGCCGCGCCACGCGGCGGATCTCGGCCAGCGTGAGCCAGAAGCGCGGATCGTGCTCGAGCGTCGAGTTGCAGAGGACGGTGTCGAAGGAGGCGTCGGCGAAGCCGTCCATGCGGTTGGCGTTGCCCTGAACGATACGGATCGCCGCGTCCTCGAACCCACCCTCGAGGTCGATGCCGGTGCGGCTCCTCGCGCCGGCGAGCGAGGGGAGGCGGAGCAGCGTGTCGGCGGTCGGCGTCGCGCCGATCTCGAGCACGTCGCCGCTGGCCTTCTCGGCAAGGCAGATCGCGTCGAAGGCGCGGAAGATATCAGGATGCACGCCGGTCCGACTCCGCCTCGCCGCCATAGCCGAACTCGGCGAGGGTCGGCCGAAGCTCGAGCATCGCGAGCCAGCGCTGGAAGGCCGAGCGCCGGCGGAACTTCCCGACCTTGTCCCGCGAGACCTCGGCGGCCATGGAGTCGAGCATCGCCCGATCGGCCGGCACGCCGAGCGAGGCGAGGAGGCGGGCGGCCGTGCCCACGAAATCGGTCACCAGGTCCTCGTAGCGGATCTCGGCGTAGCGCGCGCCCATGGCGCGGCCGGTGCGCCGGCCGACCGTGACGCTGTTGGCCCAGTGCCGCGCGTTATAGAGTGGGGCGAGGAGCTTGTAGGGGATCGAGGCGAGCGGCATGCCGCGCCAGAAGCCGATGTCGGCGGTGTCGAAATAGACCTTCTTCCAGAACGGGCTCCGCGGCCAGACATGGTTGGAGAAGGCGACGTCGCGCCCGTCGCGGATGAGGTGGACGTAACGCGCCTGCGGGAAGATCGCGTCGAGGACCGGGAGGATGTAGGCGGTCTCGCAGAGCTTCCAGCCCCAGCGCCCGCCCGTGAAGCCGCGGAGATGCGCCGCGAGCGCGTCGAGGATCGCGGCTTCGAGGTCGGGGTCGCCTTGCGCCAGCAGCGGGCGGTAGTCGGGATAGTGGCCGACGACGAGGCGCTGGACGATGGAGAGGATCGGCAGGGCGTCCTCCTCGATATTGCGATCGGCGCCCATGTAGACACCGGACCGCTCGAGCATCCGCGCAAGGAGCCGGCTGCCGGAGTGGGATTTGTTGAAGACGACGATCGGCGGGCCGAAGCCGGCCATGGCCTCGCGCACGGCGGCGAAGGGGGCGGCGGGCGGCGCCGCCTGCCAGGGTCGGGCGGGGCTCGCGGCGGACACGGTCAGGCTACCCGGACCGCCGCCTCCGCCTTCGCGCGGGCCGGCGTTCCCGCAAGCTCCGCTTCCGCGATGACGGCCTGCATCAGCGCCATGGCGCGGGCCGACGTGCTCTCGCGGGCGGCGGCGGTCGCTACCCGCACCAGTTCGTCGGGCGGGATCGCGGCGGTGGGAGGCTGGCGCACCTCGTGGATCTTGGGGTGCGGAGTGGCGCGGAGCGAAGCGCGCGGGATCGCGACCTCCTCGAGCCGCTCGCCGGGGCGGAGGCCGGTGTAGATGAGCTCGATGTCGCCGTCGGGGCGATGCTCGTCCCGCACCGTGAGGCCGCTCGCGGCGATGAGCCGGCGGACCAGCGTGTCGATGCTGACCGGCTCGCCCATCTCGAAGACGAATAGGCCGCCGCGCGAGCCGAGCCCGGCCACCGCGATGACCAGCTGCGCCGCCTCGGCGGTGGTCATGAAGAAGCGCGTCGCCGCGGGGCTGGTGACGGTGACCGGGCCGCCGCGGCCGATCTGGCGCAGGATCACCGGGACGAGCGAGCCCGAGGAGGCGAAGACGTTGCCGAAGCGGACCACCGACATCACGCAGTCGGCGGTCGCCGCGTGGGCGGCGACCAGGAGCTCGGCGAGGCGCTTGGAGGTGCCCATGATGCTCACGGGCTCGGCCGCCTTGTCGGTGGACAGGAGGACGAAGCTCTTCACCCGGTGACGGATGCAGCAGCGGATGACGGTCTCGGTGCCGATGACGTTGTTGCGGATGGCTTCGGAGAAGTTCAGCTCGACCAGCGGCACGTGCTTGTAGGCCGCGGCGTGGAAAACCATGTCGACGGCGAACCTTCCGAAGATCGCGTCGAGGCGCTCGGCGTCGGTGATCGAGCCGAGGAGCGGGATAAGCGCGACATCGAGCCCTTCGGCCTTGCAGCGCTGGCGGAGCTCCTCGTCGATGTAGAAGAGCGCGGCCTCGCCGGCGTCGACCATGACGATGGCCTTGGGCGAAGCGGCGAGGATCTGCCGGCAAAGCTCGGAACCGATCGAGCCGCCGGCGCCGGTGACCAGGACCGTCCGGCCGGCGAGGCGCTCCAGCATCGCCGCGGGAGCCTTGGGCGCGCCCTCGCGGCCGAGGAGACGCGCGAGCGCGCCGTCGGTCAGATCGGGCAGACGATCGGTCGGTCGCCACATCGCAGGAGCCCCCAAGCAGGCGCGGGCGCGAGGCGCCCAGCCATGAACCATATTCAACGGCCGGACCGGCCTGCCAAGGGGTTGGCCATCGAACCCACCAATATCGTCGCTTATCGCCGCGTGCCGCGGCCCGGGCATAAGCGCGATCAATGGGGGGCCAGGCCCCTCGATTCGAGGCAATCGGTCCCGTCGGACCGTTAATGAAATCGTTCCGTCGCCGACATTCCGGCGTCACGGCCACCTGCCAAAGTGCGGAAGGGCCAGGCAGGAGAATCGTGGTGGCAGAGCTGATCCGCTTGCGGAAGGCGAAGGCGCTCCGGGCGCGTGAGCAGGGCCTCGTCATCATCCAGGGCGAGGGGCCGCTCGTGCTCGACCGCGCGGGTGAGCGCTTCGCCTGCGCGCGCTGCGGCGCGTTCGTCGTGCATGGCCGCCTGCCGGGCGGGAAGCTGACGCCGGTGTTCGAGTGCCGCGACTGCGGCACCCACAACATCATGCCGGTGCACGATCACCCCGAGCGCGAGGCCCTGCGCCGGGCCTAGGCTGCGACATCGGCGCACCTCTCCGAATCGGCGCGGCAATCGGCCGGCGTTCTCGGGTGGCTGGCGCGTCGCCCCTCTCCGGCAGCGTGCCGGCTCTGGCCGAGCCGATCCGATCAAGCTACGCTTTCGAGGATGCGGCATACGGATCGGAGAGGGACGATGAAGACCTTGTCTCCGCATGCTTTGGGACTCCTCCGCGCCCTCGACGTGATGGCGTCGGCGCGCCAGCTCGATCAGGCGGCGGAGGAACTCATCGATATGGGACTGGCGGCGTCCGCCGGGGAAAAGGTGGCGATCACGCCGCTCGGGCGCGAGCGGGCGGCGCGGGAGCGCCAGGTCCTGGCCGAGAAGGCCAGCAAGGCCAAGGCAGCCAAGCCGAAATCCAGGCGACAAGAGGGACGGCAGGCCGTCTAGCGGGCGAACCGCAATCCCGCGAGATCGGCGGCGAGCGCCGGCAGCGTTTCGGCGCCCGGCGCGAAGCCGTTCCGGCTCATGAGGTAGGCGAGGATCGCGGCGTAAGTCTCGGGCGCGAGAGAGGCCGGGCGCATCGCCGGCATCTGCGTGGCGATATAGCGGAAGAGATCGACCGGTGGGCGCGCGAGCCAGCCGTCAAGGGCGCCGTCGATCAGCGCGGGCGGGGCGAACGGCCCGTTGCCGCCGCGAAGGTCGACGCCGTGGCAGCCCGAGCAACTGGTGAGGAATGCCTGCTCGCCGCGTGCCGCCTGCCCCGCGGTGAAGGAGAGGGGGCGCGGCTCGACCGGCTGCGACCACACCGTGGTCGTGAAAAGCGCGCCGAGGAGGGCGAGCGCCAGGATCTCCAGCGGCTCGATGCGCAATAGCCGGCGGAGCGATCCGCCGGCTGAGGTCTTTCGCATGCGCCTGGCAATGACGGGCCGGGGCGTGGGGCGTTCGGCTAGAGGCCCAGGCAGTTCGCGTAGAAGGTGACGGTGGCCGGCCAGTCGGCGAAGACGCCGATCACGCCGACGTCCTGCGCCAGCACGTCGAGGAGGTTGAGGACGTCGCCGTCGGTCTCCACCGCCTCGACCACCGTCTGGTAGTACCAGTTGTCGCCGAACTGCACCGGCGAGAAGCGGTCGAAGGACCAGGTGATGATCTCGAGGCCGGCGGCCTTGGCGGCCTCGGCATAGGCCGAGGGCACGATCTCGCCGTTCTCCATCGTGACCAGCACCCAGAGCGGCGGGGCGACGATCTTCACGCCGTCGGCGACCAGTTCCTCCATGCTCGGCGACCAGGACTCGGCCACGCCGGGGTCGAAGCCGGGCAGGGTGTCGTAGCGGTCGTCGAGGAAGACGGCCTGGTTGCCGAACGCGGTGTTGTCGATCCAGTAGCGGACGTCGGCGAGGTTGAAGGACTGCGGGTAGACCAGGCTCGGGTCGATTCCGGCGGCGACATACTCGTCGATCATCTGCTGGGCATAGGCTTCCTGCGTGTAGTCGCCGTCGAAGGGCATCTCGACGCTCGGCGCCTTCAGCTCCGGCGTGAAGCCGACGCCGAGATCCTGGAAGAGGGCGATCGACTCGGCGTGGGTCATCAGCGTGCCGGTGCCGGCATAGAGGTCGGTGCGCCAGTCGGCGGTGCCGGCCATGTATTCCTCGACGGTGGTGGCGCGCGGGTTGGCGCCGTCCATCTTGCCGTGGAGCGTGCGGAACTCGGCCAGCGTGATGTCGCTGGTGCAGCACTGCGCGGAGGCGTTGGTGTCGCCGCTGGCCGGGCTGAAGGGCTGCGAGCACTTGGCGGCGAGCGGGGTGGCGAGGATGTCGGTGGTGGTGTGGAGGTCGCACTGCGCGTGGCGGCAGACCAGCTGCCGGTCGGCGGTGAAGGTCACGTCGCACTCCACGATCCCGGCGCCCATGCGGGCGGCTGCCGTGTAGCTCTCCACCGTGTGCTCGGGGAACTCGAGCGAGGCGCCTCTGTGGCCGATCGAGAAATTGGTGCGCTGGAAGGGACCGGCCTCGCAGGCCTGGAGCGCGGTCTTCAGCTCGCCGTCGCGCATGTTGTCGACCAGCCACATCGGGCGCGGGCCGAGCTGGATCGGCACCTCGGCGGCGGCCTCCTGCGCCTCCGCCTCGATCGAGGCCACGGGGAACTGGACGAACGAAACGATCGCGACGGCGAGGGCCGTGGCGGCGCCGAGAACGGCGAACTGCTTGCGCATGTCGGTCTCCGGAAGAATGGGGTTGCAGGCCGCCTGCACCACAGCATTTCCGGGTGACGCGCCGACCTCAGCCGCGCGACGAAACGGTGACGGTCGGTGATGCCCGCCAAAAAAGAACCGGGAGCAGGAACTGCCCCCGGGCCAAGTCTTGGGAGGAAACGCTCGGAGAAGAAGGGGCCCCGCCGCGCGGAGCCCCGGTCGCGCTAGCCGCGAAGGGCCAGAACCTTGAGATCAGGGCCGTTGTAGCGGACCGCGCCTTCGCCCTCGGCCTCCTGGTAGACGGTGAAGCGGAAGCTCGACACCGGCTGGGAGAGGCGGAGGCCGACCGAGCCGAGCTCCTGGCCCTGGTTGAGGAAGCCGTCCTGGACGAAGGTGGTGACCACGATGCCGGTCGGGGCGTAGTCGGCCGGGAGGGCACCGTCGTTGGCGCCGTCGCGGACCTTGAACGAGCCGAGCACGTTGCCGTCGCCGTCGAGCGCCGAGACCAGCACGTCGCCGCTCCCGCCGCGCTCCCAGATGAGGAGCGTGTCGGTCGGCTCGGCGAAGCTATACTCGAAGATCGCCGTGCCGGCGCCCTCGCGCACCGGGCCGATGGAACTCAGATTGAAGTTGGCATGGGCGGCGACGAGATCGTCGGCGGTCGGCGTGGTTGTGCCCGGACCCTGATCGGCCCACGGGTCGAGATCGGCGCCGATGCCGTAGCCGGCGGTGAGGTTGTGGCCGCCGCGCACGGCGTCGATCGCGTCGTCGATCACGATGCGAGCGTCCGAGACGAACTGCAGGCGCTCGGGCGCGTAGGCCGTGCCGTCGATGGTCACCCCGTCGAGGCGCACGTCGCCGGTGTTGGCGTTGACCTGGCCGGCGAGGTCGCCCGTCGGGTAGGTGTAGGCCGAGCGGTCGAAGTCGGGGTTGCGGGAGAAGGTGGTCTCGAACGCGAACGGGGCGATCTCGACCGCGGTCGGCACGCCGACGGCGGTCTGCGCGAAGGCCGGCGTCGCCAGGAGCGTGGCTGCGGTTGCAGCGAAAGCGAGGATACGGGTCATGGGGGTTTCCTTGGGGAGGTTACGACGCTGCAGAGGCTAGTCAGCGGCCTCACCGGGAACGAGGCATTCCATGCCATATATTGTCTATCCAATAACTAGTCCTTATCGCTGAGGCGGGAAGGCAGGGAAAAGTGTGGCCTCGGGTTTGGGCGAGCGGGGAGGGGGAGCATCCGCCGCCGGAATGCGACGGAAGCTCCCGATCGACTAGGGGAAGCGGATGTCGACCCAGACCAGGCGATGGTCGGAGGTCGGGGCGTCGGCCGGGCCGAGGAGGCGGGCCAGCGGATCGGCGGCGAGCGGCCAGAAGACGCCCGCGCCGACCACCTCGAGGTTCGCCGAGGGAAGCACGTAGTCGGCGCGCATGTTGCCCGGATCCCAGGGATTCGTGTCGCCGAAATCGGCGGTGTCGAGGGCCGGGTCGCCGGTATGGGTGGCGTTCTTGCCGCCGTCGGCGATCGCGTCCTCGGGTCCGCCGAGGCTGGCCGGGCGCGGGTCCTGGAGGCGCGGATTGGCGAGGAGCTCCGCGCCAACCTCGCGGATGCCGTCGCCATCATGCGGGTCGAGATTCTGGTCGCCGAGGATGACGAAGGAGGCGTCGGCCGGGAGGCCGCCGACGCGTCCGTTGTCGTCGGTCAGGTAGTCGGCCGCGCCCGGTGTGACGTAGTCGTTCCAGAGGCGGACCTCGTCGGCGTTGCGCGTGCCGTTGCGGTCCTCGGGGCCGTCGAAGACCGGCGGGGTCGGGTGGCTGGCGAGGACGTGCAGCACCTCGCCCTCGATCTCGACCGGGATGTCCCAGTGGCTCTTCGAGCTGAGGCGGAAGACGGCGAGCGCCTCGGGGCCGTAATAGTCGGCCGAGGCAGGGGTTTCCGGATCGTCGGGCAGGCGAGCGTCCGGCATGTCCTTCCAGAGGAAGTTCTGGAAGGTGCGGACGTTCTCCGCGTCGATCGGGAGCTTGGAGAGGACGAGCATGCCGTACTGGCCGGGGAAGAAGCCGAAGCCGTAGGCGTCGTCCGGGCCGGCAGGGTTGGCGTCGCGGTTGAAGTCGATGCCGCTGGGGACGCCGGTGTTGACCGGGGCGGTGAAGATCGCGGCGGGCTCCCACGGCTCGGCGCCGTTCTGCGCGATGGCGAGGAAATTCTCGATGAAGAGCTCGGCGGCGCGCGCGTCCGCGTCGTAGTCGAACTCGTTGACGAGGATGATGTCGGGGTTCACGCGCTGGATGATCTCGGCGACCGCCTGGGCCTGCGCGGCGTCCGGATCGCCGAGCGCGGTGACGAGCTCGCCCGCCTCGCTCCGGTTGAGGGAGGCGTTGAAGGTGGCGACGCGGATCGCCCCTTCGGGCCTTGCCTCCTGGGCATGGGCCGGGATGTGCGAGGCGAGTGCCGCGGCGGCGAGGCCGGCGAGCCATCCGATCTTGCGCATGATGTCGATCCTCTGGTTGAGAGGCCGACGCTAGGGGGCTCACACGACAGGCAGATGATGCGCCGGCTAAGGAGCCAGTGATCAGCGCACAAGCTAACGTCGCGCGCCCGCCTTCACTTTAACGAAAGGTGGAAAGGGGGAGACCTCGATCTCAGTGTTCTTGGAAAGCCATCCGAGAAGGTTGCCTTTGTCGGACTTGACGGCCGGATAGTCACTCAATAGCTGGGCCACCGTCAGCACCTTCAGGGCCGGAACATCGTCATCCTTTCGGATCACCGCAGGAATCGCCCGGTCGTTGCAGACGAAAAGGCGCGCGCCGTACCGATTGTCGCGCAGCCATCGTACAGTGTGGTGCCTGTTGCACCGTGGGCAGAACTGGTTCTCCTCGCTGTCCTTGACAAACTCAAGCTTGTCTTGCCCAACGCGCTGACGGAGGTATTGCTCCAGGTTCGCGGCGTCATCCGAATGCTGCGTGGGCGGTGTGGCGTCGTCCACCTCGATGACGGTTGGAGGAAGAGCCGCTGAGCGCGGACGTCGTCTCACGTGTTCAGAATGCCGTTTCACCTTACGTGCCTTCTCGCCGTAGGCGACTTCATAGCCGTCCTGAAAGACACCCGTGACCTTGCCGGGCCTCCAGTAGTTGTCCTCAAGTACGAGAACGTCGTCTCCCGGAAGCAATTCGCTGGACGGCGTCTCGAGGGGCCACACGGCGGCGTCCAGTATCCTCTCCTCTGGCGATCCGTCGTCCCACGTGACGTGGTAGCCGACCTCGAATAGGCCGCTGATAGTACCAGAGTACCAATAGTCGGCCCCATAATCGACGATTGCACGATCGCCGATCTTCAGCTTGCGAGCCGTAACTATCTCAAGGGGGTATAGGTCGGCCTTCGAGACCTTGGACTTCGCGTCGCCGTCGAGCCATGCCACCTGATATGAATCAGGGAAGACCTTGGTGACCTCCGCCGGATACATGTTGCCGTCCCGGTACTTCGCCATCACGAACGTACCGACTGAAAGGTCAGGTAGAGTATCGACCATCTGCAAGCCCGGGCCATCAGTAACGTGGCAGCAGACTGTGCCGAGTCAGCACGATTGCGCAAGATGGGCCTGGGCATGAGCAGAGCTGGGCAGTCCGAGAAGGTTGCCGGCCCGGTGTAAGGGCAGGCGCAGCTAGCGCGGGTTGCCGACGGTGGGGGCGATGGCGAGCGGCGGGCTGAAGGCGTTGGCGATCAGCGCCCAGTCGACGAACTTGAAGTTCGACGCCTCGGGCTCGCCGGAGAGGCCGTCGAGGTCGTCGTTGTAGCCGTCCTGAGTGACGAAGAGGCCGTTCGGCCAGCCCGGCAGGGCGAGCGGGATGACGTCCGCGCCGTCGCTCTCCTGCACGGCGTCGATGCCGGCCGCCTCGTTCGCGCCGACGCGGAAGGAGCCGAGAAGGCGCGGCTCGTCCCCGGTCGAGATGTCGAAGACGACGAACGTGTCGTCCCACGGCGCGTCGGGATGGGCGTCGTCGCCATGCGCGCTGCCCTGGCTCGAGGCGATCAGATACGCGGTCTCGCCCTCGCCGTAATAGATGGTGAGGCCCTCGACGTCGCGGGCGATCGTGCTGTCGGGGTTGTTGAAGCTCGAGGCGGTCGAGCCGCGCGTCTCGTAGAACGGCCCGTCCGGCGTGTCCCCGGTGGTGAGGTCGAAGCGCCAGATGCCGACCATCTCCTCGCCTGCGTAGAGGACCCCGTTCCGCTTGTCGACGACCACGCCCTCGAATTGCGGGTTCCAGTCCATGAGCGGATCGTCCTCGTTCTCGATGCGGAGATCCTGGCCGGCGTGGACATCGGGCACGCGGATGTCGCGGACCATGGTGCTCTTCACCGTGCCGTCGGGGTTGGCGGCGAGCGAGAAGACGCCGAGGCGGTTGTCGGTGCGCTGGGTGCCGACCGCGTAGAGGACGCCGTCGGCCGGGTTCCGCCAGAGGCCCATGCCGTAGACGGTGTGCTGGTCGTCGAGCGGGTTGTCGATGTCCGGCCCCTCGGCCGGGTCGGGACGCATCGGGAAGGCGCGCCCGACC
The DNA here is from genome assembly GCA_020853895.1 of Bauldia sp. Taxonomy (GTDB): domain Bacteria; phylum Pseudomonadota; class Alphaproteobacteria; order Rhizobiales; family Kaistiaceae; genus JADYYB01. The sequence goes on from JADYYB010000106.1 coordinate 28,482, forward strand.
GAGAGGTCGGTGACGTCGGTGAGGGGGGCGGCGCTGTCGCCGTCGATGCGGAAGATGCGGACGATGTCGAGGCCGCGGTCGCTGGCGACCGCCACGTCGATGGTCGAGCCGTCGGCGAGCGCAAAGCCGTAGGCGACGTCGATGTTGTTGATGCGGCCTTCGCCGGAATCGGTCGATTGCGGGTCGAGGGTCTGGATCGTGTTGCCCTGGAGATCGTAGACGCGGATGCCGCCGTTCTTCGCCGAGGCGATGACGAGGGTCCTGGCGAGGTCGGTCGGGTGGACCCAGAAGGCGGGATCGTCGGCGTCGGAGTCGTAGTCGTTGTCGGGAAGGTTCGGTGTCTCGAGCGTCGGGGCGACGCCGCCGATCACGGCCTCCTGGGCGAGGGCCGGCGAGGTGGCCAGAAGGGCGGCAAGGGAGGCGGTGGCGAGCACGAGGCGGGCGGTCATCGGGGAGCTCCACGCGGGTGAGGTGACCGCGGTTAGCAAGGGCGCGTGAACCTCAAGTGACAGGGCCCGGAATCAGGAAGGGCGAAGGCACGACCGCCCTCGCCCTTTCGAGGAATTCAGGGCCTGGCGGGCCGGCCTGACGCGACCCGCCGGAGCCCGGTACTAGGGGTTCGCGGCGGCGAGGAAATCGCCGACTTCGAGGATGACGAACTCGTTGTCATCGGCGCGGTCGAGCGCGCGGCCGGCCGAGAACGGGAGGTTGTTGTCGTCGGCCACGATGATGTGCGTGGCGTCGACCCGATCGACGTTCTCGATGGTGTTGAACGGCATGGTGTAGACGCCGTCGGTCGTGCCCTGGAGGGCGATGCCCTCGGGGTCGGCGATGGCGAGGAGATCGATGTAGGCGATCTTCTCGACGGCGCCGCCGACATTGTCGTCACCGAACGCGATCAGATAGATGCGCTTGAAGCGCGCCGGGTTGGCGAAGCAGTCGGGCGCCGGCTGCTGGGGGTTGGCGCAGGCCTCTGCGAGGTCGCCGACGCCCTGGTCGCGCTCGATGACGAGGGCGTGGGTGCCGTCGATCATGTTGAAGTCGCCGATCGCGTCGCCGGCGGCATCGCCGTCGACCGAGAGCGGGTAGAGCCAGGAGCGGCCGGTCCATTCCTCGGAGGCGATATCGAACTCGATGACTCTAAGCCCGCGGGTCTCGCCGACCATTTCCATCGTGCCGTCGGCGTTGAAGAGCGCGCCCTCGAGGAGGCCGTAGAGCTTGCTGCCGTCCGGCGACTGGGCGAGGCCCTCGAAGCCGCCCGAACGCTTGAGGTTGAAGCTCGGGAGGCCGAGGGTCGGGTTGGCGGGAAGGGCGAGGGCCGGGTGATCCGGCGAGCGGACGGCGAGGTCGCCGACCATGGTGCCGATCACCGACTGGACGCGGCCTTCGAGGTCGACCTTGACGAGGTACGGGCCGAACTCCTCGCCGAGCCAGAAGCCGTCCTCGACCGGCTGGATCGACTCGATGTCGAAGTCCGCGCCGGTGAGGAAGCGCTCGGCGGTGCCTTCATGGACGATCGGGAAGGGGACGTTGGCGTCCGGGTCGGTGAGGAAGATCGTCTCCATCCGGTCGACCGTGCCGGCGTCCCAGTCGAAGCCGAGATGGTGGATCATGAGGGCGGCGTCGACCGAGTTCAGCTTGTTGCCGAAGCCGTTGTCCGACAGTGACCAGTAGGTGCCGTCGCCGGCCGCCTTGATGCCGGAGAAGCCCTGCACCGGCTGGCCGGCGAAGGGCAGGGAGAGGCCGGTGAGGCGGACCCCGTCGCGGCCCGGCACCGAGCCGATCTCGGCGGCGCGGGCGCGGTCGGCGGTGGTGTACTTGCCGGAGACGGTGAGCGAGACCGGGGCGGATTCGGGCGGGGCGATGACCGTGTTGGCCGGCAGGATCGCGTGCTCGACCAGCGTTGCGGCGAATTCCTGCTGGGCGAAAGACGCGCTCGTGCCGAGGGCGAGCGCCGCGGCGGCGAGGAGATATTTCTTGAGCATGGGCTGCCTCCGTTGGGAAGCATCCCGGCTAGCCAAGAGAGATTTCGCCCTGTTGACGGAAGGGCGACAGTTCGATGTCGGCCGGCGCTCACGTCAAGCGGCCGGGCGTCGTCTTGCTTTCACCGCGATGTGCTCGGTTGATGCCGGTCCTGCAACGAAGGAGAGATCGACATGGCGAGGAAATTCCTGGTTCTCTACATGGCGCCGCGGTCGGCGATCGAGCAGATGACCAACGCGACGGCGGAGGAGGCGAAGGCCGGCATGGACGCGTGGACGGACTGGGGCAACGAGCACGCCAACGCGCTTGTCGACATGGGCGCGCCGCTCGGCAAGACGAAGAAGGTCGACGGCGGCGGCGTCGGCGACACGAGGAACGACATCACCGGATACGGGATCGTCGAAGGAGAATCGCTCGACGAGGTGGCTGGGATCTTCACCAGGCATCCGCACCTCATGATGGGTGGCGGGGCCTGGATCGAGATCATCGAGACGGTCGACCTGCCGGGGATGTAGGCACCCGAAGTCAGAACGAACTGATACGGCCGGCGAGGAAGGTGACCGCCGGCCGGAGGAGGCGCGGCAGGATGCCGGTGACCATGAGGACGGCGAGGACGCCGACCGCGTAGGGGTAGAGCCGGGGCAGGATCGTGCGCAGCTCGGGGCGGATCGCGACCAGGAGATGGGCGCCGGTCAGCGGCGGCACGGGCAGGAGATTGAAGACCGCGAACCATGCCGACATCTGCAGCACGGTGTTGATGAAGAGCGAGACGTTGAGCGCGAAGGTCGCGGGGAGCGTGGCGAGCGCGACGTTGCGGAGCGGCAGGAGGAGCATCGCGACCACGAGCACCGCGGCGAGGCTGAGCAGCACGGCGATGACGAGGCCGCGCCGGCCGGTCCGCATCTCCGCCGGGTCGATGGCGATCGGCTTGATCCAGCCGAGCTGGAAGAAGATCGATCCGACGAGACCCAGGAGATCGAGATGCGTGATCGGGCCGGCGGTTAGCCGCGCGTCAAATTGCGGGCCCTTGTCGCCGAGGAGGCGGGCTATACCCGCGAGCGCGAAGCCGTGAACCGCGATGATCAGGAGGAACGCGGCGCCGCGGAGAAGCACCTGCTGAAGGGTCAGATCGAAGAGCACGACGCCTCGTGGATGAGCGGTGGGCCGGTCTTAACGGGTGAGGCGGACGAGGCAAGCCCCGTCCGGAACGGATCGTGCATATGGGCCAGCCTGTGTCGCTCTTGTCCTTGACCAGTCAGCGGGAGGGCTTTAATAGGAATTTGTTATCGCGGTCTATTGGTTTTTATGTGGGGACGTTCCCTTAGCGATCCGAAGGGTCTCTGGCCGGGGCCGGGGCTCTCCTAGGCTCGCGCGAGAAGAGGCGGTGTGAACCGCCAGTCCCTCGCGAAAGATCGAGTTGATCGCGGCGGCCGGGCTCAGCCATCCAGGCCGCGTGCTTTGATTTCGTCTCCTGGGAAATCCCAGAAGGCAGACCGCGTCTGGATTAGTCGACCTCCCTGAAGACTATCCAGCGCGTTCTAGGCCGAGCAGGCGGGTCCGGATCTTCCTCTTCGTCGGGCCCGCCTGCGCCCTTTCTAAGCCAGATTAGAATCGATGGCAAAACCTCCGGTGGCGGAGGGCGCGTGAGCGCAGCTTCCTGTGGATGGGACGCGCGCCGAGACGCGAGTCGGTCGCCGCCACGGTGGGGGCGGGCCGGTCGCCTCACGCCGTTCAAGATTGGCACGCTCTTGATATTGTCGGCGCGAAAGGCGGATAGCTCGTCCGTCTCACGCGGAGATTCAGATTGAGCCGGCCGCTTCTCGTCATCGACGGCGATTCGTTCGCCCATCGCGCCTATCACAGCGTGCCGAAGACCGTGCGCCGGGCGGGCGACAAAGGCGGCGGGGCGATCGTCGGCTTCGCCAACACGCTCCTCCGGCTCTACGCGGCCGAGCAGCCGCGGGCGGTGATCGTGGGCTGGGACACGCTCGAGGAGCCGACCTTCCGGCACGAGGCCTTCGAGGCCTATCAGAGCGGGCGCGAGTTCGCCGACGAGCTGGTCGAGCAGCTCGACATCCTGCCCGAGCTGGTGCGCGCCGCCGGCTTCGTCGCGGCGAAGGGCGCGGGCTACGAGGCCGACGACTTCCTCGCCGCGGCCGTGGCGTCCGAGGAGCGGCGCGGCGGCACGGCGCTGGTGGCGAGCGGGGACCGCGACGCCTTCCAGCTCGCCTCGGAGCGGGTGACGATCCTCCATCCGGTCAAGGGCGGGGAGCTCCTCCGCATCGGCCCGGCCGAGGTGCGGGAGCGCTACGGGGTCGACCCGGCCCAGGTGCCCGACTTCATCGCGCTGCGCGGCGACCCGTCGGACAAGCTGCCGGGGGCCAAGGGCATCGGCTCGGTCACGGCGGCCTCGCTGTTGAAACGGTACGCCAATCTCGAGGCGATGCTGGCCGACGGACGCTTTCCCACGCAGGCGGAGGATCTCCGCCTCTACCGGCGGATCGCGACGATGGATCGCGAGGCGCCGATCCCGGAGCTGCCGGACGTGACGCCGACCTGGGGCCGGGCGTCGGAGCTGGCGAAGGAGTGGGGGCTCGAGGCGCTGTCGAAGCGCCTCGCCGATCTGGCGAAGGCGTGAGCGTCGTATCGGCTTAACCTCCCCCTTGCGGGGAGGTCGAAATCGCGAGAGCGATTTCGGGAGGGGGTGAGCCGGAGGATCTCAGCCGAAACGGAAAGGACGCGGGCTTCGCCCGCTACCCCCTCCCGAAGACGCTCCGCCGAAGGCTCTGCATCTTCGACCTCCCCGCCAGGGCAGGGCTATCGCATATGGCGGCGGGCGCATTTCCCCTCCCCCCTTGTGGGGGAGGCCGGGAGGGGGCCTCGCGGCAAGCGAGGCACTGAAATCCCACGGTAGTCACAAGCATCAGCGTGGGATTCTTCGCCAAGCCTCGCTTGCCGCTCGGCCCCTACCCCTGACCCCTCCCCACAAGGGGGAGGGGAAAAAAGGGCAACGCGCCTGTCCCTTCGGCCATATGCGATAGCCCTGCCCGCAAGGGGGAGGTTAAGGAGGGCCCTCAAAGCATCTGCAGCTTGCGCGGGCGGGTGGGGGGCGGGAAGGCGCGGTCGAGCTCGGCGAGGTCGGCCTCGGTCAGGCGGAGGTCGAGGGCGGCTCTGTTCTCGCGGACGTGCTCGACCGATCCCGCCTTCGGGATGACCATGAGGTCGCCCTGCCGCAGGAGCCAAGCGAGGGCGATCTGGGCCGGCGTCGCCTGGTGGCGGCTGCCGATCGCCGCCAGTGCCGGGTGCCTCGCCATGCGGCCCTGCTCGATCGGCGAATAGGCCATGATCGGGATTTTCCGTGCGCGGCACCACGGGAGCAGGTCGGCCTCGATGCCTCGCCGGGTGAGGTTGTAGAGCACCTGGTTAGTGGCGACCTGCGGTCCGGCGGGGAGGGAGACGACCTCCTCCATCTCGCCGGGGTCGAAATTGCTCACGCCCCAGTGGCGGATCTTGCCCGCCGCGCGAAGCTGCTCGAAGGCGTCGACCGTCTCGGCGACCGGAAAGCGGCTCGGCCAGTGCAGGAGATAGAGGTCGAGCCGGTCGGTCCGGAGACGGCGGAGGCTGTTCTCGCACGCGGCGAGCGTGCCGGCACGCGAGGCGTTGCCGGGCCACACCTTGCTGACCAGGAAGGTCTCGTCCCTCCGCCCGGCGATGGCTTCGGCGACCACCTCCTCCGAGCCGCCGTCCGCGTACATCTCGGCGGTGTCGATCAGCGTCATGCCGAGATCGAGGCCGAGCCGGAGGGCGGCGATCTCGGCCTTCGCCTTCTTCCCGTTCTCGCCCATCCGCCAGGTGCCCTGGCCGAGGATCGGAACGGTCTCGCCGGAGGGGAGGGAGAGGGTGGGGACGGCGTCGGGCATGGGAGCAGTCGAAAAAGAAAGGTGGGCCCCGGCTTTCGCCGGGGAAGCGGGGTGACGGGATGAGGCGGGCTAGCCCTGGTAGCGCTCGACGGTGCTCGAGCTCCGCGGCTCCGCATCGTCGGGGTTCTGGCCGAACTCGCGCTTGGCCCGGCGCTGACGAAGAAGGTCCCAGCACTGGTCGAGCGTCAGCTCGATCTCGCGAAGGCGCGCGCGATCCTCGTCGGTGAGCCCGGTGTGCGAGCCGCGCTCGTAGAGCGCATGCTCCTCGTTGGAGAGGGCATTGATGCGCTGAAGAAGGTTCTCGTCGGCCATGGCCGCCTCCGCTGGCTGAATCGGCTTTTCCACCGCTGAGGTGGGGAGCGGGCAGTGTGGGCGCAATTCGGCCAAGAAACCAGTTGTCCTTGAGGCGGAACAAAACGAGAGCTAATCATGACGCCCGCCGCGCTCGCCGGCGCCTCCGGAGTCGCAATGCCCGCCCTCATCGACACCGCGCTCGCGCAGCTCCGGACGGTGTTCGGCTTCGAGGGTTTCCGGCCCGGCCAGCGCGAGATCTTGGAAGCCGTGCTGAACGGCGAGAACGTGCTCGCGGTGATGCCGACCGGTAGCGGCAAGTCGCTCTGCTACCAGCTGCCGGCGCTGGTCCGGCCGGGGCTGACGATCGTCGTCTCGCCGCTGATCGCGCTGATGCGCGACCAGGTGGCGGCGCTCAGGGCCAACGGCATCGAGGCGGGCAGCCTCAACTCGGGCAACGATCCCGTCGAGCAGGCGCGCGTGCGGACCGCGCTCCGCGAAGGGCGGCTGAAGCTCCTTTATCTCGCGCCCGAAGGGCTCGCGCGGCCCGACCTCGCCGAGATGCTCCGCGAGCAGAAGATCGCGCTCCTCGCCATCGACGAGGCGCATTGCGTCTCGCAATGGGGGCACGATTTCCGGCCGGACTATCTCGCCGTCGGCGCGCTCGCGAGAGGCATCGGGGCGACCCAGTCGATCGCCCTTACCGCGACGGCCGACGGGCCGACCCAGGCCGACATCCGTGCGAAACTCTTCGACGCGCCGCCGCGCACTTTCGTGCGCTCCTTCGACCGGCCGAACCTCTATCTGGCGATGCAGCCGAAGGTGAACGCCTCGCGGCAACTCACCGATTTCCTCGGCCTCCATGGCGGGGAGTCGGGCATCGTCTATTGCCTCTCGCGGAAGCGTACCGAGACGGTCGCCGCGAGTCTCGCGGCATCCGGCTACCGCGCGCTCCCCTATCACGCTGGCATGGACTCCGCGGACCGCGCGCGCAACCAGGACATCTTCCTCCGCGAGGACGGGGTGGTGATGGTGGCGACCGTCGCCTTCGGCCTCGGCATCGACAAGCCGGACGTCCGCTTCGTCTGCCACGCCAACCTCCCGGCGAGCGTGGAGGCCTACTACCAGGAGATCGGCCGCGCCGGCCGCGACGGGCTGCCGGCCGATACGCTCACCCTCTACGGGATCGAGGACATGCGGCTCCGGCGCATGCAGATCGAGGAAAGCGACGCGCCGGACGAGCGGAAGCGGATCGAGCGCCAGCGCTTCAACGCGCTGCTCGCGCTCTGCGAGTCGCCGCGCTGCCGGCGGCAGACGCTGCTCTCCTATTTCGGCGAGGAGTCGGGGCTCTGCGGCAATTGCGATCTCTGCCGGGGCGCGGTGCAGCTCCGCGACGGCACCGTCGACGCGCAGAAGGCGATGTCGGCGATGGTGCGGACCGGCGAGCGCTTCGGCACCGAGCACATCGTGCAGATCCTGGTCGGCAACAAGACCGAGGCGGTCGAGCGCCACGGGCACGACCTCCTGCCGACCTTCGGCGTCGGCAAGGACCAGGACGCCAATGCGTGGCGGACGACGCTACGGCAGATCTACGCCGCCGGCCTCATAGCGCTCGACATCGAGCGCTACGGGCGCTGGTACCTCACCGATGCCGGCCGCCTCGTGCTGCGCGGCAAGGAGCGGATCAGCCTCCGTGTGCCTGAGGAGCGGCGCGCGCGGCGCGAAAAGCGCGGGCAGGCGGCGCTGCCGGCCGGCTCGCCAGCCGACGAGGCTTTGCTGGCCGATCTCAAGGTCTTGCGGCGGACCCTTGCCACCGAGCAGAAGCTGCCGGCCTATGCGATCTTCCCCGACCGGACGCTGAGCGAGATCGCCGTCCGGCGGCCGGGCAGCATCGGCGCGCTCGGCGAAATCCACGGCATCGGCTCGGTCAAGCTCGAGCGCTACGGACCGCTCTTCCTCGAGGTCGTGCGGCGGCACGGGTCGCGCGCCGTCCCCGACATTCGCGTGGCGGCCGGATAGCGGCGGCGCCCCTCGCGCGGTAAACCGCTTCGGCATTCACATCCCGGCGCGATGACCACCGCCCTCGTCTCCTTCAAGCAGCTCGGCGACATCATCCTCCTGGAGCCGGTGAGCCGTCTCCTCGCCGAGCGCTCGGGCGGGCCGGTCGATCTCTTCGCCAAGCGTGAGTTCGCGCCGATCATCGGGCTGATGGCCGGTGCCCGGGCCAAGACCTGGTCGCCGCGGCCCTATCGCAGCGTCCTTGCGCTGCATGAGGGGACGAAGACGACCCGCCGCGCCGCCGCGCTGGTCTCGCTCGACAAGACCCTCATCGCCCCCGGCCCGAACGAGGTGCGCTGGGAGCACCGGCTGGTCTACCGGAAGGTGCTCGTCCGCCAGCCCGGCACGCGCTACATGGCGCGTCACTTCTACGAGGAGGCGGGCGGCGATCCGGCCGGGTTCACCCCGCCCCGGCTCGCGCGGCCGCCCGCGGCGTGGCGGCCCGAAGGGCTCGACCTGCCTTCCCGCTACCTCGTCGTCCACCCGACGGCGGCGTGGCGGAGCAAATACTGGGACGCCGGGAAATGGGCGAGGCTGATCGAGTTCCTCGAGTCGGCCTCGGGGCTCCGGGTGGTCATCACCGCGGGGCCGACGCGCCACGAGCGCGAGCACTCGGAGGCGATCCTCGCCGCCTGCAAGGGGCAGCCGCTGAGCCTCGCGGGCAGGACCACGATCGCCAACTATGTGTGGCTGATCGCCAACGCCGCGGGCCTGGTCGCGATCGACGGCTCCTCGTGCCACCTCGCCGACACCTATCGGGTTCCGGCGGTCAAGCTCTTCGCCCAGACCGACGAGCGCAACTGGCACTACGAGCGACCGGGCAGCTGGCTGGTGCTCTCCGGGCCGGAGTCGGTCTACCAGCGGCCGCCGGCGAAGGAGATCCCGCTCGAGGCCGTCATCGCCGCCGCACGGTCGATGATCGAGGCGGCGGGACTGTCCGCCTAGACTTGGCCTATCGCGGAGCGAGATCGCGCTGGATGGCCTCGCGCATCCGCCGGTCGAGCTCAGCGAACTCCGCCATCCATCGCTGGAACGAGGCGGGCGCGGATTGCGGCGTTTCGTGCGGCCAGACGGTGTAGTTCATCGAGAAGGCGCCGTTCTCCTGGACCACGGCACGCTGCACCGCGGCGGGATGGGCGTAGTGCGACGGCTTGGTGAAGTAGAAGATGGTGAGGTGCGCCCGGTCCTCGACCATGGTGAAATCCGGGTATTCGGTGACAAGGACGCCGGGTCTCGCCATCGCCTCCTCGCGCAGGGTGCGAAGGTCGTCCTCCGGTGCCGCCAGAGCCGCGGGCGCGAAGAGCGAGACGAGGCCGAAAAGAAGACACACGATGCGCATCGGCATTTCCCCGTTGCGGCACGATCCTAGCCGAACCGGCCGTAAGCGGCGTGCGGCAAGACTGACGGCCGATGGCCGCTGCGCGTCTTGTGGGCCGCTGCCCCTTCGCCTCTCCCCGGTGGGGAGAGGTCGCGATCACCGGCTCGCCGAAGGCGAGGCGGGATCCGGGTGAGGGGGCTCCACCTCTCCGGATGGACCTGTACCCCCTCACCCCAACCCTCTCCCCTCCGGGGGGAGGGGGTTCCAGGCGTGGAGCCTTGATCCGCCCTGGTAAAGGGGACAGGGGCGGGCACGGGGCCTGGCGTTTGGAACGTGGAAAGGGTGGCGGAAAGGCGCCACATTGGGTAAGCCCTCCCGAACTCCGTGCTTTGAACGTCGCCGGCGGCCGTTTTCCGCCTGAACCCGTTATTGCCCATGACCAAGCAAGAGCCAGTGAAGCCCTACCCAGCCGCCGAGCCCTCGCCGAGCTTCCCCAAGCTCGAGGAGGCGATCCTGGCCAAGTGGAAGGAGGAGAACACCTTCCACAAGTCGCTGCAGAGGCGGCGGGACGAGGGCGCGCCGGAATACGTGTTCTACGACGGGCCGCCCTTCGCCAACGGGCTGCCGCATTACGGGCACCTCGTCACCGGCTTCCTCAAGGACGCGGTGCCGCGCTACCAGACGATGCGCGGCAAGCTGGTCGAGCGCCGGTTCGGCTGGGACTGTCACGGCCTGCCGGCCGAGCTTCACTCGGAGAAGGAGCTCAACCTCTCGGGGCGGAAGGAGATCGAGGCCTACGGGGTCGAGCGCTTCAACGCCCATTGCCGCGCCTCGGTGATGCAGTTCGCCGAGGACTGGGAATATTACGTGACCCGGCAGGCGCGCTGGGTCGACTTCCGCAACGACTACAAGACCATGGACGTCACGTTCATGGAGAGCGTGCTGTGGGCCTTCAAGCAGCTCTGGGACAAGGGGCTGGTCTATGAGGGCTTCCGCGTCGTCCCCTATAGCTGGGCGGCGCAGACCCCGCTCTCCAATTTCGAGACGCGCCTCGATGACGCCACGCGCGAGCGGCAGGACCCGGCGCTGACCGTCGCCTTCCAGCTCCTGCCGGTGGCGGGAGAGACGGCCGGGCCGAAGCTCCTGGCCTGGACGACCACGCCATGGACCCTTCCCTCCAACCTTGCGCTGGCGGTCAAGCCGGACGCCGACTACGCGGTCTTCGAAAAGGGCGGCGAGCGGCTGATCCTCGCGGAGGCCTCGGTCGCCGCCTACGAGAAGGAGCTCGAGGGCTACGAACGGACGGGCAGCGTGCCCGGCTCGGCGCTGGTCGGGCGGCGCTACGAGCCGCTGATGCCGTTCTTCGCGGGGCGCGAGAACGCCTTCGTCGTGCTGGCCGGCGACTTCATCGAGCTCGGCGAGGGCACCGGAGTCGTGCACATCGCGCCGGCCTTCGGCGAGGACGACATGCGCATCGCCTCGGCAGCGGGGATCAAGCTCGTCGATCCGGTCGACTACGAGGGCAAGTTCACGGGCGACGTGCCGCCCTATGCCGGCAAGAACGTGTTCGAGGCCAACAAGGACGTGATCCGCGACCTCAAGGCCGAAGGCAAGGTCGTCCGCCACGAGACGATCCTCCACAACTACCCGCATTGCTGGCGGACGCGCGAGCCGCTGATCTACAAGGCGATGCCGTCCTGGTACGTCGAGGTCACCAAGTTCCGCGACCGGATGGTTGAGGTGAACCAGGACATCAATTGGGTCCCCGACCACGTGAAGGACGGGCTCTTCGGCAACTGGCTCGCCAACGCGCGCGACTGGAATATCGGCCGCAACCGGTTCTGGGGGACTCCGATCCCGGTGTGGAAGTCCGACGACCCCAACTATCCGCGCGTCGACGTCTACGGCTCGCTCGACGAGATCGAGCGCGATTTCGGCGTGCGGCCGCCGGACCTCCACCGGCCGTTCATCGATGCGCTGACGCGCACCAACCCCGACGACCCGACCGGCCGCTCGATGATGCGGCGCGTGCCGGACGTGCTGGACGGCTGGTTCGACTCGGGCTCGATGCCCTTCGCCCAGGTGCACTACCCGTTCGAGAACAAGACCTGGTTCGACCACCACTTCCCGGGCGACTTCATCGTCGAGTACGTCGCGCAGACGCGCGGCTGGTTCTATACGCTGGTGGTCCTCTCGACCGCGCTCTTCGACCGCGCGCCGTTCCGCTCGGCGATCTGCCACGGCGTGGTGCTCGACGAGAACAAGGAGAAGCTCTCCAAGAGCCGCAAGAACTATCCGGACCCGATCGGCGTCTTCAACACCTACGGAGCCGACGCGCTCCGCTGGTACATGCTGTCCTCGCCGCTCCTCTCGGGGGGCGACCTCGCCATGCCGAAGGACGGGCGGACGATCGCCGAGACCGTGCGGCAGGTGCTGCTGCCGATCTGGAACGCGTATTCGTTCTTCACCCTCTACGCCAACATCGACGGGATCCCGGGACGGCTCGTGACGACGGCGGAGGCCGAGCTCGACCGCTACATGCTGGGCAAGACCGCCGACCTCACGCGCACCGTCGAGGCGGCGATGGACCGGCTCGACATTCCGGGCGCGTGCGCGGCCTTCGCCCCGTTCATCGAGGCGCTCAACAACTGGTACATCCGCCGGAGCCGCGAGCGCTTCTGGAAGAGCGAGAAGGACGCCGACAAACGGGCGGCCTACGACACGCTCTACACCGTGCTCGTCACGATGACCCGCACGCTGGCGCCCTTCCTGCCGCTGCTGACGGACCACATCCACCGGGCGCTGACCGGGGAGAGCGTGCATCTCCAGGACTGGCCGGAGGCAGACGCCTTCGCGATCGACCGGGCGCTGGTCGAGCGGATGGACCTCGCGCGCGAGGTGGCGTCGGCGGCGGCGTCGATCCGCACCGCGAAGAACCTCCGCAACCGCCTGCCGCTTCGCCGGCTGACGGTCGCGCATCCGGGCCACGCGATCCTCGCCGCGCTCAGCGAGGTCATCGCGGACGAGGCGAACGTGAAGGAGGTGGTCTTCGCCGACGACCCCAAGGCGTTCGGCCACGAGGTGCTGGCGGTCAATCCGCGCATCCTCGGCAAGCGCCTCGGCGGGGCGATGCAGAAGGTGATCGCGGCGTCCAAGGCCGGGCAGTGGAAGGAGCTCGGCGGCGGGGCGCTCGAGGTCGCCGGCGAGCGCATCGAGGCGGGCGAGTACGAGCTGAAGTTCCGTGCCGCCGAGGGGATCGACGCGGTGCCCTTCGCGGGCTCGGCGGGCGTGGTCGTCCTCGACACCAGCGTCGACGCCGCGCTCGAGGAGGAGGGCGTGGCGCGCGATTTCATCCGCCTCGTCCAGGTGGCGCGCAAGGACGCCGGCTTCCGCGTCACCGACCGGATCGTGATCGAGGTGAAGGCCGGGCCCACGGTCATGGCGGCGGTCGAGGCGCATCGCGGCACGGTCATGGCCGAGACGCTCGCGGTCGGGCTGCACGGCGTGGACGCGCCCAGCGGCGCCCTCAGCGAGGGCGCGGTGCAGGACGCCCCGGTCACGCTCGGGGTGCGGGTGGCGGCGTAAGGCGCTTCGCTCTGTGTCGCTCCACCCTCCCCTCGAGGGGGATGGTCATCGCATATGGCGGCGTGAGCGTTCCCCCTCCCCCCTTGTGGGGGAGGCCGGGAGGGGGCCTCGCGGCAAGCGAGGCACTAAGATCCCACGGTGGCCGCAAGCGTCAGCGTGGGATTCTTGACCATGCCTCGCTTGCCGCTCGGCCCCCACCCCTGACCCCTCCCCACAAGGGGGAGGGGAAAAAGGGCCATATACGATAGCCCTGCCCTCGCAGGGGAGGGTCGGAGGGCGACTCTGCCGGCCTCCGAGGTGGGGTGGACGGCGGTGCGCGTGACAATCCCCTCTCCCGCCTGCGGGAAGGGCTAGGGAGGGGGCGCGAGCGAAGCGAGCACTTCGGTCCGGCGAGCGGTTTCCCCCTCCAGCTTCGCTAGGACCTTCGGTCCAAGCTCCTCCGCTACCTCCCCCGCAAAACGGGAGAGGGTTGCTGGGGCCTCGCTTGCCGCTCGGCGCCACCCCACCCCGTCGCCCCTCCGGTCAAGCCGGAGGGCCGCCGACCCTCCCCCTCAAGGGAGGGTGGGCTCGGCCTCTCCCTTACCAAGGGAGTGCTCTGCAGCGTCTGTTCGGCGAAGGGCGAGAGCCAGGCGCCGACCTGCCCCCTCTCCCCTCTGGGGAGAGGGGACCGGGTCGAGGTTCGCGCGCCAAGCCGACGAGGCCAGAACTCGTCGCCCCTTTGAGCCGACCGTCGTCAGTCCGGGAAGAGGGAGTGGGCGAGGGCGGTGATGCCGGGCTTGATCGCCTCGAGGCGGGCGAGGCTCTGCTCGACCGTCTCGATGCGCTGTTGGGTGAAGTTGAATTCCTCGCCCAGGCGCTCGACGAGCGTCCCGAGATCCTCGTCCCTCACCATGAAATCGGCCATCTCGGCGAGGTGGAAGTGGAACCAGAGATAGTTCTGCTGGCCCATCCCGAAATAGACCTGGTCGAAGGCGGCGAGGCTGGTCAGGCGGCCGGCGTCCGCGAAGCGTGGCGGGATGCCGCTCTGGTAGGCGAGGAACATCGGCCGCTCGGCGCGGATATAGGCGGCCATGAAGACGTTGGCGATCAGCTCGTTGACGAAGAAGCTCGGGCTCCAGATGCCGAGGTCGCGCGCGATCTTGTGGCCGAGCTCGTGGAAGGCCCAGGCGACGTTGAGCTCGAAGGGGTCGATGTCCCAGAGCTCGAAGCCGGGATGGGAGGAGACGTCGTCGGCGATGACGATCATGCCGGTGCGCGTCTCGGTGTAGGGCGTGGGATAGGGGATCGCGCCGACCCTGGCGTAGTCCTCGGCCGTCAGCACGGCGACGCGGAGGCGCGGGTTGAGGTCGGGCACCCAGCCGCTCGTCCGCGCGAACCAGTGCGCGGCGGCGGCGATCTCGGGCTGGTAGGCGCCGGCGATCTCGGCGGCGTCCTCGGAATGGTCGATGGTGAGGACCGTGCCCGCGACCTGGGGCAGGCGCAGCGCGTCGAGCCGGTCGAGGCCGGTCTGGGCGAGCGCGGCGGCGTGGCCTCCTGCAAGCAGCAGGAGGCCGAGACAAGCGGTGAGGAAGGTCCGCGCGGAGCGGGGGCCGTTCAGCGGGCGCTCCGCATGGCGTCGACGAGGCGCCAGCCGGCCGGCACGGCGAGGGCGGCGAGCGCGATCTTGACGAGGTCGGCGAGGATGAAGGGCTGGATCGCGCCGGCGAAGGCGCGCTCCGGGCCGACGCCGACCGCGCCGGTCGAAAGATGCGCGAACCAGGAGAGCCAGACGAAGCCCATCATGAAGACCACGATGTCGGCCAGGACCATGGCGGCGAAGAGGGCGGGGATCGACCGGCTCAGCCCGCGGTCGGCGACGAGGCCGACGATGAAGGCGAGCGGGATGAAGCCGATCAGGAAGCCGGCGGTCGGCCCGAGGAAATAGGCGGGGCCCGCGGCGGCGCCGATCGAGAAGACCGGGAGGCCGGCGAAGCCCTCGGCGAGATAGGCGAGGACGGTTGCGACCGCAAGGCGCGAGCCATAGGCGGCGGCGATCGCCATGACCGCGAAGGTCTGCAGGGTCATTGGCACCGGCCAGAACGGCACGTTGATCTTCGCCGAGAGGGCGAGGAGGAGGGTTCCCACCAGCACCAGCACGACCGCCCTCAAGGCGGTGTTGATCGACTCCGGCCACAGGGCGAGGGCAAGGGCGTTGTCGTTGCGGGCTGGCGTCATCCTGGTCTCCGAAAAGGAAGGGAAGCGCAGCGGGGCGCTGCGGCAGAAGCTATATTGCCGGGCCATCCCCGTCACAAGGGTCGCAAAAACGGATGCCTGCCCTGTGCAGAATTCCGTTGTGCAACGCGCGCGAGCAGGTCTCTCCTTCAGCCGCGCGGATGGCTCCAGATTTGAACGCCCAGGGGCCCGAATCTTCTTGCAACTCCCGGTAATCCGAGCCATATCCTAGGCGTTCGGGCACTTATGGACCCGGAGAACTGGAAAGCGCTGGGGCTAGGCCCTCCGCCGCCGGACGTGAAAATCCGGCTTATTGAGAGAGACGCTGCGATTCCTTTCCCCGTAACAGAGATGCCGACACCTCGGGTTCACCCCGTTCGCTAAACCAAGGGCAAGGAATTACCCCACATGCGCCAGACCGGCACCGTAAAGTTCTTCAATACTTCTAAAGGCTTCGGCTTCATCACCCCCGACGGCGGGGCCAAGGACGTGTTCGTTCACGTCTCGGCTCTCGAGCGCTCGGGCATCCCCTCGCTCACCGACGGGGCCCGCGTCTCCTTCGAGACCGAGCCGGATCGCAGCGGCAAGGGCCCGAAGGCCGTCAACCTGCAGCTCGCCTAACACTCGAGTTCGAAGCCAGTCCGAAACGCCGCCTTCACGGCGGCGTTTTGCTTTTGGGGGGGTGGCTTCCGGCCACTCCATGCCCGCACTGCCCTGAACCTACCCCTTGAGGGGAGGTCGAAAAACGCGCAGCGTTTTCGGGTGGGGGCTAGCCGGCGAAGCCGGCGTTCTTCCCGCATTCCTCTGCGCCCCTCGATGGCGCGCGTGGCACCCCCACCCAAAACCGCTTCGCGGTTTTGACCTCCCCTCAAGGGGGAGTTCAGGTCAGGAGTCTCGACGGGGCCGGCTAGCGGGCGTTGGCGGGGTCGGAGAGGAACTCGCCGACGCGGGCCAGCGCCTTCCGGATGTTTTCTTCCGAGTTGGCGTAGCTGACGCGGATATAGCCCTCGCCGTAGATGCCGAAATCGGGGCCGCCGATGGTGGCGACGCCGGTCTCCTCGAGAAGCGCGGACGCCAGGGGCTTCGCCTTCCAGCCGGTCTTGCTCACATTCGGGAAGGTGTAGAAGGCGCCCTTGGGCACGGCGGCGCTGACGCCGGGCAGGGCGTTGAGGAGTTCCACCACCACCTTCCGTCGCGTGTCGAAGGCGGCGACCATGGCGCGGACGGCGTCCTGCGGGCCGGTCAGCGCGGCGATGCCGGCATATTGGGTCGGCGCGTTCACGCAGGACCAGCCGTTGACGGCGAGCTTCCGCACCTTGTCGAAGATCGCGTCCGGCCACAGCGACCAGCCGAGGCGCCAGCCGGTCATGGCGTAGGTCTTGGACCAGCCGTCGAGGAGGATGAGCCGGTCCCTGATCTCCGGGTAGGAGAGGAAGGACGCGTGCTCGAGGCCGTCATAGGTCATGGCGGCGTAGATCTCGTCCGACATGATCGCCACGTCCGGCCACTCCGCGAGGCCGGCGACGAGCTTGTCGATCTCGGCCTTGGGCGTCACGCCACCGGTCGGGTTGGCCGGCGAGTTGACGATGATGAGCCGCGTCCGGGGCGTGATCAGCGACAGCGTCTCCTCGGCGGAGAAGCCGAAGCCGTAAGCCTCGTGGATCGGGATCGGCACGGGTTTCGCGCCGGTGAACTCGATCATCGAGCGGTAGATCGGGAAGCCGGGATCCGGGTAGAGGATCTCCACGCCCGGCTCGCCGAACATCAGGATCGCCGCGAACATCGTGACCTTGCCGCCCGGCATGATGGCGACGAGGTCGGGGGAGATCGTCACGCCGTATTTCTTGTGCACGTCCTCGGCGACGGCTTCTCTAAGGGCGAGGATGCCGGTCGCGGGCGTATAGCCGTGATGGCCGTCGCGGAGCGCCTTGATGGCCGCCTCGACGATATGCTCGGGGGTCCGGAAATCGGGCTGGCCGATGCCGAGATTGATGACGTCGCGGCCGCTGGCGGCCAGCGCGTTGGCGCGAGCGAGAACGGCGAAGGCGTTCTCCTCGCCGATCCGATCGAAGCCGGCGATGGTATGGAGCATTGGTGCCTTCCCCCGAGTTCCCTCGGCGGCGGATTTAGCTCAGAAGGGGC
>JADYYB010000107.1 GCA_020853895.1 Bauldia sp.
AGCGTTTCGTCGGCGTGAAGGGCGCACGCATCGTGCTCCACGATCCGGCCGGCGTCCGCGATCTCCTCACCGCCTCCTGGCTGGTCCAGTTCGGCCGGAACGAGGTCTATGTCCTCCGCGACAGCGCGTCCGTCGAGATCGAGATCGGTCCCGAGCCGAAGCGCGTGGTGCGCCTCGGCGCCCGCGCGCCGTCCATCCTCGCCAGCGAGCTGAAAGCGCTCGTCGACGCGGGCGAAGCGCATGTCGTCGACCTCGCCGGCGCCAACGCCTTCCGCAAGGCGCACATCCCCGGCGCCGCCTATGCCGAGCGTTCGGAGCTGGCGGCCCTCGTCGCGGCCGCGGAGGGCAAGGCCGCGGTCGTCACCTCGGAGGACGGCATCCTCGCCTACGTCGCGTCGGCGGCGCTCTCGCCCGGCCAGCGCGGCAATCTCCGCGTGCTCCTCGGCGGCAACGCCGAGTGGCGAGCGCGCGGCTACCCGACGGAGAGCGGCGGGCTCGACCTCGAGGCGGGCGGCGACATTCCCGATCGCTACGGCCTGCCCGAGGCGCGCCGCAACGAGCTCTTCCGCCGCTACCTCGACTGGGAGGTCAGCCTCGTCGACAGCCTCGGCGCCGACCCCGACGTCCGCTTCGCCATCCGTTCCTTCGCCTCACACTAGAACCGCGAGAGAGTCAGTCCTTCATGCCCGCTACCGAAACCAGCAACCGCAAGCCGCCCGATTACCGCCAGCTCGGACGGAACGGGGTCCGCGTCTCCCCGCTCTGCCTCGGCACGATGATGTTCGGCGACCAGACCGACGCCGCCACCTCGAAGCGGATCATCGACAAGGCCTGGGACCAGGGCGTCAACTTCATCGACACCGCCGACGGCTACGCCAAGTTCCAGTCCGAGGTGATCGTCGGCGAGGCGATCCGCGCGCGGCGCGACAGCTGGATCCTCGCGACCAAGTTCGCGAGCCCGCGCGGCGACGACCCGAACGATCGCGGCGCCTCCCGCAAGTACGTCCTGAAGGCGGTCGAGGGCAGCCTGAAGCGCCTCGGCACCGACTATATCGACATCTACTACCTGCACCGCGAGGACCACGAGACGCCGGTCGCCGAGACGATCCGCACGCTCGGCGACCTCATCAGCGCCGGCAAGATCCGCTACTACGGGCTCTCCAACCACCGCGCCTGGAAGATCGCCGAGTTCAGCCGCGTCGCCGATCAGCTCGGCCTCGACCGGCCGGCGGTCAGCCAGCCACTCTACAATCTCGCCAACCGGCAGATCGAGTACGAGCACCTCGACGCGGCCGACTATTACGGCCTCGGCGTCGTGCCCTACAGCCCCCTCGCGCGCGGCATCCTCACGGCCAAGTACGATCCCGAGAAGACGCCCGACAGGGACTCGCGCGCCGGCCGCAAGGACAAGCGCATCCTGCAGACCGAGTGGCGGCGCGAGTCGCTCGACATCGCCCAGCTGGTCAGGGAGCACGCCGAGGCGCGCGGCATCACCGCCGGCCAGTTCGCCCTCGCCTGGGTGCTCAACAACAGGCTCATCACCTCGGCGATCACCGGCCCGCGTACCG
The DNA here is from genome assembly GCA_020853895.1 of Bauldia sp. Lineage (GTDB taxonomy): Bacteria > Pseudomonadota > Alphaproteobacteria > Rhizobiales > Kaistiaceae > JADYYB01. The sequence goes on from JADYYB010000107.1 coordinate 1,569, forward strand.
AGGCGCAGTGGGACGACTACCTCCCGGCGCTCAACTACGAGTTCACGCCCGAGGACGAGGCCTTCGTCGACAGCCTCGTGCCGACCGGCCACGCCTCGACGCCCGGCTTCACCGACCCGGGCCATTTCTTCTTCGGCCGGCGCCCCCGCACCCACTAGGCCGCGCGCCCAGCGAGCCGTAACCGGAGCCGGACATGACCGCTTTGCGGCTGGTGCAGAAGACCGGGAGGGGATTGCTGAACGCGATCCCTCTCGTCATCGGCGTGCTGGTGCTCAATTTCACGCTGATCCAGCTCCTGCCCGGCGACGCCGCCGAGGTCTTCGCCGGCGAGGCGGGCGCGGCGACGCGGGAGACGATGGAGCTCCTCCGCATCCGCTTCGGCGTCGACCAGCCGGTGCTCGACCAGCTGATCATCTATTTCTACAACCTCGCGCGCCTCAATCTCGGCTTCTCGGTCCGCTACAACGCCCCGGTCGCCGACCTCATCCTCTCGCGCCTCTCGATGACCGTGCTCCTGAAGCTCGCTGCGCTCGCGCTGGCGCTCGCCGTCGGAGTCGCGATCGGGGTCGCCATGGCGGTGTGGCGCGGCAGCTGGCTCGACCGCTTCCTCTCCGCCCTCGTCCTTCTCTTCTATTCGACGCCGGGCTTCTGGATCGGCCTCATGCTGGTCGTGCTGCTCTCGATCAATCTCGGCTGGTTCCCGCCCGAGGGCTACCGGACCATCGGCTCGGGCCTCAAGGGCTGGGCCTACGCCGCCGACGTCGCCCGGCACATGGTGCTGCCGGTCCTTGCCACGGCGACCTTCTTCGTCGCAATCTTCGCCCGCCTCATCCGCACCGCGATGATCGACATCAGCCGCCAGGAATTCGTGCGCACCGCCAAGGCCAAGGGCCTGACGCCGGCGCAGGTCAACATCAAGCACATCCTCCGCAACGCCCTCATCCCGCTCACCACCGTGACCGGGATGCAGCTCGGCACGCTTCTCGGCGGGTCGGTGGTGATCGAGACCATCTTCGGCTGGCCGGGCCTCGGCCGGCTCACCTACGAGGCGGTGATGGCGCGCGAATATGTCGTGCTCCTCGGCATCCTCCTGATGTCCTCGCTGGTCGTCATCCTCGCCAATCTGCTCACCGATCTTCTCCAGACCTGGCTCGATCCGCGGATCAAGGCGTGAGGTAAGTCATGACGTTCCAGTCTTCGTCCGCGCGGCCGCTCTCCTTCCCCCTCCCCTCGCTCTCCTTCCTGCGGCGCCGCCCGGCCTCGCGGAGCGGCTCGACCTGGGCGAGCTTCATCCGCGACCCTTTCGTCATCCTCGGCTTCGCCGTTGTCGTCCCGCTGATCGCGCTGGCCATCCTCGCGCCGGTCCTCTTCCCGGGAGACCCGCTCAGCACGGTCGCGCCGGCGCTGATCCCGCCGGGCGGCAACGCCGCCTTCCCGCTCGGCACCGACACGCTCGGCCGCAACGTCGCCGCCGGCCTCGCGCACGGCGCCCGCATCTCGCTCTCGATCGGCGCGCTCGCCGCCCTCTTCAGCGTCGGCCTCGGCCTCGCGGTCGGCGCGACCGCCGGCTATTTCGGCGGATTGGCCGACCGCATCCTCGTCCGCGTCACCGAGCTCTTCCAGACCACGCCGTCCTTCCTCCTTGCAGTGGTCATCGTCACCCTCGGCGGTCCGTCGGTCGGCGTGATCGTGCTCGCCATCGGCCTCGGCTCGTTCCCGATCGTCGCCCGCCTGGTGCGCGCCGAATTCCGCTCGCTGAAGAACGCCGACTTCGTCATGGCCGCCCGCAGCCAGGGCTTCGGCAACTGGCGCATCGTCCGCGAGGAGATCCTGCCCAACGCCCTGCCGCCGGTGCTGACCACCGCCTCGGTGCTGATGGCGTCCGCCATCCTCACCGAGTCGGGCCTCTCCTTCCTCGGCCTCGGCGACCCGAACCTCGTCTCGTGGGGCAGCATGATCGGCGCCGGACGCGAGATGCTGCAGTCGGCCTGGTACCTCACCGCCATTCCCGGCGGCATGATCGCGCTCAGCATCCTCGCCGTGAATCTCGTCGGCGACGGGCTGAACGAGGCCCTCAACCCGCGCCTTCGGAACCGCGGATGAGCGGGCCGGAGCAGAAGCTGCTCGAGGTCGATCGCCTCTCGGTCAGCTTCGGCCGGCGCGAGAACGAGCTCCGCGCGGTCGACGCGCTCAGCTTCTCGATCGGCGCCGGCGAGGCCGTGGCGCTGGTCGGCGAATCGGGCTGCGGCAAGTCGACGACCGCGCACGCCATCATGGGCCTCCTTCCCGACGGCGCGACGCGCCAGGGAGCCGTCCGCTTCGCCGGCACCGAGCTTCTCGGGGCCTCGCGGCGCACCCTCCAGGACATCCGCGGCGACAAGATCGGCATGATCTTCCAGGAGCCGAACTCCTCGCTCAACCCCGTCTACCGCGTCGGCGACCAGATCGCGGAGGCGCTGCGCCGGCACCGCTCGCTCTCGCGGCGGGCGGCACGAACGCGCACGCTCGAGCTTCTCGAGCTGGTGCGCCTCCCCCACCCTTCCCGGCAGATCGACGCCTATCCGCACCAGCTCTCCGGCGGCCAGCGCCAGCGGGCGATGATCGCCATGGCGATCTGCTGCCAGCCGAAGCTGCTCATCGCCGACGAGCCGACCACCGCGCTCGACGCGACCATCCAGGCCCAGATCATGGAGCTGATCGACGGCCTGCGCCGCGAGCTGTCGATGGCGCTCCTCCTCATCAGCCACGACCTTCGCCTGGTCGCGCGCTGGACCGACCGCGTGGTGGTGATGCATCACGGCGAGAAGCTCGAGGACGTGGCGGCCCGCGAGCTCTTCGAGACCGCGCGCCATCCCTATACGCTCGGCCTCATCGCCGCCTCGGTCGGCCTCGACCGGCGCCTCCACTACCGCAAGACCACGCTCGCCGAGGTGCGCACCACGCGCGAGCCCCAGGGCGGCTACGCCTTCGCCATCCACCAGCCGCACCGCGTGGCCGACCTCCCGCCGGCTTCGTCCGAGACGCTGCTCTCGGTCGAGAACCTCGTCGCCGAATACCAGACGGGGTCCGGCACCGTCCGCGCGGTCGACGACGTCTCGTTCACGATCAAGGCCGGCGAGTCACTGGGCCTCGTCGGCGAGTCGGGCTGCGGCAAGTCCACGCTCTCCAAGGCGATCATGCGCCTCATCCCGTCGGCCTCGGGCCGCATCGCGCTGCGCGGCCGGGACATCACCCGTCTCGAGGGGGACGAGCTGAAGCGCGCGCGGCGGCCGATGCAGATGGTGTTCCAGGACCCCTACGGCTCGCTCAACCCGCGGCGCTCGGTCGGCGACATCCTCAACGCCACGCTCGTGGTCAACGGCGTCGCCTCGGGCGCGGAGCGGCAGCAGAAGATCAAGGCGATGCTCGACCAGGTCGGGCTCCTGCCGAGCGCGATCGACCGCTACCCGCACGAATTCTCGGGCGGCCAGCGGCAGAGGATCGGCATCGCCCGGGCGCTCATCGTGGAGCCGGAGTTCGTGGTCTGCGACGAGCCGGTCTCCGCCCTCGACGTGTCGATCCAGGCGCAGATCCTGAACCTCCTCGTCGAGCTGAAGGCCTCGCTCGGCCTCTCCTACCTCTTCATCTCGCACGACCTCGGCGTCGTCCAATACATCTCCGACCGCGTGATGGTGATGAAGGACGGGGTGATCATCGAGGAGGCCGACCACGGCACGATCTGGACCTCCCCGCGCCAGGCCTACACCCGCGAGCTGATCGCCGCCGTCGGCTAGACCGCCCGCGGAGCTACGCCGCCAGTCCACTCGATCGTCGCGGCCAAGAAAGAAGGCCGCTGCTCATGCGGCGGCCTTCGCCAACTTTGATTGCGGGGACCCGCGGAAAGTCTCGCCGGGATGGTAGCCGGAACACCGGCGCCCAATCCGCACCCTACCCGATCGGGTCAGTTACATCCCCCTTGTTCGGATGAATGATCGCCCCGTCTGCTTCCTCGACAGACGCCGAGCGGGGCCGTGTTCTCGGCATTTTGTCCGGCCGCGCCAACCTTTTGGGGGGAAATATTGAGGTGGGCGATCCTGGTCGGCGTCGGGCTGACCGCGCTGTCATTTGTCGGCCTCGCGGCCGCGGAGTCGCGGCTGAACGCTCCGCCCATCTTGGCCCAGGCGACGTCCAACCCTCCGCTGTCTCAGGTCCAAGCCAATCGCGGCGAAAGCGCCTATCGCTTGCAGTGCGGCGAATGCCACGGCGTCCGCCTCAATGGCGGGATGGGTCCGGCACTCGTCGGCGATCCCTTCGTGCGCAAGTGGCAGGGTCGGCCGGCGTCCGAGCTTTTCGCCTTCCTGAAGGAGAGCATGCCCCTCGGCCTGGCCGGGACGCTCCCCGACGAGGTCTACGCCGACATCACGGTGCATCTCCTCCGCGGCAACGGCGCGGCAACGGTCGAGGCCGCCGCGGACACCACTATCGAGGGATTGCGGCAGCTCACGATGCCCTAGCGCTCTGTCATGGAATGGAGGAACTCATGACCATAGGTAGACTGCTTCTCGTTGCCGCCGCGGCCACGCTGGCGGCCGGCACTGCTCTTGCCCAGGAGCGGACCTGGACGCCGATCACCCAGGACTTCCTGAACAACCCGCCTGACGGCGAGTGGGCCTCGAAACGCCGCACACCCAACGGCTGGGGCTATAGCCCGCTGACCCAGATCAACCGCGACAATGTCGGCTCGCTCGAGCTGGCCTGGGCCTTCGACACAGGGGCCACGGGCAACAAGGAATGGACCCCCGCGGTCGCCAACGGCATCATGTTCGTCCACGCCAACGACCGCGTGCTCGCGCTCGACGCAGCCTCCGGCGACCTCATCTGGCAGTACCAGATCACCCTCCTGCCGGCCGAGCGGCGCACCGAGCTCGGCGTCGGCGGCGGCACCACCACGCGCGGCGTCACCCTCTACGAGGACAAGGTCCTCGTGCACACCGGCGACAGCCATATCGTCGCGCTCGACACCCTCTCCGGCCAGGAGATCTGGAAGACCTTCACCGACGGCCTCGGCTATTCCTCGCCGGGCATCATCGCCGACGGCGTGCTCATCTCCGGCAACCGCGCCAAGAACTACGACCGCGGCTTCATCACCGGCGTCGACACGAGCTCGGGCGAGATCCTGTGGAAGACCTGGGCGATCCCCGGTCCCGGCGAGCCCGGCTACGACAGCTGGACCGTTCCCGGCACGGCCGAGGTCGGCCACGGCAGCGTCTGGGGCACCCCGACCTACGATCCCGACCTCAACATCGTCTATGTCACGGTCGGCAACCCCGACCCCTACACCAACCAGACCCGCGAGGGCGACAACCTCTACACCCAGAGCCTCCTGGCGATGGCGCCGAAGACCGGCGAGATCCTCTGGTACCACCAGTTCGTGCCGAACGACGCCTGGGACCTCGACAGCATCATGGAGGCGGTGCTGTTCGACGCCGAGATCGATGGCGAGATGCGCCATCTCCTCATCCACACCGGCAAGAGCAGCTTCACCAACGTCCTCGACCGCGAGACCGGCGAATATATCGGCTCCCGCTTCGTGACCTACACCAACGTCTTCACCGGCGTGGACGACAGCGGCCGCCCGATCCAGAACGAGGCGGTCATCCCGCGGCCCGGCGAGCGGGTCGTCGCCTGCCCCTCGACCCGCGGCGGGACCGACTGGCCGGCGCGCGCCTACAGCCCGGACACCGGCCTCTATTACATCAGCGGCAACCATGTCTGCATGGACGTGGAGGGCCTCGCCTACGCCCCCGGCGACCCGATGCGCAATCTCGACGACCGGCGCGTCATCGCCCCGGGCTACGACTATATCGGCGAGCTCTTCGCCATCGACGCCGCCACTCTCGAGACGGCCTGGACGGTGAAATACGACTACCCGACCAGCGCCATCCCGCTGCCGACGGCCGGCGGCCTCGTCTTCGCCGGCACGATCGACCGCTATTTCGTAGCCTACAACGACGAGACCGGCGAGGAGCTCTGGCGCCAGCGCATCAGCCAGGCCATCGAGGCCCATCCGATCAGCTACGAGGTCGACGGGGTCCAGTATGTCGCCGTGCCTTCGGGCTGCTGCTCGATCGTCGGCGGCGGCTTCGCCAACGAGCTGACCCCGGAGATCATGGGACCGACCGGCACCGGCCATATCTGGGCCTTCCGCCTGCCGCAGGACTGACCTCCCGGCGGACGGGAATGGCCCTGGTGGTCACCGGCCCGATCCCCTCGCCCGCACGGATTTCCCCGTGCGGGCGAGGCCTTTTCGCGCTCGCCCTCGCCTGTCTCGCCGCGCTCGCGGCCGCCGTCCCGGCGGGCGCCCAGGAGGCGCCGATCAGCGTGCCGGGCGATCTCCATGACGGCACGCCGCGCGCCACCGGCGACAGCATCACCTTCTGCATCGACGACCGCCTGCCGGAATGGACCGTGCACCGCGCGGTCGGCGAACTTGTCGCCGCCTCGCTCCTCGTCGAGCCGAAATTCTACCTCCTGAAGGAGTCCCTCACCGAGCGCTCCGACCAGTTCGAGGGCGTCCCCGAGGCGCTCCTCTTCATCCTGCTCGACGACGAGTGCGAGGCCTTTCTCGGCATGCCGATCACCGAGCGGATCGTCTATCCGGGCTTCGTCACGGTCACCCGGCCCTATGTGGCGGGCGGCTTCGTCCTCGCTTCGACGAGCGGCGCCGCCAGCCTCGGCACGCTTCTGGAGAAGGGCGGGCGCCGGGTCGGCGTCTCGGCCTCCGGGCCGGTCTTCCCGACCCTTTCCTATTATTATCCAGAATCCATCTCCCGTGTTTACCGCTCCTCCGAGCTCCTCCTTGCCGCGGTGCGCGCCGGCGAGGCGGAGGCCGGCATCTTCTGGGAGCCGGAGTTCCTCGCGCTGACCGGCGGCGACCTCGGCGAGGACGGGCTGACGATCGGCTCCATCGCGCCGCTGGCGATGGGGGAATGGTCGATCGGCGCGATCATGCTGAGCCGCGAGACCTATCTCCGCACCATGCTCGACGAGGCGGTCGCGAGTCTCCTCGCCGACGGCTCGCTTGCGGCCCTCCTCACCGAGTTCGGCCTCCGCCCGCCAGCGTAGAGGAAGAGCGCGAAGGCCTCTCCTGCCTCTCTGGTCATGGCTACCTTGTATGCTCGCCGCCGCGCTTGCCGAAGGCGTAGGTGCGCTCGCGCTGGCCGGCTGCCTGGTCGCGGAGCTCCCGGCCGGTGAGGTTGAGGAACACGGTCTCCAGGCTCGGCTTGTCGATCGAGAGCTGCCGCACCCGGCTCCCGAACTCGCCCAGGAAGGCCTCCTCGCTGACCCCGTTGCCGATCGGCAGCAGGATCTCGCCGGTCGCGGGGGACGGGGAAGCGGCGGGGCCGGCCGCGGCAGCCCCATTGCCCTTGGCCAGCGCCTCGGGGAAGCGGGCCAGGATCGCCTGCCCGGTCGCCGCGTCCCGCGGCACCACCCGGATCACCTCCTTGCCGTAGGAGGCCTTCAGCGCCTCCGGCGTGTCCACCACCAGCACCTTGCCCTGGTCGATGATCCCCACCCGGTCGCAGCCGTCGA
>JADYYB010000108.1 GCA_020853895.1 Bauldia sp.
CTCGAGCCGGTCGGGCTCCGGCCGCTCTATCTCGCGAGCTTCGGACTAGCCCTGCCGCTGGCGGCGCTTCTCGTGCGGGTCGAACGGTGGCAGCGGCCGGCGGGGACGGTCGTGGCCGTGGCGCTCTGCGCGGCGCTGGCGGCCGGGACCGCGCAGCGCGCGACGCTCTACCGTTCGCCGGTGACGCTGTGGGAGGACGCCGTCGCCAAGGCGCCCGGCAAGGGGAGGGCATGGGCGATGCTGGGTGGGGCGTATCTCACAGAAGGGCGGAGCACGGAGGCCGAGGCCGCCTTCGAGGCGGCGCTCGACCGGGCGCCCTGGCTGGTCGAGGCCGCGCGCGGCCTCGACCTCGCGCGGGAAAGGGCGGCTGCCCCCAACTAACCCCTCCCCCCTTGTGGGGCAGGGCTATCGCATATGGCGCCCGGCGAGGAGGCGGACCTCTCAACACCCCCTCTCCCGCTTTGCGGGGGAGGCAGCGGAGCTTGGGCCGAAGGCCCTAGCGGAGCTGGAGGGGGAACCTTTGGGCAGGTCGGAGGAGGAGCCTTGCGGAAACGCGCTGCACTGCCCCAGGAAAGTTGACGCGTGGCGGTCAGGGAGGCTCGCTTCGCTCGTTCCCCCTCCGCTCCGCTAGGGCCTTCGGCCCCCACCCCTAACCCCTCCCCACAAGGGGGGAGGGGGAAATTTGGGGCGAGTCAGACCCTCGCCTAGACGGCGAGGCGGCGGCTTTCCTCGACGCCGAAGCCGCGGATCTCGAGGCGGTCGTCATAGACGTCGACCACCGAGTAGGCGGTGGTGTCGGCGGTCTCGACCATGCCGCGGAAGTTCACGAAGTGCTTGCCGCTCGCCTCGCCGTAATTGCCGGCGTGGTTGTGGCCGTTCATGTAGACGAGGAAATTGTCGTAGCTGGCGAGGAGCTCGACCAGGCGCGTGTCGTCCCAGAGATTGTGCTCGTTGACCGGGAAGAGCGGGTAGTGGCCCATGACCACGACGCGCTCGCCGGCCGAGCGGGCCGCGTTCAGCGTCGACTCGACCCAGGCGAACTGGGCATCGGAGATGCCGCCGTTCCAGGTCTGCGCGTTCGGCGCGCCGGCTGCCTTGAGGGCGTCGTAGCGGGCCTGGGCGAGGCCGTGGTTCTCGCTGCCGGCGCGGTTGGCGAAGGTGCTGATCTCGTTGCCGTCCAGCACGATGAAGCGGTGCCCGCCGCCGGTGAAGTCGTAGTAGGAGCGCTCGAGGCCGGTGGTGCGGATGACCGAGTCGAGATAGTCGCTGGCGACCGAGAAATCGTGGTTGCCGAGGACGAAGAAGTTGGGGTGCTTCAGCCGGTCGTAGAGCGGCAGGATGTGCGCGTAGCTCTCCCAGTGGCGATCGATGATGTCGCCGAGGGTGACCACGAACTGGAGGTCCTCCTCGTTGAAGGCGTTGACCGCCTCGGTGAGCTTCCACAGCGAGTTGGCGTAGAAGCGCGTGCCGGCCGGGGCGACGGGCGCGTATTGCGGGTCGGCGACCACGCCGAAGGAGAAGATCGGGGCGCCGGGCGCTTGCGCCATGGCGAGGCGGAAACCGCCGAAGGGCATGACCAGGGCGGCGGCCCCGGTCGCTTTGAGAAACTGCCGACGTGAGAACATGTCCGGGTTCCTGGTGAGGGGATTCGTCCGCCGCGGGACGAGCGTCCGGACAGGTGACTCCGTCGGATGACGAGGGTTTGAACAGCCGGCTAAGGGCTGCGCCCGCCCCAGGGCTTCCTCCCCCTCACAAGGAGGGGGAGGAGAGCAAAGCGAACAGCCTACGGCGCGGGGGCCGGTGCGGGCGTGGGCGCCGGGGTCGGGTCGGGGACGAAGGCGGGGAGGCCCTCGGGTCGGCCGGCCGGGGTCACGACTGCCGGCTCCTCGTGATGGATAAGGTCCTCGATGCCGTGCCAGATCATCTCGCCGGCGACGAAAAGGATCGCCGCGAGGCCGAGATAGGAGAGCCAGTGATAGCGCTGCAGGAGGCGCGCGATCACGCTCGCCGCGATGCCCATGAGGAGGATCGAGACGAAGAGGCCGGCGGCGAGGATGACCGGGTAGTCGTAGGAGGCGCCGGCCACAGCGAGCACGTTGTCGAGCGACATCGAGACGTCGGCGATGACGATGGTGCGCGCGGCCTGGGCGAAGGTCTTGGTCGGCTTCACACCGCCCGCGATCTTCTGGTCCTGGTTGAGGTCGGTGTCGGTGAGCGCCTCCTCGGCGTCCTCGACCGCCTCGTGCGGCGTGCGGATGTCGTGCCACATCTTCCAGCACACCCAGAGCAGCACCAGGCCGCCGGCGAGGAGAAGGCCGGTGACGTGCAGGAGTTGCACGGCGATGACCGCGAAGACGATGCGGAGAACCGTGGCGGCGAGGATGCCGAAGAGGATGACCCGGTTGCGCTGCTCGGCCGGAAGGCCCGCCGCCGCGAGGCCGATGACGATGGCGTTGTCCCCGGAGAGCACGAAATTGATGCCCATGACCTGCAGGAAAACCGCCAGGGCTTCGGGCGTGAAGAGTTCGCTCATGGGTAGAACCTGGATCGAGGAAAGGTGCCCCCCGGGGCGGGGCAAGGAGGGACGGCCTATCTAGCCGCCGCGGCGCTTGGTCTCAAGCCCACGGTTAGTTTTGTTGCAATAGGCGGCGCAGTGGTCCACCGATATGACCGGGCGCGGCCGACGGGAGGGGCCGGCCGCGTCCCGCACGGTTGCAAAAACGAGCCGCTGTCTCGATAATTTCGAAGTTGCGGCAAGCTCGCGCCGGTTTTCGCACGCTCGGCGCATGGGAGGAAGAAATGAAGAAACTACTCGGGGCCGCCCTGGGCGCGCTCCTGATTGGCGCTGGGGCAGCCTCTGCCCAGGACTACCCGACCCGGCAGATCACCATGGTGATCCCGTTCGCGGCGGGCGGCCCGACCGACACGGTGGGGCGTCTCCTCGCGGAATCGATGGGCCGGACCCTCGGGCAGCAGGTGCTGGTCGAGAACGTCGCCGGCGCCGGCGGGACAGTGGGCGCGGCCCGCGTCGCCACCTCGCCCCCGGACGGCTACACGATCTTTCTCTACCATATCGGCATGGCCACCACGGCCACGCTCTATCGCAATCTTCCCTACGACCCGCTGACCGCCTTCTCCTATATCGGGCTGGCCACCGAGGTGCCGATGACGATCATCGCGCGCCCCGACTTCCCGGCCGAGACGCTCCCCGAGCTCATCGACTACGTGAAGGCCAACACCGCCACGGTGACCTACGCCAATGCCGGCATCGGCGCGGCCTCGCATCTCTGCGGCATGCTGTTCATGGATGCGATCGACACGCAGCTCACCACGGTTCCCTACCAGGGCACCGGACCGGCGATGACCGATCTCCTCGGCGGCCAGGTCGACTTCATGTGCGACCAGACCACCAACACGACCAGCCAGATCCAGGCCGGCACGGTGAAGGCCTACGCCACCACCAGCCCGGAGCGCCTCGAGGCGCTGCCCGACCTGCCGACGGCCGCCGAGGGCGGTCTGCCGGAGCTGACCTTCGGCGTGTGGCACGGCCTCTACGCCGCCGCCGGGACGCCGGAGCCGATCATCAACGAGCTCAGCGACGCGCTCAAGGTCGCGCTCCAGGACCCGACCGTGATCGAGCGGTTCGCGGCCCTGGCGACCACGCCGAGCTCGCAGGAGGACGCGACGCCGGCCGCGCTCGAGGCCAAGCTCGTGTCCGAGATCGAGCTGTGGCGGCCGCTGATCGTCGCCGCCGGCCAGTTCGCCGACTAGGGCTCTGACAAGACGAACGCCGCGAGGGACCGGATCCAGCCGGTCCCTCGCGGACTATTCTGCAATCTCGGTCGGGGTTCGGGGATGACGATCAACCGTCAAGACCTTGCCGTTGGCGCTATCTTCATCGTCATCGCGCTGTTCTTCGCACTCAATACCTTCTTCGGGCTCTTCCAGCCGGCGCTGCCGATCGGCACGCCGCAGCGCATGGGCCCGGGCTTCTTCCCGATCCTCCTCGCCGGGCTGCTGACGGTGGTCGGCATCGCGGTGATCCTCAAGAGCGTCCGCTCCCAGCCCCTCACGCTCAACGACGTGCCGTGGCGCGGGCTGGCGGTGATCCTGCCCGTGCCGGTGATGTTCGGGCTCACCATCCGCGGGCTCGGCCTCGTTCCGACCACCTTCCTGACCGCCTTCATCTCCGCCTTCGCCAGCCGGCGCATGAGACTGCCGCTGGCGCTCGCGCTGGCGGCCGGCCTCACGGCCTTCTGCACCGCGGTGTTCCACTACGGGCTCCGCATCCCCACCCCGCTCTTCGGCTATTGGATACCGGGCCTGTCGTGACCGAACTCGTCGCCAATCTCGGGCTCGGCCTCTCGGTCGCCTTCACCTGGTATAATGTCCTGTTCTGCTTCGCCGGGGTGCTGCTCGGCACGCTGGTCGGCGTCCTGCCCGGGATCGGGCCGACGGCGACCATCGCGCTCCTCCTGCCGGTGACGCTCAACTACGACCCGTCGAGCGCGCTGATCATGCTGGCGGGCGTCTATTACGGCGCGCAATATGGCGGCTCGACCACCGCCATCCTCCTCAACCTGCCGGGCGAATCCTCCTCGGCGGTGACCGCGATCGACGGCTACCGGATGGGCCGGCTCGGCCGCGCCGGGCCCGCGCTCGCCGCCGCCGCGCTCTCGTCCTTCTTCGCCGGGACGGTGGCGACCTTTCTCCTGGCCGTGTTCGCCCCGCCGCTCGCCGTGGCGGCGCTCCGGTTCGGCCCGGCCGACTATTTCTCGCTGATGGTGCTGGGCCTCGTCTGCGCCATCGCGCTCGCCCACGGCTCGGTGCTGAAGGCGGTCGGGATGGTGCTGGTCGGGCTTCTCTTCGGGCTGGTCGGCGCCGACCTCTTCAGCGGCATGCAGCGCTTCACGTTCGGCCAGATCGAGCTCGCCGACAAGATCAACTTCGTGTCGGTGGCGATCGGCATCTTCGGCATCGCCGAGATCCTCCGCAACCTCGAGAACGAGAAGGCGCGCGAAGCGATGGTGACCAAGATCACCAATCTCTTCCCGTCCAAGGACGACCTCAAGCGCATCGTGGCGCCCGCGATCCGCGGGACCGCGCTCGGCTCGGTGCTGGGCGTGCTGCCGGGCGGCGGCGCGATCCTCGCCGCCTTCGCCTCCTACACGGTCGAGAAGCGCATCTCCAAGACCCCCGAGATCTTCGGCCAGGGAGCGATCGAAGGGGTCGCCGCGCCCGAGGCGGCCAACAATGCCGGCGCGCAGACCTCGTTCATCCCGACCCTCACGCTCGGCATCCCGGCCAACCCGGTGATGGCTCTGATGCTCGGCGCCATGCTCATCCAGGGCATCGTGCCCGGCCCGCGGGTGATGACCAACGAGCCCGAGCTGTTCTGGGGCGTCATCGCCTCGATGTGGATCGGCAACGGACTGCTCGTCCTCCTCAACCTGCCGCTCATCGGCCTCTGGGTGAGGCTGCTGACGATCCCCTACTACATGCTCTTCCCGGCGATCCTGTGCTTCGCCTGTATCGGCATCTACGCCATCAACAGCAACGCCTTCGACCTCTACGAGCTCACGCTCTTCGGCGTGCTCGGCTATGTGCTGGTCCGTCTCGGCTGCGAGCCGGCGCCGCTCCTTCTCGGCTTCGTGCTCGGACCGCTCATGGAGGAGAACCTTCGCCGCGCGCTCATCATCTCGCGCGGCGACCCCATGGTCTTCGTCTCGCGCCCCATCAGTCTGGGCCTCCTCATCACCGCCCTGCTGGTGCTGATCATCGTGCTCCTGCCGGGCATCGCCAGGCGGCGCGAGGCCGTGTTCCAGGAGGACGGCGACTGATGAACAAGCTTGGCATCGTGCTTCTCGGAATGCTCGCGGCCGGCCCGGTCGCGGCCGGGCCGCTCGACATCTTCGGGACGGCTCCGTCCGAGGCGCGGGTGATCCTCGCCGGGCACGACGCCGACGTGCCCGAGGTCATCCCGCGCTACTCGGGAACCGTGACGGCGGTCGGTCCCAAGGAGGGCGAGCGCGTCGCCTCGTTCAAGACCTCGATCACCGATTTCGAGCTCAACGAGGTGAAGAGCTGGCGGCTGACGATCCTCAGCGGCGAGCTTCTCGGCACGCCCTTCGTGGTCCTCGCCAACACCGCCGACGAGATCGTGGTGACCGAGGAGGGCTCGCTCGATGGCCTCGTGCCGGGCGACCTCTTCGTGGTCGAGCAGATCTTCACGCGGAGAATCATCCGCATCCAGTAAGCGGCTTGCCGCGCCTCTCGAACCTCGGAGTACCGGCCATGAAGCGTGCCGCCCTCGCCCTCTCGCTCGCCGTCCTCGCCGGCCCGGCCGCGGCACAGCAGATCCCCACCGAGGTGGTCGACGCGTTCCATTCGGCGCTGACCCGGCAGGACACGGCAGGCGCGCTGTCGCTGCTCGCGCGCGACCTCATCGTGTTCGAGTTCGGGCTCGTGGATCCGACGCTCGAGGCCTATGCCTTCCAGCATCTTCCGCTCGACATGAACTTCGCGGCGGCGACCACCTGGACGCTGCAGACGCGGCGGATGGGCGGGTCGGGCGACGACCGCTGGGTGATCAGCACCTACCGGGTGACCGGAACGGACGTCAACAACGCGCCGATCGACTCGCTCTATCTGGAGTCGGTCCTGCTGACGCGCTCGGGCGGCAATTTCCGGATCAACCACATCCACTGGTCGCAGCCCAGCGGGGCCACGCCCACGGGCGCGGTGCAGGGCGGCGCGGGAGCGCCCGCGCCGGCTCCAGGCGCGGCACCCGCGGCGCCGCCTGCTCCGTAGCCGTAGCCCGCCTCCACGAGCGTTCGGAGCTCTTCGACCTCTCCCCGGTGGGGAGAGGTCGCCATCACCGGCTCGCCGAAGGCGAGGCGGGATGCGGGTGAGGGGGCTCCACCTATCCGGATGGCGTGCTGAAACGGAGGTCTCTCCGGATAGCGCGGAGCCCCCTCACCCTAACCCTCTCCCCGCCGGGGAGAGGGGACGAGTCGCGTTCTTCTCCGGAAGGTGCTTCTCGAGGCGGATGCCGCGCGCCTAGCCCATGATCGGCTGGGCCATGATCCAGAGGCTCAGCATCGTGTAGCCGACCATAAGGAGGACCATCGGGATCTGGCTCATCAGCGCGGCCCTCCGCGAGCCGAAGACGCGGAGGGCGTCGAGATGGGCGAGATAGACCGCAACGACGTGGCCGATGACGATGAGGGTGAGCGCGGCGTACCAGAAGAAATAGGGGCTCACGATCGCGTAGTTCACGCGGTAGCCCGCCGTGCCGAAGAGGTTCCAGCCGAAGCCGAAGGGGTCGGAAAGGAGCGGGATGATGAACTGCCCGCTGGTCAGCAGGAACGAGAAATAATGCGAGAGGTGGTAGGCCACCGCGATCGGCACCAGCGTCAGCACGAAGGCGCGCGCGACCTCGCCGACGCTTGCGCGGCGCCCGTCCTCGCCCGTGGCGTCCTTGCCGGCGAAGGCGACCATCAGCGCGCTGAAGAGGAGATAGATCAGCACGAAAGCGAGGGGCACGGCGAGGAGCCCGACGGTCATGGTCAGCTCGCTGTCGCTGATCCTGTAGTCGGCGAGGTTGAAGAAGAGCCGCGCCAGCGCCGGGTGCGAGTAGAGGCTGTTGATGAGGCTCTGCCAGAGCGGGGTCTCGAGAAGGCCGTCGAAGGTGACGGTGGCGAGCATCAGCAGCACGAAGACCATGAACGAGGTGCTGACGGTGCGCTCGATGAGGCCGGCGCCGGGCGGGCGGAGGTTGAGCTCGCGCCGGCCGGTCGCGGGATCGGCGCGGGCTTCGAGAAGGGCGAAACGGCCGAGCACGCCGAAGGCGATCGAGAAGGCCTCGCCGCGCTCGAGCCACCGCTCGCGGCCGAAGAGGAACATGCCGAGCCAGGTGAGGAGGCTGTAGTAGAGCGCGGCGCGGGCGAGCGAAGCGGGGATGTCGCTCTCCGACCAGACCAGCTCGGACCAGGCGAAGAGGAAGAAGAAGATCACCGCCGGCCAGACGCCGAGCCGGTCGGGGTAGGGGAGATCGCGCGCGAGGCGCCGGCCGCCGGTCGCCGCGGCGTAGGCGCGCTCCGCCCATTCGAAGATCGTCGCCCACGGGTTGGCGAGCGCCCAGAGATTGCCGATCAGCGCGCAGACGAAGGCGAGGCCGACCCACCAGGTGATCCAGACCATCGTCACGATGATGTTGCGGTAGGGGTCCTGCAGGCCGAAGAGGCCGGCGGCGATCGTCACCACGAAGACGAGGGCGAAGAACGCCTTGACGATCTCGAGGAGGACCGGGTGGCCGAGCCAGCTCAGCGCGGGCGTGGCGAAGAGGTTGAGGCGCGGATAGGAGGCGGCCTCGGCGCGCTCGCGGACGAAGATGGCGACGACCACGAAGGTGAGGACGATCGTCGCGCCGGCGCCGGCGACCCAGAACTGGATCGGCAGCGGCAGGTCGAAGCGCTGGCCGAAGCCGTGGGCGAAGGCGGGCGCCGCGCCGGAAAGCGCCAGAAGGGCGCCGAGGACGACAGTTGCGAGTGGACGGCGGCTCCCCCCAGGCATCGCCGGCTAGGGATAGACTTCGAGGTAGAGGATGACGGACTCGCCCGCGCCGCCGTGGCTCTCCATCGGAAAGCGGCCGGGGATGCTCGCGTCGAAGAGCAGCGAGACGGGATCGGAGTCCCAGATATCGGCCTCGATGTCGTAGCCGTGAAGGTGGAGCTCCAGTTCGGCGTCGGAGGTGAATCTGAGCTCGGTGGCGGTTCCCTGCCGGGTGGTGAGCGTGTCGCTCCCCGCGGCGAGCTTGCCGCCGGCGATCGCGCCCTCGAATACCGTGGGGTTGGCGAGGCTGGCGTTGCCGCCGCTCTGGAGAACGACCAGACGCCGGCCGACGAACGACCCGCTGCTGAGATAGGCCTGGCCGTCGGCCGTGTAGAGATGGACCTTGATTTCGTGGATGCCGTCGGCGAGGGGCGGCAGGTGATAGGTGTCGCCGGTGGCGATCTGAGGCTCCTCGCCATCGACGGTGATGCGAACCTGGGCATCGCTGGCGGCAGCGCCGCCGCGGGCGAGCGAAATGGTCCAGCCGCCGTCTTGGGCGGGTGAAAAGCCGACATCGAGGGTCGGGGCCTCGGCGGCAGGAACTTCGAAAAACAGCTGTGCGACCTGCTCACGGAGCATGGACCGCAATTCATCCGGAGGGACCGGGACGCCGTCGCGTGTGGCCGACAGGACGAGGTGCGAGCCGCCGAGCTGGGAAACGGTGATCTCGAGGGGCGTCGCGGCAGCGTCCAGGCCCTGCGCGCTCACGGCGAGCGGGAACGCGGCCGCGAAGAGAAGCGCGACGGCAGCGGAACGGAGCATCGGAACACCTCCTCGCTCAGGTCTGACAGGTGAAAGGCAAGTGGCTCGCGCGGGCGAGTCGGTCAAGCTGCAGGGCGGTAACAAAAAGGGGCGCCCAATGGGCGCCCCTTCGATTCAGGCATTCCGTCTAGTCGTGCGGAACGTCGTTGCCGGAGAACACGCCGGTCTGCGGGATCTCGTCCGCGCGGGGCCCGGTGTAGCGGCCGATATGGATGCCGGTGTCGTTGTCCATCCAGTAGAACAGACCGTCGCTGAACACCGGGTAGGAGCGGGCGATGCCCGCCGGCGCCGGAACGGCATGACCAACCTCGCGCAGATTGAACGGGTTCGAGATGTCGATGACGCGCACGCCGTGCTGATACCACGACACGAAGACGAGGTTCGAGAACACCGTCGGGTTGTGGTTCATCTGGGCGAGGTTGCGGCGCGGCTCGCCGTTGCGCTCGGTCCTGATCTCGGCCACGCAGGTGTCGATCTCATTGGCTGCGAGGCCGAAGGTTCCGGTCGGGGACGGGAAGGCCTCCGACTCCACGCTCATGAGGTACATCCACGAGCCCGGGCAGCTCGGGCGCTCCGAGGTGACCAGGACGTAGCGGGGCTTGCCGGCAAGGTCCGGATCGAGGTTCTCGCGGCCTGGAACCGGGATCGCGGAGTGCATGCCCGTCGAGTTGTAGATCGGCGGGTAGGGGTCGAACCGGGTGCGGTCGAGCATCCGGAAGTAGGTGAGGACGTCGCCCGCGGCGATGACCTCCTGGAAGCCGGGATCGTCGAACAGCACCATGTGGATGCAGTCGTTGACGACCTCGGCCGCCTTGGTCAGGTCGACGTCGCCGCCGATGACCTCGTCGACCCAGACATTGGTGGTCTCCCAGTTGCAGCCGGCGGTGCCGGCGGCGAGAGCGGCGTCCGTGTTGTGGGCGATCGCCTCGGTGTTGGTGACGTAGAAGCCGGCGAGGCCGTGCGCCACGTAGACCCGCTCGCCGTCCTGGCTGAAGGTCACCTGGTGGGCGTAGTTGCCCTGGTTGGCCTGGCCGCCGACCGGCTGGCCGTTGGCGGCGATCACCGTGGTGTAGTCAGGGAAGCGGCCATCGGCGAAGAGGCCGGTGGCATCGGGCTGCTCGCCGCGGAGCGGGCCGCCGACGTCCTGCAGGGTGAAGTGGGCGAGCGTGATCGGGAGGTCGAGGACCTCGCCGGTCGTCTCGTCGGTGATGGCCAGGATGCGGATATCGGGAGCGACCTCGCCCTCGCGATAGGGGTCGGGACGGCCCGCGCCGCTCCACGCCGCCGTGACCATGAGATGGCGCATCGGGTTGTTGGGGTCGATCCACATGCCCATCTCGTGGAGGTCGCCGCCATAGGTGAAGTATTCCGAGGTCTTGATCACCGCGCAGTCGTCCGGATCGACCTCGTAGACGTTGAGGCCGCCGTCATTGGTGGAGATGTCGCGGGCGACGACGATGGTCTCCTCGCCGTTGGCCTTGGTGTAGAGGTCGGCCGACATGATCGAATCGTCGGCGCCGGTGACCGGAACCGGGATCGAGCCGACATGGACGGGCGGGTTGGCGACCGGATCGTCCTGGATGCGGAAGATCTCCATCGGGCGCTCGTTGTTGGCGTCGCCGCCATTGGCGTGGCCCGCGAACAGGCACTTGCCGGCGATGGTGAGGGCGCGGCCGTCGCCGTCGCCGTCCATGTCACCGCCGCCATACTGGCCGGTGGCGGGATCGAGGACGGATTCGACCATTGCCGGCAGCCAGTGCAGGTGATCGACATTGCGCATCAGGCCGAGCTGCTCCTCGAGGAGCCGCGCGCCGAGCATCACTTCCTCGGGCGGTGCGGTCGGATCGAGGTCGCCCTTGGCGTTGATGCGGCGGGTCGGGATGTTCATGGCGTGCACGTCGAAGGCAGCCGGCTGGCAGCCGGTGACGTCGCCCGCCTGAACCAGGCATTCGCCCGGGCTCGGGCCTTCCTGGGCAGCCGCAGGTGCAGCGGCCCACAGCAGGGCAACTGGTGTGACGGCCAGCCCCCACTTCATGTATTTCTTCATCTCTCTTGTTCCTCCCATTGGTTCAGCAGGTATTTGGCTTCCGGCTGAACGAGTGCCACAAACGGCCTACTAGCCAGTCCACAGGGTGGGCTGGCGGCTATGCTTCAGTTGTGGATTGGCGCTTTACTCAACTCCCCTAGATTACCTGCGCGCCAGTGCTAAGTAATACTTGCAGACTATAGAAGTGCTTGGACTCCTCCCAAGGTGAATTTGCTAACATGTGAGGTCCGATTTTGTCAATTTGGGCAACCGGATAGCGCTGACGCAGGCGGTTCCCATAGGCGAGACAAATCGGGACACAGACAAGGCGGGCGCACCTGTCCTATGCTCGCCGGCGGAGGAGAGGGTGGTGAGGTCTCGCGCCAGCGCAGCTTCGTGGCGGCAGTGGGTGACGGCGATCGCTGTCTATGCGATCGGGCTGCACGCGCTCGCCATGGCGGCGATGCCGGCGACCGGCTTCGCCCTCGCGCCCGCTGCCAGCGCGCAGCACGCCACAACCCATGAATCCGGCCCGCACGGGGCCGGCTCGCATAGCGACGGCAACCATCTGCAATGCTGCGTGCTGTGCGGTGTCTCCGGATGCGGCGGGCCGTCGGGCAAGTCGCCGGCGATCGTCCTCCGCGCGCGGAACCGGCGCCGCGTCCGGCTGCCCCGCGCCGGCGCGCCGGTTTACGCGGTGCGCGGTGTCCGCTCCCACCCGCCGCGCGGTCCTCCTTCCCACGCCTGACGCCGCGGCCTCCGCGGGCCGCTTCAATCAAGAAGAATTGAACCGCTGTGCGACCGGTAACGCCGATGCGTGCCGTCTCGCGTGGGAGTGAACAGATGAACAGGAAGACTGGAATCGCGGCCGCGCTCGCGGCCGGCACGATCTGCCTCGCCGCTCCGGCGATGGCGCATATCGGCACCTCGCCCGCCGAGGTGCACAAGGGCGCGACCTTCGAGGTCGGCTTCGGCGTCGGCCATGGCTGCGACGGCAGCCCGACGATCGCCGTGCGGCTGCAGGTCCCCGACGGGGTGACCTCGGTGCGGCCGGTGGCGAAGGCGGGCTGGGCCATCGAGGTGGTGAGGGACGGCGACGAGGTGACGCAGGTCAACTGGACCGGCGGCAGCCTCGACGACGCGCTCTACGACCGCTTCACCATCCGCGGGCAGATCGAGGAAGGGGTGGCCGAGGAGTCGGTGGTCTATTTCCCGATGGTCCAGGAATGCGCGGTCGGCGTCCATCGCTGGATCTCGATCCCGGTCGAGGGCCAGCCCGAGCCGGACGAGCCGGCGCCGGGGATCACTGTGCTGCCGGCCGAGGCGGGCGGCGGCCACGGCCACTAGTCCATAGGTCCAGACGAGGGGCCGCCGGTGTCCGGCGGCCCCGATCGGCCGCGACGTCGGCGCGGCGCCCGTCCACCAGAAGGGTCGGAAGCCAGGTGCAACGGTTCTTTCTCGTCCTCGTGTCGCTTCTCGCCGGGCTCCTCGCGACCGCCGGCAGCGCGCTCGCGCACGCTTCGCTGATCGCCACCGATCCGGCGCAGGGCGCGGTACTCGAGAGCGCGCCGGCCAATGTGACGCTGACCTTCAACGAGCCGGTCTCGGTGACCGCGCTCCGCCTCATCGACACCAGCGGGGCGACGACGACGCTGCCGCTGCCCGAGGCGGCGAGCGCGATCCTCGTGCCGATGCCGCCGGATCTCCCCCAGGGGACGCACATCGTTTCCTGGCGCGTCATCTCGACGGACGGCCACCCGATCGGCGGCTCGGTCGTCTTCTCGATCGGCTTGGTGACCGGCGACGCCACCGCGGTCGCCGACACCGACCCGGCCGTCCGCACCGCGATCTGGGTGGTCCGCGTCGCCCTCTATCTCGGGCTCTTCGTGGGTGCCGGCGGCAGCTTCTTCCTGGCGTGGATCGGCAGCCTGCCGGCGGCGCGCCGCGCGGTCGGCGGCTTCCTCCTGCTCGGGCTCCTCGCCGCGCCGCTCGCGCTCGGCCTGCAGGGGCTCGACGTGATCGGCTACGGGCTCGGCTCGTTTCTCGACGGGGAGGCGTGGCGGGCGGCGCTCGCCACGACCTACGGGCGGACGATCATCGTCGCGGTGCTGACGCTCGCGGCGGGGCTCGCCGCCGTGCTCGTGCCGACTGCCGGCGCGGGACGGGTGCTCGCCACGATCGCCCTTGGCGGGGTGGGCTTCGCGCTCAGCCTCTCCGGGCACGCCAGCAGCGCGCCGCCGCAATCGCTGAGCTCGGCGGCGGTGTCGCTGCACGCGGTGGCGATCGCGTTCTGGGTGGGCTCGCTCCTGCCGCTCCTTCTTCTCCTCCGCAGCCGGAAGCCGCATGCCGCGGCCGCCCTCGCGCGCTTCTCGACCGCGATCCCCTACGCGATCGTGCCGCTGATCGCCGCCGGGCTGATCCTGATCTACGTCCAGCTCAAGCAGGTGAGCGACCTCTGGACCACGCCCTACGGACGGGTGCTCCTCGCCAAGCTCGTCGCGGTGAGCGGGCTCTTCGTGCTGGCCGCCCTCAACCGCTCGCGCTGGACCGCGCCCGCGCGCCGGCTCGAGGAGGGCGGCACGGGCGCCCTCCGGCGCTCGATCATGGCCGAGCTGACGCTGGTGTTCGTGGTCTTCGGTCTCGTCGCGCTGTGGCGCTACACGCCGCCGCCGCGCTCGCTCTTCGCCGTCGCCGACACTGCCATCGAGGTGCAGCTCGAGGGGCCGCAGGCGGTCGCCGACCTCACGGTCACGCCGGGGCGGGTCGGGCCGGTGAGCGCGACGGTGGCGGTGCGCGCGCCGGACGGGGCGGCGCTCGCGCCGAAGGAGGTGAGCCTCGAGATCAGCAATCCGACGGCCGGCATCGAGCCGATCTCGGCCGACGCCGCGCTCGGCGAGGACGGCCTCTGGCACGTGAGCGGCCTCCGTCTGCCGCTCGGCGGGGAGTGGTCGGTCAAGCTCGACGTGCTGATCACCGATTTCGAGCGGGCGAGCCTGGAGGGCGTCCTCCCCGTTCCGGCGATGACGCCGAGCGAGGCGCTCGCCGCCGCGGGCGAGGCCGACGACGGGCACGGCCACACCCATGGCGACATCAACGCGCTCAACATCGACGTCAACGATCCGCTGCAGGTGGTGGACGCCGGGCCGAACCCGCCGAGCATCGACATGGCGGTCGACGGAGCCGAGGACGGCGGGCTCGACCTTAGCTTCGCCCTCGCCAGTTTCACCTTCGCCGACGAGGGCGAGGCCGAGGTGCACGTGCCGGGCCGCGGCCACGCGCATCTCTACATCAACGGCAGCTACACCGACGAGTTCATCACCGACTCCTACCATCTCGCCCCGATGGAGGACGGGATCTACGAGATCGACGCCGGGCTCTACGCGCTCGACCACCGCGCCTATGTCAGCGAGGGGCAGCTGATCTCCTCGCGGACGACGGTGCGGATCGCCTCCGGCGCGCCGATCGACGCCGCGGCGGCGCGGGCGATCGACGTCGAGCTCACGAGCGTGCCGCCGGGCGAGGTGCGCACCGAGCGGGTGCGGCTCGGCGAGACGGTGGCGCTCAACTGGACCGCGTCGGAGCCGCTGGCGCTGCATCTCCACGGCTTCGACATCGAGGCCTCGGTCGCGCCGTCCTCGCCGTTGACCATGCTCTTCAACGCCAACATCCCGGGCCGCTTCCCGGTGGAGACGCACACCGACACGGAGGTCGTGGTGTTCTATCTCGAGGTC
The DNA here is from genome assembly GCA_020853895.1 of Bauldia sp. Lineage (GTDB taxonomy): Bacteria > Pseudomonadota > Alphaproteobacteria > Rhizobiales > Kaistiaceae > JADYYB01. The sequence goes on from JADYYB010000108.1 coordinate 15,133, forward strand.
TATCCGTAGGGCGCTTTCTTCCCGCGCGTCCCCTCTCCCCGGAGGGGAGAGGGTTAGGGTGAGGGGGCTCCACCTCTCCGGATCGGGGCTGGGGCTTGAGTTCATTCTGAGAGGGCGGTGCCCCCTCACCCGGATCCCGCCTCGCCTTCAGGCGAGCCGGGATGCCCACCTCTCCCCGCCGGGGAGAGGTGAAGGTGTGGTGCGCACTTGGCCCGGCTCAGGCCGGCAGGGCGATGTGCCGCTGGCGGGCGGTTTGAAAGGGAGGCGCGCTTGTGGCACTTCCCGGCCCGGACAACGGAGGCGCACATGGACCGTCTGATCGCAGGCTATCGCCGGTTCCGGACGGAGCGCTGGCCGAACGAGCGGGCGCGCTACGAGGCGCTCGCCACGCGCGGGCAGAGCCCGCACACGCTCATTATCTCCTGCTCGGATTCGCGGGTCGATCCGCAGACCGTGTTCGGCGCCGCGCCGGGCGAGCTCTTCGTGGTGCGCAACGTCGCCGGGCTCGTGCCGCCCTATCAGCCCGACGCGCGGCTCCACGGCACGAGCGCCGCGATCGAATACGCGGTGCGCGTCCTCAAGGTGAAGGCGGTGGTGGTCCTCGGCCACGCCAATTGCGGCGGCGTGCGCGCGATGATCGACGGGGTGCCGGCCGCGGCGGGCGACTTCGTCGAGAACTGGATGAAGATCGCCGAGCCGGCGCTCGAGCGCGTCCGCCGGCACCACGCGCACGACCACGACCATCCGTACGAGAAGCATGTCGCCGAGGTCGAGGCCGAGGTGACCAAGCTGACGCTCGAGAACCTCGCCACCTTCCCGTGGATCGCGGACGAGGCGAAGGCCGGCCGGCTCGGGCTGCACGCCTTCCGCTTCGAGGTCTTCACGGGGTCGATGAGCGTTCTGGAGGACGACCGGTTCGTGCCGGTGGAGTAGGGGCGCGGAGCGCCCGGCGCCGGGAAGCGCGAACGGGAAAGGAAACCCAGGGGTCGAGGGGGTTTGCCTTTCCCGTCCAGCTCAGCTGAACACGCACAACCGAAAGATCAGCTTGCCACCACAATCGCAAGCGTAGGGCCAGCGCGGCTGGCACGAGATGTTGTGGTGGCTAGAATGCGTTTCGCAGCATATAGGCGGGCTTAACCACGGCTTCACGAAGCCCGCATCGCATTTTGCGACGGATTCGCAGTTTGCGATTTCTCGCTAGCCGGACTGGCACGCCGAATGTCTCGATGTGGCACGGCGGGGAGGGGAAATGAGCGGGGGCAAGGACCTGGAAGACCGGGCCGTCGGGTGCCTCCTCGGCCTCGCTATCGGCGACGCGCTGGGGACCACTCTGGAGTTCAGCGATCGCGACGCCGGGCCGGTCGTGGCCGACTTCGCGGGCGGCGGACCCTTTCGTCTCGGTCCGGGTCAGTGGACCGACGACACCAGCATGGCGCTCTGCCTCGCGGACTCGCTCCTCGCCTCCGGCGGCTTCGACGCGCGCGACCTCCTCGAGCGGTTCGTCGCCTGGTACCGTCAAGGGCTCAACAGCGTCACCGGCCAGTGCTTCGACATCGGCGTGACGACGCGGGCAGCGCTCCAGGACTTCGAGCGGGATGGGCGGCTCGAGGCGGGACCCGAGGACATCTGGCAGTCGGGCAACGGGTCCCTGATGCGCCTCGCCCCTGTCGCGATCTTCAGGGCGGGCGATCCCGAGGGCGCGGCCGCGCTGGCCGCGCAGCAGTCGCGGACGACGCATCCTTCGCCATTGGCGCACGATGCCTGCAGCTTCTACGCGCTTCTCTTGACCGACGCGCTTGCCGGCCGGCCCAAGGACGCGCTCCTCGCGCTGCGCGCGTGGCCGGGCAGCGCCGAGGTGGGGAGCATCGCCGCGGGCGGCTGGCGGGCCAAGAACCGAGGCGACATCTCGTCGTCCGGCTACGTCATCCATACGCTGGAGGCGGCGCTTTGGTGCGTGGGACGGGCGGACGATTTTGCGGAGGCCGTGCTTCTCGCGGCCAACCTTGGCGATGACAGCGACACCGTCGCCGCGGTCACCGGGCAGCTCGCCGGCGCGCTTTGCGGGCTCTCGGGGATTCCGGAGCGCTGGTCGAGCAGGGTGGCGTGGTCGTCGGAGATCGCCGACCGGGCGCGGCGGCTGCTCGTCGCCGGGGCCTCCGGACCGCGCGTCAGCTCCGCGCCTGGGCGGCTTTCTTGAGGAGCATGCGGTCGCGGCTGGAGACGCCGAGGAGCTCGGCGACGCGCCAGAGGATGCTGTCCTCGAGCTCGTGGACCGCGCCGTCGGCGTAGACCATCGTCCACATCAGGCCGATGACGTTGCGGCGCCCATCGTCGTCGAGATGCGATTTGAGGAGGCTGGTGAAGCCGTAGAGGTCGACGGCCTCCCTGTCGGCCTCGGCGGCCTCGTCGATGAGCGCTTCGCTCTCCGCTTCGCCGAGCGAGAACTCGGACATCAGCAGGGCGCGGAGGCGGGCGCGCTCGTCGGGGTCGACCACGCCGTCGAGGGCGAGCACGTGGTAGAGGAGCGAGGCCGCGGCGAGGCGGTGATCGGCCTCGCGGAGGTTCTGATCGGCGGGCGAGCCGGCGAGGTCGGCGACGAAGCGGCGGATGGCGGCGAGCATGGGGCCTAGCTAGGGGCTGCGCGCCGCGAGCGCAACCGTTCCGGCGGTGACGAAGGAAGCTGCCGCTAGCGGCGGGCGCCGGTGCGGCCGATGAGGGCTTCGCGGAGCTCGGCGACGGAGTGATGGTCCGGGTCGCCGGGCGGGAGGGCGGTGCCGCCGCCGAGGATCTCCTCGAGGCGGGCGCGGGCGCGGGAGACGCGGCTCTTCACCGTGCCGACGCGGACGCCGACGATCTCGGCCGCCTGCTCGTAGGAGAAGCCGCTGGCGCCGACGAGGATGAGGGTCTCGCGCTGCTCGTCGGGGAGAAGCTGGAGGGCACGGAGGAAATCCTCCATCTCGAGCCGGCTGTCCTGCTGCGGCAGGTCGGCGAGCTGCGCGGCCATGGCGCCGTCGGCGTCCTCGATCTCGCGCTTCTTCTTCCGTCCCTCCGAATAGAACTGGTTGCGGAGGATGGTGACCAGCCAGGCGTGGAGGTTGGTGCCCTCCTGGAACTTGTCGCTGTTGGCGAGCGCCTTCAGCACGGTTTCCTGGACGAGATCGTCGGCGCGGTCGCGGTGGCCGGTGAGCGAGCGGGCAAAGGCGCGCAGCACCGGCAGGGCGGCGATGAGGTTCTCCTTCATCGTGCCCGACGCGAAAACCTGCGGCCGCTCGGACGATTTCGTCACGGCTTGTCGGACCCCTTGTCGGCTTTCGGCGTTTCAGGCGAGGGCGCTTCGGCCGAGCCCAGCTGGTCGAGAAGGCTGAGAATATCGTCGGGCACGGGCTCGCGAGCGACGTCCTCGAAGGCACGCTGCAGTTGCCGGCCGATCCAGTCCTGCTTCCTGGCGTTGGTGCCGGCGAGACCGCCGCTGCCGCCCCGATTCCGTACCGGACCCGAGGCTTTCGCTGGCTTTTCCATCGCCGGGCTCTTTGGCGGAATATCTTTGGTCAATGGCATGAACCCCCAGAACGCCGACCACGCTACTTCGTTCCTATTGCAGGGAACTTTATTTTGCCGCTTCCGTTAAGCTCCAATGCTGGACCCATACCAGCCGGAGGGGACATCTCATGACGACAACGCTCTCGCAATCCTTGGCGCCGCACCTGCCGCTTCTTCGCAGATACGCGCGGGCGCTGACCGGCAGCCAGACGAGCGGCGACAATTACGTGCGAGCCTGCCTGCAGACCCTCCTCGCCGATCCCTCGGTCTTCCCGACCGATATCGACGCGCGGCTCGGGCTCTACCGGATCTTCCACGTGCTCTGGTCGGGCACGCGGCTCGACGCGCCCGCTCCCGCGGGGAACGCCGGCCGGCTCGAGCAGGTGGCGCAGGAGCGCCTCGCGGCGATGCCGCCCGACAGCCGGCAGGCGCTGCTCCTGACCTCGATGGAGGGGTTCAGCGACGCCGACACGGCGATCATCATGGGCCGCGACGCGGAGGAGATCCCGCTCCTCGTGCAGCAGGCGGTCGCCGAGATCGACCGGCAGATCAAGGCGCGGGTCCTCATCATCGAGGACGAGCCGCTGATCTCGATGGACCTCTCGGGCATCGTCGAGGATCTCGGGCACGAGGTCGCGGCCGTCGCGCGGACGCGCAGCGAGGCGGTCGCCGCGGCCGAGAAGCACCGGCCGGGCCTCGTGCTCGCCGACATCCAGCTCGCCGACGGCTCGTCGGGGATCGACGCGGTCAAGGACATCCTCTCGAGCTTCTCGGTGCCGGTGATCTTCATCACCGCCTTCCCGCAGCGCCTCCTCACCGGCGAGCGGCCGGAGCCGACCTTCCTCCTCACCAAGCCGTTCGATCCGCGCTATGTGCGCGCGGCGATCAGCCAGGCGCTGTTCTTCCGCTCGACGGCGTCGATGGCGGCGTAGCGCTGGACTTCCTCCCCTTGAAAGGGGGAGGTGGCGCGAAGCGCCGGTGGGGGTCAGTCATTCTCTCACGATAGCGATCTTCAAGGACTTACCCCCACCCGATCGGCTGCGCCGATCGACCTCCCCCTCGCGAGGGGGAGGTGAGGATCAGCGGTCGCGGCGGCGGATGCCGCGGGCGAAGCCGAGCGCGAAGGCGGTGGCGATCGTCGGCAGGCCGGCCGGCTCGTCAGGCGCGGGCGTACCGAGGACACCATAGACGCCTGGCGGGCGATGGCGCGCGGCGTTCCGCGCGACAAGCATGAGAACGATCCCGACCACCACGAAGAAGCCGGCGATTGACAGCTGGGCGGCGATCGGGCCGTAGGCGTCCTCGATCAGCGTGTAGGCCGCCGCCACCACGAAGGCGGCGGCGACCGTGAACGCGGTGGCGCCGGCGAGGATCAGCGCCGTGCGCCGGGCGAAGGCGTTGGCGCTCAGCGCCGCGTCGTGCACGGCGGGGCCGGCGATCGCCCGCAGCAGGGAGGCCATGACGGCGCGCTCAGTGCCGCGCCATCATGCCGGCGATGTAGCCGACGCCGAGCGCGACCAGCACCGAGGTCAGCGGGTTGCGGCTGATGGTCTGCTCGACCTCCTCGGCGATGTGCTCGCCGCGCTCGCGCGCCTCGGCCGCGGTCATGCGGAGGCCCTCGCCGGCATGATCGAAGGCATTCCGCGCGGCCGCGCTCACGTGGCCGGCCTGGTCCTTGCCGAAGGTCTTCAGGGTGCCGGTGATGGCGCTGATGTCGGACTGGATCGCCTTCATCTGGCGCTGCAGGTCGGCCATCGTGGCCTCGGCGGTGGCTTCCATTTCTTCGACTGCGTTCTTGGCCATGGATCCCTCCGGTTGGCTTTTCTCGCGGGGTCCGGGCGCGAAGGCGCGAGGACCGCGGTTGTGCTAGAAAACCGTGGGAAACAGCGAAGGTTCCGCTGCTTTTGGAGGGAACTAGCGGCGGGGGCGGACGCGGTCGAGGAGTCCGGCGGCCTGGCGCGCGGCCTCGAGGCCATGGAGCGCGAGGCGGGCGCGCAGCGTGCCGGCCCAGTGGAACTCGGAAGGCAGCGCGACGACCGCGCCGCGCTTGCCGGCGAGGCCCTTCTTGAACTGGCGGAGGCCTTCCTCGCCGGCTTCCCCGCCGAGGTCGTACCAGCGGACGCCGCTGTCGCGGATCGCTTCGAGGATCGCCCACTGCACGGCGTAGCCGGCCTTGAGCGGGAGGGCGGCGTCCGAGCTCGC
>JADYYB010000109.1 GCA_020853895.1 Bauldia sp.
ATGATGTTCAACGTCGCCTTCATCGTGGTGGTGATCTCGCTCCTCATCCAGGGCTGGTCGATCAACCCGATGGCGCGGCGGCTCCGCCTCATCGTCCCGCCGCGCGCGGGGCCTGTCGACCGCATCGAGCTCGAACTGCCGGGGCGTGGCGACCACGAGATCGTCGCCTACCGCGTGCACCCCGAGAGCCCGATCGCCAAGGGCGAGCGCATGCCGCGCTGGGCACGGCCTTCGCTGATCGTGCGCGAGGGCCGCTCGCTGCGCCCGCACACCGCCGGCCGGCCGCGGCCGGGCGACCAGATCTACATCGTGACCGCGACCGACTTCGTCTCGCTCCTCGACCGGCTCTTCGCCGCGCCGATCGTCGGCGGCGATCCGGCCCTCTACGGCGATTTCGTGCTCGATCCCGACGCCCGGCTCGGCGATGTCGCCGACGTCTACGGCTTCACGGTCGCCGAGGCCGACCGCCCGGTCACGCTGCGCGAGTTCATGCGCCGGGAGCTGGCCGGCGACCTCGAGCAGGCCGACCGCGTCTCGCTCGGCTCGGTGGCCCTCATCGTGCGCATGGTCGACGAGGATCACCAGATCGAGGAGATCGGCCTCGCCGTAGAGCCCGCGCCGGTCGCCGCGCCGAAGATCCCGATGTTCCAGAGCCCCGGGGAGATCGCCGGGATGGCGCGCGGCCTCGCCCGCCGCATCGGCGGCCGCAAGCCGCGCCAGACGGCGGAGCCGGCCGCCGCCATCGTCACCGCGGCAGCCGCGGTCATTGCGGCGACCCCACCGGTCGAGCCGCCCGAGCGCGAAGCGACGGAGTCCCCGCCGGCGGCCTCGGGCAGCGGTCTGGAGAAAGCCGGAGGCTAGGCCGCCCGCGCGGCGCCCAGCCGCTTGTCGACGTAGGCGGCGCACGCCTCGATCAGCTGGTCGACGTCCCCTTCGAAGAAGTGGTTGGCGCCCTGGATGATCGTGTGGTCGATCTTGATGCCCTTCTGGGTCTTCAGCTTGTCGACCAGCGCCTGGACGTCCTTTGGCGGCACCACCTTGTCCTGGTCGCCCTGGATGATGAGGCCCGAGGACGGGCAGGGGGCGAGGAAGGTGAAGTCGTGGAGATTGGCCGGCGGGGCGATCGAGATGAAGCCCTCGACCTCCGGGCGGCGCATCAGGAGCTGCATCCCGATCCACGCCCCGAAGGAGAAGCCGGCGACCCAGCAGCCGCGCGCGTCGGGATGGATGGTCTGCACCCAGTCGAGCGCGGCCGCCGCGTCCGAGAGCTCGCCCGCGCCGTGATCGAAGGCGCCCTGGCTGCGCCCAACCCCGCGGAAGTTGAAGCGGAGCACCGAGAAGTTCCGCTTCGTGAACATGTAAAACAGCTGGTAGACGATCTGGTTGTTCATCGTGCCGCCGAACTGCGGATGCGGGTGGAGCACGATGGCGATCGGCGCGGTGCGATCGCCCTTGGCGGGCTGGTAACGGCCTTCGAGTCGGCCGGCAGGCCCCGTGAAAATGACTTCAGGCATTCTTGAAACCGACCTTTGGTTCCGGCGACGAGGGTTCTCTGGGCTTTCCGCGCGAAGGGAAGGGCAGACCCGGGCCGATCCGGAACGTTGAGCTCCGCCGAGGCCTCGAAGAGGGGAGGCTGGCGAGCGGCTACATATCATAGGGGCTAGGGTCGGTTTCAAGCATCACGTGCGCCCTCGCGGAGGGCGCACGACGCGCGCTTGCGGCGAACGCCTGGAAGCTGGTTAGAATGCTTCGAAACTGTTGACGCGGCGAGCCGCCGCCTTCATAACCTGACTCAGAAACTCTATTTTTCTGGTAAGCCTTGGCCGGTTTCGAGGAGCGGAGAGATTTTGGCTCGTTCGCGCGCCTATTTCGACTACAACGCCGGGGCGCCGCTTCGCCCCGCGGCGCGCGACGCCATGGTCGAGGCGCTGGCGGCGACCGGCAACGCCTCCTCGGCCCATGCCGAGGGCAGGGCAGCCCGGGCGCGCATCGAGGATGCGCGGGCGGCGGTCGCCGATCTGGTCGGCGCCGAGCCCAGGAACGTCACCTTCGTCGGCGGCGGCACCGAGGCCAATGTCACGGCGCTTTCCCCGCGCCTGATGGTCGAGGGCAAGCCGGTCGAGCTCGCCGGCCTCCTGGTCGGAGCGACGGAGCATCTCTCGGTGCTGGCCGGCGGGCGCTTCCCGGCCACGGAGGTCGCGCGCATCCCGGTCAATGGCGAGGGCGTCGTCGACCTCGGCACGCTGCGCGATCAGCTCGACTCCTTCGCCGGCCGGCCGGTGCTGGTCTCGGTCATGCTCGCCAACAACGAGACCGGCGCGATCCAGCCAGTGGCGGAGATCGCCAGGCTCGCGCATGCGTCGGGCGCCTATGTCCATTGCGACGCCGTCCAGGCCGCCGGCCGCATCCCGGTCGACATCGCTGCGCTCGGCGTCGATTTCCTCAGCCTCTCCGCCCACAAGCTCGGTGGCCCGCAGGGCGTCGGCGCCCTGGTCCGCGCGCGCGAGGGCGTGACCCTTCCGCCGCTCCTGACCGGCGGCGGCCAGGAGCGGAACGCCCGCGCCGGCACCGAGAGCGTGGCCGCGATCGCCGGCTTCGGCGCGGCGGCGGCGGCTTCCGCGACGGAGTTGCCCGCCGCTGCGGGCTGGACCGGCTGGCGGAAGCGGATCGAGGCCATCGTTGCCGCGACCGGCCCCGGAACCCATATTCTGTCTGCCGGCGCCGAGCGGCTGCCGCAGACCGTGTGCGTCGCGCTTGAGGGCGTGGCGGCGGAAACGCTCCTGATCGCGCTCGACCTCAACGGGGTGGCCGTCTCGGCCGGCTCGGCCTGCAGCTCGGGCAAGGTGTCGCCCTCCCACGTGCTGGCGGCAATGGGTAAGCACAGCCTCCAGCGTTCGGCCGTCCGCGTCAGCTTCGGCTGGGCGACGAGCGAAGCCGACATCGATCGTTTCGAGGAAGCCTGGCAGGCGGCGGTGGCAGGCCTCGCCGCAAAGAGGATTGTCGCCGCCGCCTGAGCGGCGTGCGTCGTGAAATGAACCGGCGGCCGCGGCCGCCCGGAATTGGAGCAGGGAATGCCAGCAGTTCGCGAAACGGTCGACACGGTCCGCAAGATCGACGTCGACCAGTACAAATACGGCTTCGTCACCGACATCGCCTCGGAGAAGGCCCCCAAGGGCCTCTCCGAGGACGTGGTGCGCTTCATCTCGGAGAAGAAGGGCGAGCCGGACTGGATGCTGGAATGGCGGCTCGACGCCTATCGCCGCTGGCTGACCCAGCACGAGCCGACCTGGGCGCGCGTCAGCTATCCGAAGATCGACTTCCAGGACATCTACTACTACTCCGCGCCGACCCACACGCCAGGCCCGAAGAGCCTCGACGAGGTCGACCCCGAGCTCCTGCGCACCTACGAGAAGCTTGGCATTCCGCTCCGCGAGCGGGAGATTCTCGCCGGCGTCGAGGGGTCGCGCGTGGCGGTCGACGCGGTGTTCGACTCGGTCTCGGTGGTCACCACCTTCAAGGACGAGCTGAAGAAGGCCGGCGTCCTCTTCATGTCGATGTCCGAGGCGATAAGAGAGCATCCGGACCTCGTCCGCCGCTATCTCGGCTCGGTCGTGCCCGTCACCGACAATTTCTACGCCACGCTCAACTCGGCGGTCTTCTCCGACGGCTCGTTCGTCTACGTGCCCGAAGGCGTCCGCTGCCCGATGGAGCTCTCGACCTATTTCCGCATCAACGAGCGGAAGACCGGCCAGTTCGAGCGGACGCTCATCATCGCCGACAAGGGCGCCTATGTGAGCTACCTCGAAGGCTGCACCGCCCCGATGCGCGACGAGAACCAGCTCCACGCCGCCGTCGTCGAGCTGGTCGCGCTGGAAGATGCGGAGATCAAGTACTCCACGGTCCAGAACTGGTACCCGGGCGACAAGAGCGGGAAGGGGGGGGTCTATAACTTCGTCACCAAGCGCGGCCTCTGCGCCGGCGCGCGATCGAAGATCTCCTGGACCCAAGTCGAGACCGGCTCGGCGATCACCTGGAAGTACCCGAGTTGCATCCTCCGCGGCGACGACTCGGTTGGCGAGTTCTATTCGATCGCCGTCTCCAACGGGTACCAGCAGGTCGATTCCGGCACCAAGATGCGGCACCTCGGCAAGAACACGAAGAGCCGCATCATCTCCAAGGGCATCGCCGCCGGCCACTCCAACAACACCTATCGCGGCCTCGTCACCGCCAACCGCCGCGCGACCGGCGCGCGCAACTACACCAACTGCGACTCGCTGCTGATCGGCGACCTCTGCGGCGCGCACACCATCCCGTACATCGAGTCCTACAACCGGACCGCCGTGTTCGAGCACGAGGCGACCACCTCCAAGATCGCCGAGGACCAGCTCTTCTACTGCAAGAGCCGCGGCCTCTCGGACGAGGAGGCGGTGGCGCTCATCGTCAACGGCTTCGTTAGAGACGTGCTGCAGCAGCTGCCGATGGAGTTCGCGGTCGAGGCGCAGAAACTGATCAGCGTCAGCCTCGAAGGGAGCGTGGGATGAGCGAGAAGGATGTCTGGTTCGCGCGGCGGTTTCCCGTCGGCAATCCGCGGAACGCGCTGGCCCCGGTCAGCCGCGAGGGCTGGATCGTCGCCTGGGTCTTCGTCGGCGCGATGGTGCTGGCGGCGCTGATCTTCATCTACCTCACCTATCGCGAGCAGTTCGCGACCGGGCTGATCCTCTTCATCGTCATCTCGATGGCCGCCGGCATCTTCTTCGTCGTTGTCGCCTCGAAGAGGTCCGACCTCACCAGGACGCTGGAAGACTACAAGCAGACCGGCAGCGGGAAGAGCACATAGGGACTAACCCTCCCCTTGAGGGAGGGTCGAAGGTGTGAGGCCCCCGACTTGATCGGGGGCCAAACAGCTTCGGGGAGGGGGCACGGCGGCACCGCAACCCCCCTCCCGAAACCGGCTGAAACGCCGGTTTCGACCTCCCCTCGAGGGGGAGGTTACGGAACCGGAAACGATAGGAAGCGACGACTGAAAATGCTGGAAATCAAGAACCTTCACGTCGAGATCGACGGCAAGAAGATCCTCCGTGGCCTCGACCTCTCGATCGGGTCCGGCGAGGTCCACGCCATCATGGGCCCCAACGGCTCGGGCAAATCGACGCTCGCCTATGTGCTGGCCGGCAAGGACGACTACGAGGTCACCGGCGGCGATATCCTCTTCGAGGGCGAGAGCATCCTCGAGATGGAGCCGGCCGAGCGCGCGGCCAAGGGCGTGTTCCTCGCCTTCCAGTATCCGGTCGAGATCCCCGGCGTCGCCGGCATGACCTTCCTCAAGGCCGCGCTCAACGCGCAGCGGAAGGCGCGCGGCGAGGCGGAGCTGACGACGCCCGACTTCATCCGCAGGGTCCGCCAGGCGGCCGATCTCCTGCAGATGGACCAGGAGATGCTGCGCCGGCCGGTCAACACAGGCTTCTCCGGCGGCGAGAAGAAGCGGAACGAGATCCTGCAGATGGCGCTCCTCGAGCCGAAGCTGTGCATCCTCGACGAGACCGATTCCGGCCTCGACATCGACGCGCTTCGCATCGTCTCCGAGGGCGTGAACGCGCTCCGCAGCCCGGCCCGCTCGACGCTGGTCATCACCCATTATCAGCGGCTCCTCAACTACATCGTGCCCGACAAGGTGCATGTCATGTCGGCCGGCCGCATCGTCCGCACCGGCGGCAAGGAGCTGGCGCTCGAGCTCGAGGCGCGCGGCTATGCCGATTACGCGGCGGACGCGGCGTGAACCTCATGTCCGCCGAACCGCGCGTCCTCCGTACCGATGCCGAGACGGCGCTGATCGCCGCCTATGAGGGCGCGCGCGACACCCTGCCGGGCAATGCCGAGGTGCAGGGTCTCCGCGCGGAGGCCTTCGCGCGCTTCCGCGCCAGCGGCCTCCCGCATCGCCGCGTCGAGGAGTGGAAATATACCGACCTCCGCGCGCTTCTCCGCGAGGTGCCGCCGCTCGCCGCCCGCCTTAGCGAGAAGGACGCCGCCGCGGCGCTGGCGCTCGCGCCCGACCGGCTGGGTGGGCTCGAACGCTACCGGCTCATCCTCGTCGACGGGCATTTCATGCCCGGCCTTTCCGATCTCGGGCCGCTGCTCCTCGAAGGCGTCGAGGTCGAGGGCGCCGGGCTCCTGTTCGCCAGCCAGTCCGCCGGCAAGGTGGTGATGACTCTGCCCGACATCGCGCGCACCGACGCCGCCGTGTCGCTCAACACCGCGCTCGCCGGGGATGGAGTCGCCATCGTCGTCCGCCCCGGCGTGCAGCTCTCGCGGCCGCTGGAGATCCTCCACGTCTCGACCGGCGTCGAGGCGTCGGCGTTCACGCGCGATGCGCTGATCGTCGGCGCGGGCGCCGCGCTCCGCGTGGTCGAGGTCCATGTCGGCCGCGACGGCGTCATCGGCCATGCCAATTCGCTGGCCTATGTCGATGTCGGCGCCGATGCGCGGCTCGACTGGAGCAAGCTCCAGGCGGCCGGCGACCGCGCCTCCCATCTCGGCTCGCTCGTCGCCACCGTCGGCGCGGGCGCGCGCTTCAACCACCTGACGGTGACCGCCGGCGCCTCGCTCTCGCGCTCGCAGAGCTTCGTGACCATCGCGGGGGAGGGCGCGGAGATCAACCTCAACGGCGCCACCATGATCGGCGGCGACCAGCATGCCGACGTGACGCTGGTGCTGAACCACGCCAAGCCCGGCTCCAGGAGCCGCGTCCTCTTCAAGAACGTCGCCGACGGGTCGGCCGACGGCGTCTTCCAGGGCAAGATCATCGTCGCCCAGGAGGCGCAGAAGACCGACGGCAAGATGATGGCCAAGCAGCTGCTGCTGTCGGACGACGCGGCCTTCGTCTCCAAGCCCGAGCTCGAGATCTACGCCGACGACGTGCAGTGCGGCCACGGCTCGACGTCGGGCCGCATCGACGAGGCGATGCTGTTCTACTTCCTGAGCCGCGGCATCCCGCGCCCCGACGCCGAGCGGCTCCTGCTCCAGGCCTTCCTCGCCGACGCGGTCGAGGCGATCGGCGACGAGGAGGTCGGCGCGGCGCTGGAAGGCGTCATCGAGGACTGGCTCTCCCGCCGCGCCCCCGCCGAGAAGGCACAATGAGAATGCGCGCCGCGCTCACCGCCCCCTCTCCCCGGAGGGGAGAGGGCTGGGGTGAGGGGGCTCTGCCCTCTCCGGATAGCGCGGTACCCCCTCACCCCGACCCTCTCCCCTCCGGGGAGAGGGGGAAGGTCGCGTCATGAACCAGCGGGTCTTGGCAGCGACACCTTATGACGTCGAGGCGATCCGGCGCGACTTCCCGATCCTGGCGACCGAGGTCTACGGCAAGCCGCTGACCTATCTCGACAGCGGCGCGTCGGCGCAGAAGCCGCAAATCGTGATCGACGCGATCACCCGCGCCTATCGCGACGAGTACGCCAACGTCCATCGCGGGCTGCACTACCTCTCCAACCTCGCCACGGACCGCTTCGAGCACGCGCGCGAGACGGTGCGCGCCTTCCTCAACGCGCGCGAGGCGGGCGAGGTCATCTTCACCCGCTCCTCGACCGAGGGGATCAACCTCGTCGCCTCCTCCTTCGGGCAGATCGCGATCAACGAGGGCGACGAGATCCTGCTCACGGTGATGGAGCATCACTCCAACATCGTCCCGTGGCACTTCCACCGCGAGCGGAAGGGCGCGGTCCTGAAATGGGCGCCGGTCGGCGACGACGGCAGCTTCGACCTCGACGCCTTCGCCGCGCTGATCACCCCGCGCACCAAGATCGTCGCCATCACGCACATGTCGAACGTCCTGGGCACGATCGTGCCGATCAAGGAGGTCTGCCGCATCGC
>JADYYB010000110.1 GCA_020853895.1 Bauldia sp.
GAGGCGCGGAGCGAGGTCGGCGCGGTGGCGAGGCTGGTGCTCGACCTGCCGGCGCGGCAGCGGGCGGCGATCCTGGTCGCCGCCGAGGGCGGGCAGAGCAGCAGCGAGGTGGCGGCGGTGCTGGGGATTTCGACCGGAGCGGCGGAGCAGCTCCTGGTGCGGGCGCGACGGACGCTGCGGGCGAGGCTCGCGGCGGCAGAGACCAAGGGTGAGAACGATGATGACCGTTGATGATTTTCGCGACGCGCTCGACCGGCTGGGCAGCGATCTCGCGCGCTGGCCGGAGACGGTCAGGCGCGAGGGCGAGGCGCTGGTCGCGCGCGACCCGGCTGCCGCTGGGCTGCTGGCCGAAGCGGGGCGGCTCCACGATCTCCTCGGCGCTTCGCTCGCGCCGGAGCCGGTCGACGCGGCGCAGGTCGGACGGATCCTCGCCCGGGTGCGGGAAGACGGGGCGGGCGCCGAGCGGCCGGTGCGGGCCGGCTCGCGCTTCTACGCCTGGGCGGGCGGCGGGCTGACGGCGTGCCTGGCGGCCGGGTTCATCATCGGCCACGCCGTGCCGGCGAGCGACGGCGACCAGGCGATCGCGGAGCTCCTCTTCAGCGACCTCGTCTTCAGTGTCCTCGCGACGGAGGTCGAGCCATGACCATCCGTGGGCTGGCGGCGGCCATCCTCCTCATCCTCCTCTTCGTTTCGCTCGGGCTGAACTTCCTCGGCGTCGGCTTCATCGCGGCGCGGGCGAGCGGCGGCGGCCAGGCCGCCGACCTCGCGCGGATCGTGGAGATCGGGCTGCAGACCTTCCCGCCCGAGATCCGCCGGTCGATCGGCCGCGACCTCGTCGAGAACCGGGTCGAACTCCGGCAGGCGCTCGAGGACTACCGCGCGGCGCAGGCGCGGCTTTATGGGATCATGCAGGAGAGCCCGCTCGACGAGGCCGCTCTGCGGACTGCGTTTGCCGAGGTGCGCGAGAAGACAGCCGCGCTGCAGGCCCTCGGCCAGGACGTGCTGGCCCGCGCCGTGGTCGCCGCCCCGCCCGACGCCCGCGCGCAGATCCGCCCGCCAAGGCCGCTCGGGTTTGTCCCCTGACCCGCGTGCAGGTTGAACGGCAGCGCCCCCTCCCGAAACCCGCTGAAACGCGGGTTTCGACCTCCCCTCAAAGGAGAGGTTAGGAGCAGGAGTGGCGCTTCCAAGATGGAACATGCTGGTTGATCGCAAACCATTGTAACCTCCCCCTCGAGGGGAGGTCGAAGGTGCGAGGGCTGTGCCCGAGCAGCTTCGGGAGGGGGAGTGCCGCGCCGTAACGTCGACCGTCGTCAACGAACGCTTGCCAAGTCGATGCGCCGGCAGATGACTGGGCCGGAGTTGATGCTCTGGTCGCAACTCCGCGGGGATGCGTTGGAGGGGCTGAGCTTCAGGCGGCAGACACCTATTGGGCCTTACATCGTCGACTTCTTCTGTCCGGCGAAGAAGCTCGTCGTCGAGGTGGACGGGAGTCAGCATCTTACGGATCAGGGCATCGCAGCCGACGAGGTGCGGACACGCTGGCTGACGGCCGAGGGCTATGTCGTGCTTCGGTTCTTCAGCGTGGATGTGATCGAGAACATCGAGGGCGTCCTCGCCCGGATTGTCGAGGCGGCTGGGCTTGAGCCTTGGTTCGACGGTTCTTTTCCTTCCCACCCCCCTCCCGAAACCCGCTGAAACGCGGGTTTCGACCTCCCCTCGAGGGGGAGGTTAAGAAAGAAGCGCGCTCAAATCACGTCAGACGAATGTCAGGCGGCGGGTGGCGCGGCGTTTCTGGACGATGGAGGCGACGATCACGCCGGCGGTCACGAGGCCGATGAGGATGGTCGAGGCGGCGTTGATCTCGGGGGTCACGCCGAGGCGAACCTGGCTGTAGATCTTCATCGGCAGCGTGGTCGCGCCGGGGCCGCTCACGAAGCTCGCGATGACGAGGTCGTCGAGCGAGAGGGTGAAGGCGAGCATCCAGCCGGCGAGCACGGCGGGCGCGATCAGCGGCAGGGTCACCTGGATAAAGGCGGTGAGCGGGTGGGCGCCGAGATCGAGCGCGGCTTCCTCGAGGCTCCTGTCGAAGGTGACGAGGCGCGACTGCACCACCACCGCGACGAAGCACATGGTGAAGGTGACGTGGGCGAGCACGATGGTCCAGAAGCCGCGCGCGAAGCCGACGGCGACGAAGAGGAGGAGCAGGGAGAGGCCGAGGATGACCTCGGGCATGACCAGCGGGGCGTAGATCATGCCGGCGAAAAGCGTCCGGCCGCGGAAGCCGCCGAAGCGCACCAGCGCGACCGCGCCGAGCGTGCCGAGGAAGGTCGCGGCGGTGGCGGAGAGGAGCGCGACGCGCAGCGTCACCCAGGCGGCGTCGAGGAGCTCGCGGTTCTGGAAGAGCGCGCCGTACCACTGGGTGGAGAAGCCGCCCCACACCGTGACGAGGCGCGAGGCGTTGAAGGAATAGATCACCAGGAGGACGATCGGCAGATAGAGGAAGGCGAAGCCGAGCGTCACCGAGGTGACGTTGAACCAGGACGGGCCGTGCTTCATCGCCCGGCCTCCTCGGCCTTCCGCTGCTGGTTCTGGAAGAGGACGATCGGCACCACCAGGATGAGGAGAAGGAGGATCGCCACCGCGGAGGCGAGCGGCCAGTCGCGGTTGGTGAAGAACTCCGACCACAGCGTCTTGCCGATCATCAGCGTCTCCGAGCCGCCGAGGAGATCGGGGATGACGAACTCGCCGACCACCGGGATGAAGACCAGCATGCAGCCGGCGACCACGCCCGGGATCGAGAGCGGGAAGGTGATCCGCCAGAAGGCCTTCAGCGGCGTCGAGCCGAGATCGGCGGCGGCCTCCAGCAGCGTCTTGTCCATCCGTTCGAGCGCGGCGTAGAGCGGCAGGACCATGAACGGCAGGTACGAATAGACGATGCCGATATAGACGGCGGTGTTGGTGTTCTGGATGGCGAGCGGGGCGTCGATCCAGCCCAGCCAGAGCAGGAACTGGTTGAGGAGGCCCTCGCGGCGAAGGATGCCGATCCACGCGTAGACGCGGATCAGGAACGAGGTCCAGAACGGCAGGATCACCATCATCACCAGGATCGGCCGCCAGCCGGCGGGCGCGCGCGCCATGCCGTAGGCCATCGGGTAGCCGATGAGGAGCGTGAGGACGGTGGAGATGAGCGCGATCTGCAAGCTCGACAGATAGGAGCGCCAGTAGAGGCTGTTCTGGGCGAGCCAGGCATAATTCTCGGTGGTGAATTCCTGGATCTTGGCGAGGAAGGCGTCCCATCCCGCACCGAGATCGAAGACCGGCGTATAGGGCGGGATGGCGATCGCGGCCGTCGAGAAGGAGAGCTTCAGGACGATCAGGAACGGCGCCAGGAAGAGAAGCAGCAGCCAGAGATAGGGGATGGCGATGACGAGGCGGCGGCCCCAACCACCCGGCCGGGCGGAACGCGCGGCAGGCGCGGGCGGGTTGGCGGCGACGACGCTCATTTGGTCAGCACGATTCCGGCGTCGGGGCTCCAGCTGAGCCAGACCTTGTCTTCCCAGGTGATCGGCCGCTCGACGAGGCGGGTGCGGTTGGCGACGGTCGCCTTCACCGTCTGACCGTCGGCGAGGCGCACGTGATAGACCGAGACGTCGCCGAGATAGCCGATGTCCCAGACCTCGCCGTAGAGCGAGTTGACGCCGGGCTCGGCCGGTCCGGCGAGCGATATCTGCATCTTCTCGGGCCGGACCGCGAAAAAGACCTTGGTGCCGGGGTCGGCCGCAATCTCCTGCGAGAGGAGGATGACGGCCCCCGCGCCCGGGCACTCGAGCCGGGTGAGGCCCTCGTTCCGGCCGGCGAGGCCGCATTCGAGGATGTTGATGTCGCCCACGAAGTCCGCGACGTAGCGCGAGTTGGGCTGCTCGTAGATCTCGGCCGGGCTCGCCACCTGGACGATGCGGCCCTTGCTCATCACCGCGATGCGGTCGGCGAGCGTCATCGCCTCCTCCTGGTCGTGAGTGACGATCACGAAGGTGAGGCCGAGGCGCTGCTGGAGGTCGGCGAGCTCGAACTGGGTCTCCTCGCGGAGCTTCTTGTCGAGGGCGGCGAGCGGCTCGTCGAGAAGGAGCACTTTCGGGTGCTTGGCGAGCGAGCGGGCGAGCGCGACGCGCTGGCGCTGGCCACCGGAGAGTTGGTCGGGCTTCCGCTTGCCCATGCCGGTGAGCTTGACCAGCGTGAGCGCCTCCTCGACGCGGCGGTCGATCTCGTCCTTGGGCAGCCTGTCTTGCTTGAGGCCGAAGGCGATGTTGGCCTCGACCGTCATGTGCGGGAAGAGCGCGTAGGACTGGAAGACGGTGTTGACCGGCCGGCGGTAGGGCGGCACGCCGGCGAGGCTCTTGCCGTCGATCGAGACGGTGCCCTCGTCGGGGTTCTCGAAGCCCGCGAGCATCCTGAGAAGCGTGGTCTTGCCGCAGCCGGAGGGGCCGAGAAGGGCGAAGAACTCGCGCTCGTAGATGCCGAGGTCGAGATGGTCGACCGCGACGGTCTCGCCGAAGCGTTTCACGATGCCCCTGAACTCGACCAGCGGCTTCGCGTCGGGGTCGAGCCAGGGCGCGAAGGAACGCCGCACCGGGCCGATGGACTTGCCCATCGGCCGGGTGCGGGCGGTGGCGGTGGCGGCAGTCAACCGCCGGACTTCACTTCGGTCCAGACGCCGGTGACGACGCGCTGGGTGCGTGGATCGTAAGGCAGGGCGGTGAACAGCCGCTCGACGGTGGCGAGGTCGGGATAGATGGCGGTGTCGCTGATCACGTCGTCGTTGAGGAGGCTCTGCGAGGCGAGGTTGCCGTTGGCGTAGTAGACGTAGTTCGAGTTCGCGGCGGCGACCTCGGGGCGCATCATGAAGTCGATGAAGGCGTGCGCCTCGGCGACGTGCGGGGCGTCGCGCGGGATGACGAAGGAGTCGAACCACATCTGGGCGCCTTCCTGCGGGATCGCGTAGGCGACCTCGACGCCGGCGCCCGCCTCGGCGGCGCGGTCGCGCGCCTGCAGGATGTCGCCGGAGAAGCCGACGGCGAGGCAGATGTCGCCATTGGCGAGCGCGTTGATGTACTCGGAAGAATGGAACTTCTGGATATAGGGGCGGACCGCCTTCCAGGCGTCGCCAGCTCGCCGGATGTCGTCCGGATCGGTCGAGCCGGGATCGATGCCGAGATAGGCGAGCGCGGCGTGGATCATCTCGTCGGGCTGGTCGAGGACCTGGATGCCGCAATCGGCGAATTTGGACGCGATCGCGGGATCGAGAACCAGCGCCCAGGAGTCCTCGGGTGCGTCACCCAGCCGTTCGGCAACCATGGCTACGTTGTAGCCGATTCCCGTCGTGCCCCACATGTAGTTCACGGCGTATTCGTTGCCGGGGTCGTAGGCGGCGAGGCGGTCGGTGATCGCCGGCCACATATTGGCGAGGTTGGGGATGAGCGACTTGTCGAGCGGCTGCAGCGCGCCGGCCTGGATGAGGCGCATGACGTTGGCGTCGGAGGGCACGGCGAGGTCGTAGCCGGAGCCGCCGGCGAGAAGCTTGGTCTCGACGATCTCGTTGTTGTCATAAACGTCATAAACGACGCGGATGCCGGTCTCGGCGGTGAACTCGGCGAGCACCGATTCCTCGATATAGTCGGACCAGTTGTAGACATTGACGACGCGGTCCTGCGCGAGGGCGAAGGCGCTTGTTCCCGCCAGAATTGCAGCCGCCAGCGGCAGACGCGCAAGGCAATGAGGCATCCACTTACTCCCTCTACTTGGATCAGAACGATACTTCCGATCGTCAAAAGCTCTATGAACGTTAGGTTTCTTTCACCCGTCCCTCAATAGGGCTGCAAGGCCGGGGCCATCTTCGATCGCTTATGACAAACACTCCCCTTCCCCTGCCCTGTCTGGTCGGCGACATCGGCGGCACCAACGCGCGCTTCGCCCTGGTCGTTGCCGAGGGAGACGCCGTTTCGCTCGGCGTGGTCAAGACGGCCGCGCATCCCTCGGCCGAGGCTGCGCTGTCGGCACTGCTCGCGAGCGCGCCGGCGCGGCCGCGCTCGGCGGTACTGGCGCTCGCGGCGCCGATCACCGGGGAGAGCGTGCGGCTCACCAACTCGCCGTGGATCATCTCGGCGAGGAGCCTCATCGAGACGATGGGCCTCGAGGAGGTGATCCTCCTCAACGATTTCGAGGCCCTCTCGCTCTCCCTGCCTGTGCTCGGGCCGGGCGACCTCCTGCCGATCGGCGAGGGCACGGTCGCCGACGGCCGCACCAAGCTGGTGGTCGGGCCGGGAACCGGCCTCGGGGCCGCCGGCCTCATCCATCTCGGCGAGTCGTGGCTGCCGGTGCCGGGCGAAGGCGGGCATCTGGACATCGGCCCGCGCAGCCGGGAGGACGAGCGCGTGTGGCGGCATCTCGCGCCGCGCGGCGAGCGGATCGAGGGCGAGGCGATCCTCAGCGGCCCCGGCCTCGTCCGCCTCTACGGCGCGGTGGCGCGCGCCGACGGCGGCGAACCGCGCTTCGCGTCGGCGCCGGAGATCACCGCCGCCGCGATCGAGCGGAGCGACGCGGTGGCGGCGCAGACGCTCGAGCTCTTCGCGACCTATCTCGGGCGCTATGCCGGCGACCTCGCGCTGGTGTTCCTGCCGCGCGGCGGGGTCTATCTTGCCGGCGGGATCGCGCGGAAGCTCGCGACCTATCTCGCCGCGAGCGGCTTCCGGGCCGCCTTCGTCGACAAGGAGCCGCATCGCCGGCTCATGGAGGCGATGGCGACCGTGGCGGTGACGCATGTCAACCCGGCGCTCGCGGGGCTCGCGGCGTTCGTCCGGCATCCGCGCCGCTATCGTCTCGACCTCGAGGGAAGGCGCTGGACTCCATGAGCGTTAACCTCCCCCCAAGAGGGAGGTTCAGGAATTCTCGCAAAGCGCTAATTTCACGCCCGTTGGGTTGTGGGGCAAGTCATGCCAATGGAATGGAAGACGGCGGTTTCGGCCGTGCTAGGCGCGGCATTCCTGCTCGGCGCGGCGCCCGCCGTGGAGGCGCAGGCGCTCGGGCCGGCGAGCGCGGCGGACGTGGTCGACGTCCAGCAGGAGACGGACTCGGCGGCCTGCACGAATGTCGGGACGAAGTTCGACACCCGCCTCCTCGCCGACGGGACCGAGGCGCCGTTCGAGATCCCGGAAGGGCAGGTGCTGGTCGTCAGGCAGATCGAGCTTCTCGGCTTCGGCGCCACGCCGGCGGCCGGCGTGCAGACGCGCATCTTCCGCGGCATCGGTTTCCGCGTGAACCTCGCGGCGATCCGCGAATCCATCGCCGACGGCACGGGGCGCATCTTCCACATCTACGAATTCGAGCCGGGGCTGGTGGTGGAGGCGGGCGGCGAGGTGTGCACCAACAACAACCTCAACATCACCACGACCGGCGTGATGCGCGGGTATCTGACGACGCCTTAGTGCGCTGCGGCAGCCGGGACACACTTCCCCGAGACTTGAGCTGAGCCGCTTTGCGGTCTCCGACGCCGGGGCTATGATTCGAGGCGAGTCAGCTGGGGGACTTCCAATGAACAAGAAGTTTGCTTTGGTGGCGTGCGCGATGCTCGCGGCGGGCACGTCGAATGCGATGAGCCAGGTCATCACCGGTGAGGCCGGGGTTACGCTCGGGCGCTATTCCGAGCCCTCCTTCGACTACCACCAGACCTTCGCGGAGCTTTGGGGAGAGGTTCAGGTGAGCCTCCCGTCCGGGTTCAATGTCGCGCTCACGGCGTGGACTGGCCACGAATTCACCGGAGACGTTTCAGTCGCGGGCCTGGAGACGGACATCTTCTATGCGAACCAGTCCTTCGCCCTCGGCATCTATGCCGGGCTGCTGGGAACGACCGATATCTACAGGAGCACGTTCGCGGGCGTGCAGGGCGCTGCCTTCATCGGCATGTTCGACATCGGCGCCTGGGCCGGCTGGGAAGGCAACGGCGTCTTCGACGACAACCACGCGGCGGGTGCCTGGCTGGCCTACTGGGTCAACCCGAACACCGACATCGGCGCGCGGTTCTGGTGGGAGGGCAATGACGACTACAACCGCCATGCCGTCGGCATCTTCGGCGAGCACCGCTTCGCCGCCAATCCGTGGAGCATCTGGGCGGGCGCCGAGTTCGGGCACCTCTCGGCCACGATGAGCGACTACAATTTCTGGGAAGCCGATGTCGGCGTGACGTACTTCTTCGATCCGCCGGGAACGAGCCTCCGGGACCACTACCACACGATGCCCTTCTAGGGCGCGGGTCGAAACGGAACGAGCTTCCCCATCGGGGAGGCTCGCGGGCTACGGAACCTTGAATCCAGTTGCCTAGTCGGCGTCGTCGGCGGGCTCGGCCTGGAGCTGGCCGTAGTTCTGCGCGCCGATCTCGGCATAGAGCTGGAGCTGGCCCTCGAGGAAGTCGATGTGGCCCTCCTCGTCCTTCAGCAGCTCCTCGAAGAGCGCCATGGACACATAGTCGCCGTGCTCGCGGCAGACATCGCGGGCCTCGCGATAGAGGGCGCGCGCCTCCTGCTCGCCGGCCATGTCCGCATCGAGGACCTCCTTGAGGTTCTGGCCGATGCGGAGCGGGGCGACCGTCTGCAGATTGGCGAAGCCGTCGAGGAAGACGATGCGCTTCACCAGCTTGTCGGCGTGATGCATCTCCTCGATCGACTCGGCCCGCTCCTTCTTGGCGAACTTGCCGTAGCCCCAGTTCTCGGTGAGCCGGTAATGCAGCCAGTACTGGTTGACCGCGCCGAGCTCGAGCCGGAGGGCCGCGTTGAGATATTCGATGACCTTCGGTTCGCCCTTCATTGATCGCCTCCGCGTCTTTAGAACGATTCCAGTTAGCGCATGCGCTTGACGCGGTCAAACCTTACGACCTCGCCCGGCCGCTCGCCGCGCTCGGTGAGGTCGGCTTCGGTGGCCAGCGGCTCGGGGCAGGTGAACGGCAGGCCGGCCTCGACGAAGACGGCGCGGATCAC
The DNA here is from genome assembly GCA_020853895.1 of Bauldia sp. Classification (GTDB taxonomy): domain Bacteria; phylum Pseudomonadota; class Alphaproteobacteria; order Rhizobiales; family Kaistiaceae; genus JADYYB01. The sequence goes on from JADYYB010000110.1 coordinate 9,024, forward strand.
CGGGAAGCACACGGTGCACTGCGCCTTGACCTTGAGCTCGCGGAAGACCTGGGCGGGCGTAACCGGCCGTCCCGGCCGTTCGGCGGCCAGCTTCTGCGCGGTCTCGATGATCATCGCGCGGGTGATGACGTTGCAGGAACAGAGGATCATGGCTTCAGGTAAGACACCGGGCGTCGGGCCGGGTGGCGGATGTGTAAGATCAGGACCGCTTCCTTAGCTTCTCTATAGAACACGCGATAGCGATATCGGCGGCTGATCTTAACTCGGACATCCGCCTGGCCTGTCTCCAGTCCTGCCCTTGGGTGCTCGCGTAGGAGATTCACGTACTCGCCGATGTCCCGTAGGACGTTTACGGCTCCTTGCAGGCTACGTTCCGAAAGATATTGAGCTATGTCGTGAAGGTCGGCCCTGGCACGCGGGCCGTACCGAACGTTCATCCGAGGTGCTTCTTCCAGAAGGCCTCCATCTCCTCGTCGGGGACGAACTCGCCTCGATCAGCCTCAGCCAGACCGACAAGGATTGCCGCTCGCTCGTCGTCGGTGAGTTCGTACACGCCAGTCCGACGGGCACGTATCTCCTGAGCGAATGCAGCAAGCTCGGCTTGATCGGATTCCGGCCAAGTCTCCGCTTCTTCGATCAACGTCTTGAGTATCTGGTTCATCGTGAAACCTTAGCACGCGCTTCACGCGCCCCCTAGTCCGCGTCGCGGCGGACGAGTTCGACGATGGTGCTGCCGTCCTCGCGCTTGAGGGTCATCAGAAGCGAGGTGACGGTTGCCGAGCGGGTCTCGCTCAGCATCGCGAGGAAGGCCGTCTCGGCGGCCATGATCTCGGGCGGGCAGGCCATGCGCGTGGTGCCGATACGGTCGAAGGTGAATTTCTCGCCGTCCTGGGTGAAGCCGCCGAACATCTGGTTGCAGCCCGCAAAGCCGCCGAACTGGCCGCCGTCGGGGACGAACTGGACGAAGCGCTCGGGCGCGGGGTTGCCGGCGAGGCCCCATTCGGTGCCGGGGAGCGGGAATTGCGGCGGCGCCGGCGCCTGCCCGCAGGCGGCGAGAAAGGCGGCAAGGGCGAAGGCGGCGGGAACGGCGAGGCACGCGCGCATCAAGGCAACTCCGGTCGGCTGCGCTCACGCCGGTAGCGCATCAGGCGCGGAAAAGGAACGCCCCGCCGCGGGCGGATTGCGTTTCCGCCTCCCCGTGGAAGAAGTCAGCCGCCGCGGCGCTGCCAGAAGGTCTCGATCTGGCGATCGGCGGCGGCGCGGCTGCGGACGGCATGGCGTGGGCCATTGCGCGCGCCGGCGTCGGGGATCGCAAAAGGCCGGGCGCGGCGGGCGCGGATCTTCTGCGCATAGGCCGCGAGCTCGGCCTGGTCGCCGGCCGGCCATGCCAGGATCTCGTTCATCAAGCGGGTGAGGTCGGTCTTCATCTTCCCTACTCAGGCCAGCGGTCCCGGTTACCGATGGCGTTACAAAACAACGATAGAGGTCAGATCGTCTGATTATAGGCGCCGACCTCGGGGTGCTTGCGGAGCGCAGCGTCAATGGTCGCGAACATCTCGCGCATACGCTTCTCCGCAACCGGGCTCTCGACTACTACCACAAGTTCGGGCTTGTTGGAGGACGCGCGAACAAGGCCCCAGGTTCCATCGGCGGTCACAACCCGCACGCCGTTGACCGTCACGATGTCGGCGATCGGCTGGCCGTCGAGCTTGGCGCCCCTGGCCTGCTCGGCGAGGAAATGGTCCCGCACCCGGTCGGCCACGCCGTACTTCACCTCGTCGGCGCAGTGGGCCGACATGGTCGGCGAGCCCCAGGTCTTGGGGAGAGCGCGATAGAGGTCGGCGATCGACTTCCCCGGATTGCGGTCGAGCATGTCGCAGACCGCGATGGCGGTGACGAGGCCGTCATCGTAGCCGCGGCCGATCGGCTTATTGAAGAAGAAATGGCCCGACTTCTCGAAGCCCGCGATGGCGTTCAGCTGGTGGACTCGACGCTTGATGTAGGAGTGGCCGGTCTTCCAGTAGTCGGTCTTCGCCCCGAGGCTCTTCAGGACCGGATCGGTCATGAAGAGGCCGGTCGACTTCACGTCGACGACGAACTGCGAGTCGGGACGGAGGGCGGCGATGTCGCGCGCCAGCATCACGCCGATCTTGTCGGCGAAGATCTCGTGGCCCTCGTTGTCGACCACCCCGCAGCGGTCGCCGTCGCCGTCGAAGCCGAGGCCGACATCGGCGCCGACCTCCTTCACGGTATCGGCGAGGACATGCAGCATCTTCATGTCCTCGGGGTTCGGGTTGTAGCGCGGGAAATTGTAGTCGAGCTCGGTGTCGAGCGGCACGACCTCGCAGCCGATCGCCTCCAGCACCTTCGGCGCGAAGGGGCCGGCGGTGCCGTTGCCGCAGGCGGCGACGACCTTGAGCCTCCGCTTGAGCTTCGGCCGGTCGGTGAGATCGGCGATGTAGCGGGCCGGGAAATCCGCGACGAACTCGTAGCTGCCGCCGGACTTGAGCTTATAGGCGGCGGCGAAGACGATCTCCTTGAGGCGCCCGATCTCCTCGGGGCCGAAGGTCAGCGGGCGCGCGGCGCCCATCTTCACGCCGGTCCAGCCGTTCTCGTTGTGCGAGGCGGTGACCATGGCGACCGAGGGGACATCGAGCGCGAACTGGGCGAAATAGGCCATCGGCGAGAGGGCGAGGCCGATGTCGTGGACCTTCAGGCCGGCGGCCATGAGGCCCGAGATCAGCGTCAGCTTGATCGCGCTGGAATAGGCCCGGTAGTCGTGGCCGGTGACGATCTCCGGCTTGACGCCCATCTCCTGGATCAGCGTGCCGATGCCCATGCCGAGCGCCTGCACGCCCATGAGGTTGAGCTCGGGCTTCTTGGGGCTGTCGGGCACGCCGAACCACCAGCGCGCGTCGTATTCGCGGAAGCCGGTGCCCTTGACGAGCGGGGTGACCTCGAAGGCCAGGCTGTTGGGCTCGAGGGTCTCGGCCGGCCTCGGATACATGCGCACTCCCGGGTTCCGCTAGGTGGAACCCAGAGGACCATCGCGCGCCCCGCCGATCAAGCCTATTGGCTCAGCGTCAGACGGTCGCCCCGCATCTCGAAACTGCGGAGCTCGCTCAGGAAATTCATGCCGAGAAGGTTGATCTCGAGCCCGTTGTCGCGGTGGACGAGCGCCCAGACATCGCGCACCCGGATGCCGTCGATGCGCACCTCGTCGAGGAGGACGGGCGCCACCCGCGCCTCGCCGTTGGCGGTGCCGACGGTCACCGTGTAGTCCGAGGCGGAAGGCCGGATGTTGAGGCGCCGGGCGGTGGCGGCGGTCAGCGCGATATAGGTCGCGCCGGTGTCGACGTAGAACTCGATCTCCCGGCCGTCGATCTCGGCGTCGACCAGGAAATGGCCGCGGCGGTCGGCGAGGACCTCGACGACCCTCCCGTTGAGCGGTCGCGGCGCGATGAGACGCGGGAGCGGAGCCTCGACCTCCGGCGCCGGCGTATCGAGGGCCACCTCGACGGGAGCGTCGGCCGGGCCGCGCGCGGCCGCCAGCCATCCCGGCGCGAAATCGGCCAGGAAGAAGGTCACGCCAGCCAAGACGAGCGCCGCGACGGCGAAGCGATAGAGCATAGAAGCGGGAACCGAGGCTTTCCGCCAGTTTTGCGCGCCAGTCATGAAGATCAGGCAAAACCGACCAGCGGTTTTTCACGGTATCCCGGCGTCCCGTTAGCTTGTCTTTGGTCATTCGGCGGTAGAAAATCGGGCATGAATCCCATGGAAACCGCCAAAATGCCGCCCGAAACCGAAGCCGTCGAGCGTGACGGACAGCGCGGCGTCGCCTCGGTCGAGGCGGCGCGCGACTGGCTGGCGGAGCGGCGCATCGAGGACATCGAGTGCATCGTGCCCGACCAGGCGGGCGTGGCACGCGGCAAGATGATGCCGGTACAGAAATTCCTCGCCGGCCCGACCATGACGATGCCGGTCTCGATCCTCACCCAGACGATCACCGGCGACTATCCGGAAGACAACGAGGTCTTCCAGAGCGACCCGGCCGACCAGGACATCCTGCTCGTCCCCGATTTCTCCACGCTCTCGGTGGTGCCGTGGGAGAGCGATCCGACCGCGCAGCTGATCCACGACGCCTTCCACCGCGACGGGAGGCCGGTCGAGATCGCCCCGCGCCAGGTGCTGCAGAAGATCGTCGGGCTCTATGCCGAGCGCGGCTGGCGGGCGGTGGTCGCCCCGGAGATCGAGTTCTACCTGGTCAAGCCGAACAAGGACCCCGACTACCCGCTCGAGCCGCCGACCGGCCGCTCGGGGCGCGCGGAGGCGGGGCGGCAGTCCTACTCGATCGCGGCGATCAACGAGTTCGACGAGCTCTTCGACGAGATCTACGATTTCTCCGAAGCGCAGGGCCTCGAGATCGACACCCTCATCCACGAGGAGGGCGCCGCGCAGATGGAGATCAACCTCCGGCACGGCGACCCGCTGCAGCTCGCCGACCAGGTGTTCCTGTTCAAGCGCACGATCCGCGAGGCCGCGCTCCGCCACGACATGTACGCGACCTTCATGGCCAAGCCGATGAGCCGCGAGCCGGGCTCGGCGATGCATATCCACCAGTCGGTGGTCGACGCCAGGACCGGCCGGAACGTCTTCTCGGACGAGAAGGGCGACCCGACGCCGGAGTTCTTCGCCTTCATCGCCGGCTCGCAGAAATACCTGCCGGCGGTGACGTGCATCTTCGCGCCTTACGTCAACTCGTACCGGCGCCTCGTCCGCTCCTCCTCCGCCCCGGTCAACGTGATGTGGGGCTACGACAACCGCACGGTGGCGCTGCGCGTGCCGTTCTCCGACCCCGCGGCGCGGCGGCTCGAGAACCGCCTCCCCTCCTCCGACGCCAACCCGTACCTCGCCATCGCCGCCTCGCTCGCCTGCGGCTATCTCGGGCTCGTCGAGGGGCTGAAGGTCACCGACCCGGCGGCCGAGGGCGCGGCCAACGACGATGTCATCGACCTCCCGCGCGGGCTCCTCGAGGCGGTCGCGCTCTTCGAGGACAACGAGGCGCTGACCGGGATCTTCGGCAAGCCGTTCGTCTCGACCTACACAGCCATCAAGCGGGCCGAGTTCGAGACCTTCATGGAGGTCATCAGCCCCTGGGAGCGGGAATATCTGCTCCTCAATGTTTGACCCAAGAGCACGCTCCCTCCCTCTACGCCGCTCAGGCTGATCCGACCCTCGCCTTTCCGAGGCTGGAGGCGGACGAGCGGGCGGATGTCGTCATCGTCGGCGGCGGGTATACGGGGCTGTCGGCGGCGCTGCATCTCGCCGAGCGCGGGGTGGATGTCGTCCTCCTCGAGGCCGGGCGGATCGGGTGCGGGGCGAGCGGGCGGAACGGCGGTCAGCTGCATTCAGGACAGCGGCGCGACCAGGGGTGGCTCGAGGCCAAGTTCGGGCGCGAGCGCGCGCACGCGCTCTGGGACATGGCGCAGGAGGCCAAGGCCCTCGTCCTCGACCTCATCCGCAAGCACGGGATCGACGCGAAGTTCCGGCCCGGGCTGATCGAGCCGGTGCACAAGGCGCGCCTCGCCGGGAAGGCCAAGGCCGACGTCCAGCGCCTCCGCGAGGAATACCGCTACGGCGAGATCGAGTGGATGGAGCGCGAGGCGCTGGCGGCCGCCATCTCGACCGACGTCTATCACGGCGCCAAGCGCGACCGCGGCGCGGGGCATCTCGACCCGCTCGCCTTCGCGCAGGGGCTCGCCCGGGCGGCCGCGAAGGCGGGCGCGCGTCTCCACGAGGAGAGCGCGGTCACCGCGCTCGCCGAGAACGGCCAGCCGCGCGCGATCACCGGGCGCGGGGTCGTTTCGGCCGACGTGGTGATCCTCGCCGGGGACGCCGAGTTGAGCGGGATCGAGAAGCGGGTCGAGGCCCGCGTGATGCCGATCAAGAACTACATCGTCACCACCGAACCGATCGGTGCGGGGCGGCCGGGCGGCATCATCCCCGGCGGGGAGGCGGTGTCGGACTCGCGCTTCGTGGTCCATTACTGGCGGCCGAGCGCCGACGCGCGCCTCGTCTTCGGCGGCGGGGAGACCTACACGCGAAAGGACCCGGCCGACATCCGCGGGCTGGTGCGGCGGCATCTCCTGGCGACCTATCCGGCGCTCGCGGAGGCGCGGCTCGACTACGCCTGGGGCGGATCGGTGGGCATCACCTGGCACCGGCTGCCGCTGGTGCGCCGGCTCCGGCCCGGCGTCTACACGGCGGGCGGATATTCGGGCCAGGGGGTCGCGCTCGCTCCCTATGCCGGGATGCTGCTGGCGGAAGCAATCGCCGGCGACACGGGACGGTTCGACCGCTTCGCCGCCCTCCCCGCGCCGCCCTTCCCCGGCGGCAAGCTGCTCAGGCCGGCCGCGCTCATCGCCGGCATGACCTGGTACGCGCTCCGCGATCGGATCTAGGCGCGCAAAGAAAGCCGCAAAAACAACGGGATCGCATGCACTTGTCGCCGCTAGGTTGAGACGTTGATAACCGACGATCCGCTACTTGAGCCCCGTCTGACTCTCCGGGCTCAAGGGGGACACGGGTGCTCACCGTCTATTATTGCATCGCCTACCAGCACGATCTTCGGCTGGTGGCGCTGGCGGGCCTGATCTGCGCCCTGGCCTCCTTCACCGCCTTCACCCTCTTGCACCACGTCCGCAAATCGAGCGGCCAGATGCGCGAGATCTGGCTCGGCGTGGCGGCGGTGACGACCGGCTTCGGCATCTGGGCGACGCATTTCATCGCGATGCTCGCGTTCACGCCGGGCATCCCCAGCGCCTACAACATCGCACTCACCTTCCTCTCCATGCTGGCCGCGGTGGTCCTCACCGGCCTCGGCTTCCTGACGGCGCTGTCGAGGCGGCTGCCGCCGATCAAGGAAGCGGTCGGCGGGGTGATCGTCGGGGGCGGCATCGCCGCCCTCCACTATACGGGCATGGCCGCCTTCGAGATCGCCGGACGGATCGTCTGGGATCCTTCGCTCGTGGCGGCGTCGATCATCCTCGGCGCGGTGATCGGCGCGGCCGCGCTGCCGATCGGCCTTCGCAGCAACGCGCTCCGTCCGCGCATCTACGGCGCGCTCGCTCTCACCGTGGCGATCTGCAGCCATCATTTCACCGCCATGGGCGCCGCGCAGATCATCGCCGATCCGACGGTCGCGGTCTCGCCGTGGGCCATTCCCACCAGCCTCCTCGCCGGCTTCGTCGCTTTCATCAGCGCGCTGATCATCGTGCTGGCGTTCGCGGGCGTGGCCCTCGACCGGCGCGAACAGCGCCGCGTCGAATTCGAGTCCGACCGCATGCGCGGCCTCGCCAATGCCGCGGTCGAGGGGCTCGTGGTCTTCGACGGCGACACCATCGCCGCGGTCAACAACAGCTTCGCCAGCCTGGTCGGCGTGGACCCCGCGCAGATCGCGGGACAGAGCCTCGCCACCTATTTCCGTGACGCCGCCGAGCGGCTCAGCCTGTTCGAGGCCTCGGACAAGCCGATCGAGGTCGACCTCCGCCACGCCAGCGGCGCGGCGATCCCGGTCGAGCTCATCATCCGCCCGGTGGAGTTCAACCAGAAGCCGCAGAGCGCGATCGCCGTCCGCGATCTCCGCGCCCGCAAGGAGGCCGAGCGGCATATCAGCTTCCTCGCCCATCACGACCCGCTGACCGGGCTGCCCAACCGCAGCAGCTTCAACCGCCGCCTCGACGAGGAGATCGCCGCCTCGGCCGGCTGCGGCAACCGTTTCGCGGTCCTCTGCATCGACCTCGACCGCTTCAAGGAGGTCAACGACATCTTCGGGCATGCTGCCGGCGACGCCCTCCTGCAGACCGTCGCCAAGAACGTGACCGGCATCCTCACCCCGGATCAGATGATGGCCCGGCTGGGCGGCGACGAGTTCGCGGTGATCCTGCCCGACGTCAGCAACGGCACGCTGGTCAGCCGCGTCGGGGAGAGCATCCTGCGGGCGCTCGACCTCGAAGGCGAGGCGGAAGGCACGGCCGCGCCGGTCAGCGCGAGCATCGGCGTCGCGATCTTCCCGAGCGACGCCACCGACCGCGAGACGCTCCTCACCAATGCCGACACCGCGCTCTACAGGGCGAAGGCCGACGGGCGCGGCGTGCTGCGTTTCTTCGAGCCGCGGCTGGGCGCCGAGGTTCTCGAGCGGCGCGTCCTGGAACACGATCTCCGCGGCGCGGTGGCGAGGCGCCAGCTGTCCCTCGTCTATCAGCCGGAGACCGATATCAAGACGAACCGGATCACCGGCTTCGAGGCGCTCCTCCGCTGGAAGCACCCGACACGCGGCATGGTCGAGCCCCAGTATCCCGATCGCCGAGGAGAGCGGCGCAATCCTCGGGATCGGCGAGTGGGTGCTGCGGACGGCCTGCGCCGAGGCGGCGAGCTGGGACAAGTCGCTCAGCGTGGCGGTCAACGTGTCGGCGATCCAGCTCCACTCCCAGCACTTCGCCCAGTCGGTGCGCGAGATCCTGGTGCAGACCGGTCTGTCGCCCTCGCGCCTCGAGCTCGAAATAACCGAGACCGCGTTCATCCGCGACCTCAACCGCGCCATCGCCACCCTCCGCCAGGTCAAGGCGCTCGGCGTGCGCGTGGCGATGGACGATTTCGGGACGGGCTATTCCTCCCTCTCCAATCTCCGCGCCTTCCCCTTCGACAGGATCAAGATCGACCGCTCGTTCGTGCAGTCGGTCAACACGAGCGAGCAGGCCGCCACGATCGTGCGCGCCGTCCTCGGCCTCGGCCGAGGGCTTGGCCTGCCGGTTCTGGCCGAGGGCGTGGAGACCCCCGGCGAGCTGCAGTTCCTGGCGGGCGAGTCGTGCGATGCGGCCCAGGGCTGGCTGTTCGGCATGCCGCAGGACATCGACCAGTACAAACACGTCACCCAGGCCAGCGGCGAACCCGACCGCCCGCCGGCGGCAAGGCCGGCACTCCGCGCTATCGGATAGACCGAGGCCCCGCCGCGCGCCTTTCCGGGATGCTCCCGCGCATCCCAGGCCTCACCCATTTTTGTTTAACCATACGACTGATTGACTATTTCAATCGTTCGTGTGAGTTAGTATCCTAATGGGGCTGGTTGGAAGCTGGAGAAGCGCGTGGACACGAAGACGACTCCCTCACCCGGCAGGGCGTATCGAAGGGCCAAGCAGGACCGTGGGGCGGACACGCGGGCGCGGCTCGTCGAGGCGGCGCTCGACGTGTTCGGGCATCAGGGGTTCGAGGGCGCCACCACGCGCGAGATCGCCAAGGCGGCGGAGGTCAATCTCGCGGCCATCGTCTATCATTTCGGCTCCAAGGAGGCGCTCTACGGGGCGGTCGCCGAGCACATCGTGGGGCAGATCTCGGCGCGCATCGGCCAGCCCTACGCGGCGGTCATGCAGCGGGTCGACACGCTCGGTCCGGACGAGGCGCGCGCCGCCATCCGCCTCCTCATCTCGAATTTCGTCGACATGTTCATGGCGAGCGGGGACGAGGCGGCGCGCTGGGCGCGCTTCGTGATCCGCGAGCAGCTCGACCCGACGCCCGCCTTCGACATCATCTACGCCTTCATGGGCCGGATGCACGAGGTCGCGACCAAGCTGGTGGCGATCGCCTCGGGCGGGGATCCCGAGAGCCCGGAAATGAAGGTGAAGGCCTTCACCCTTCTCGGCCAGGGCATGATCTTCCGCGTCGCACAGGAGCTGGTGCTGCGCCGCCTCGGCCGTCCCGCGCTGGGCGAGGAGGAACGCGCCCTCATCAAGCAGACGATCTTCGGCCATATCGACCTCATCTTCGACGGAGGCACCCATGCGCGCGGGTAGTGCCTACTGGTTCGAGTGGGCCTCTCACCTCTTAACCTCCCCCTTGCGGGGAGGTCGAAACCGCGCAGCGGTTTCGGGAGCGGGTGAGCCGGACGAGACTCATACGGGACAGGAGGAACGCGGGCTGCGCCCGCTACCCCCTCCCGAAGCCGCTCGGCCGGAGGCCTCACGGCTTCGACCTCCCCGCAAGGGGGAGGTTAAGACTGGGGCCGGCCGGGGCGGACGGGCTAGCACGCGTCGGCTGGCTGCCGCGGTCTTCCTCCCCCTCCTCCTTGCCGCCTGCGACGACGGCGGGAGCTCGGGGGCGCTCAGCGGGTATGTCGAGGGGCGGTATGTCTATGCCTCGGCGGAGAGCGCCGGGCGGATCGAGGCGATGCCGGTCACCCGCGGCGGGCGCGTCGCGGCGGGGGACGTCCTCTTCCGGCTGACCAGCACCGAGGAGGCGGCGCGGGTGGCCGAGGCCGAGGCGCGGGTCGCCCAGGCCGAGGCGCAGCTCGGCAATCTCCGCTCCGGCATGCGCGCCGAGGAGATTGCCGTCCTCGAGGCGCAGACGGCCGAGGCGCAGGCGGCGTTCGACGCGGCGACCAAGGATGCCGACCGGGCGCGCACCCTCCGCGCGCAGAACGTGGTCGCGCAGTCGCAGGTCGACGCCGCCGAGGAGACGCTGCAGGTGGCGACCGCGCGGCTCGAGGCGGCGCAGCGCCAGCTCGCGGTCGGCAGGCTGCCGGCGCGGCCCGAGGAGATCGCCGCCGCCGAGCGGAACCTCGACGCGCTCCGCTCCACGCTCGCGGTCGCCGAGGCGACGCTCGCCAAGCGCACCGTGCTGGCGCCCGCGAGCGGGCTCGTCGAGCAGAATTTCTTCGAGGCCGGCGAGTTCGTCGGCGCGGCGCAGCCGGTGATCTCGCTCCTCCCCGATGAGGGCCGGCTGGTCCGCTTCTTCGTGCCCGAGCCGCTGCTCGCCACGACCGCGCCCGGCCGCGCCGTCAGCGTCAGCTGCGACGGCTGCCCGGCCGGGCTCACGGCGGAGATCAGCTTCGTCGCCACGCAGCCGGAGTTCACCCCGCCGGTCATCTACTCGCGCGACAATCGCGAGAAGCTGGTCTGGATGGTCGAGGCGCGACCGACGGGCGAGGCCGCGGGCTTGCCGGTCGGCCAGCCGGTCGACATCAGGCTCCTCGAGGCGGGGCTGTGAACGGGGCGCCGGTCATCGCGGTCGAGGGGCTGACCAAGCGGTTCGGCTCCAAGACTGTGGTCGACCACATCTCGCTGACCGTGAACCGCGGCGAGATCGTCGGCTTCCTCGGGCCGAACGGCTCGGGCAAGACGACCACCATCCGCATGATCTGCGGCCTCCTCAGCGCCGACGACGGCGTCGGCACGTGCCTCGGCTACGACATCCGCACCCAGTCGGCCGAGATCAAGCGCGAGGTCGGCTACATGACCCAGCGCTTCTCCTATTACGAAGACCTCACGATCCGCGAGAATCTCGACTTCGTGGCGCGGCTCTACGGGCTCTCGCCGCGGAAGCGCTTCGTCGATTCCACGCTCGACCGGCTCGGGCTGACGGCGCGGCAGGGCCAGCTCGCGGGCTCGCTCTCGGGCGGCTGGAAGCAGCGCCTCGCGCTCGCCGCGAGCGTGATGCACGAGCCGCAGCTCCTCCTCCTCGACGAGCCGACGGCGGGCGTCGACCCCAAGGCGCGGCGCGAGTTCTGGGACGAGATCCATGCGCTCGCGGCCGACGGGCTGACCGTGCTCGTCTCGACCCACTACATGGACGAGGCAGAGCGCTGCCACCGCATCATCTACATCTCGTCGGGAACGATCGTCGCCCGCGGCACGGTGCCCGAGGTGATCGAGGCCTCCGGCCTTTCCACCTTCGTCGTGACCGGGGGCGACATCCCCGCCATCGCGCGCCGGCTCCGCGGCATGCCGGGGGTCGAGCAGGTCGCCTCGTTCGGCAACGACCTCCATGTCGTCGGGCCGGACAAGGCGCTCGTCGGCCGGAGCGTGGCGGCAGCGGTCCAGGGCACCGGCGCGCGCGCCGGCGAGGACGCGACCAGCCTCGAGGACGTGTTTATCCGGCTGATGGAGACGACCCAGAAGACGAGCGGGGCCGGCAAATGAACCGAGTCGCCAATCCGGCCCAGATCGAGATCGAAGCCGAGCCGGTGGCGCGGCGGCGCCGGCGCGGCGGGACCTGGTCGCGGATCCTCGCCGTGATGGTCAAGGAATTCATCCAGATGCGCCGCGATCATCTGACCTTCGCGATGATCATCGGCGTGCCGATCATCCAGCTGGTGCTGTTCGGCTACGCGATCAACACCGACCCCAAGCAGCTGCCGACCGCGGTGGTGGCGGCCGACCAGGGGCCGGTGACGCGCTCGATCGTCACCGCGCTCGCCAACTCGGGCTACTTCGAGGTGTCCTCGGAGATCGTCAGCCAGGCCGAGGCGCACGAGATGCTGGCGCGCGGGGAGATCGCCTACGCGCTGACCATCCCCGCCGGCTTCGAGCGCGACCTCGCGCGCGGGCTCCGGCCGCAGATCGTGGTCGAGGCGGACGCCACCGACCCCGCCGCCGCCTCGGGCGGCATCGCGGCGCTGCCGACGCTGATCGCCAACGTCGCGGCGCAATATGCGAGCGGCCCTCTGGCCGGGCTGGCGGTGTCCCCTCCCCCGGTCGATGTGGTGATCCACCGGCTCTACAATCCCGAGGGCATCACCCGCTACAACATCGTGCCGGGGCTCCTCGGCACGATCCTCACCATGACCACGATCCTGATGACCGGGCTCGCGCTGACCCGCGAGGTCGAGCGCGGGACGATCGAGAACCTCATGGCGACGCCGGCCAAGCCGTTCGAGATCATGGTCGGCAAGATCGTGCCCTATATCGGCTTCGCCTCGCTCCAGGTCGGGGTGATCCTGATCGCCGCGTCGATCCTCTTCCAGGTGCCGATGATCGGGCCGATGAGCGTCCTTCTCTCGCTCACCCTCCTCTTCGTCGCCGTGATGGTGACGCTCGGCTACACGATCTCGACGGTCGCCCGCACCCAGATGCAGGCGATGCAGATGACGTTCTTCTTCTTCCTGCCCTCGATCCTCCTTTCCGGATTCATGTTCCCCTTCCGCGGCATGCCGGGCTGGGCTCAAGCGATCGGCGAGGTGATCCCGCTCACCCACTATCTCCGCATCGTGCGGGCGGTGATGCTGAAGGGCGCCGGCTTCGCGGAGGTCGCGCCCAATGTCTGGCCGCTCCTGATCTTCTGGCTGGTGGTCGGGAGCGTGGCCCTGATCCGCTACCGGCGGACGCTCGATTAGGCCTGCCGGCTCATCCACAGCGGCGGTCCGCCGCCGGTACAATCGGGGCGGCGGAACCGCTAGGGTCACGGCTCCGCCTAAGCGGCTGAAGCGCGGGCTTCAGGCGCCGCGGGAGCGGAAAGGATGACCATGGCCAACCCCCCGCTCTCGATCAGCTTCCACAATTTCTACAATTCGTTCAACGCGCCGGACAGCCACTTCGTCCGCCATCTCGGCAAGCGCTACGAGATCGTCATCGAGAAGGCCGGCCAGGACATCCAGGTCTCAGGCCCGTTCGGCCGCGAACTCCTGCCGCGCATCCCCGGCAAGCGGCCGCTCCGCGTCTGGCACACGGGCGAGGCGCGCGACCCGGCGGGCCAGGTGTTCGACATCCATTTCGGCTTCAGTCCGACATCGATCCTCGGGCCCAAGCGCTGGTTCCGCTATCCACTGTGGATCGCCGGGATCGACTTCACCAACGCCAACCCGGAGCGCGCCGTCGACCGGCTGCTGGCGCCGCGCCGTCTGACCGAGCGGCCGCGCTTCTGCAACTTCATCTATACCAACGACACCTCGATCCGCGCCGAGTTCTTCCTCCGCCTCAACCGCGAGCGGCCGGTCGACAGCCTCGGCGCGGTCCTCAACAATCGTGGGCACCGCGCGCCCTATCAGGGCGGCAAGCTGGCCGCGCTCCGCGAGTCGGTGTTCACCATCGCGTTCGAGAACCAGATCAGCCCGGGCTACGTCACCGAGAAGCTGATCGATCCGCTGGTCGCCGGCTCGATCCCGATCTATTGGGGCGCGCGCGAGGCGCTCAGCGATTTCAACCCCGAGGCCTTCATCTACGCGCCGGATTTCGGCGACCTCGACGCGCTGGTGAAGCATGTGCTCGAGCTGGCCGAGGACAAGGCGCGGCTCGAGGCGATGGCGACGGCGCCGATCTTCCACGACAACCGCATCCCTTACGAGCATACCCCGCAGTTCTACATCGACCGCATCGAGGAGGCGCTCAACGGCGACGTCCGCGCCGGGATTCCCGAGATCTGGGGGACACGCCCTTCCTGCCGCGCAACAGCGAGGATCCCTGGCGCCGTCTCGCCCGCTGGTTCAAGAAGACGCGGCGGGCGGCGATGCGGACCCTGGGGTTGCAGAAAACGCGATAGCCGCGCCCTTCCTTAACCTCCCCCTCGAGGGGGAGGTTAAGGAATGGGGCTGTGCGCCGTCAGGCGTGGCCGGGGGTGGAGGCGCCGGCGGCGACCGCTTTGCGCACGGCGGGGGCGACCTTGGTGCCGTAGAGCTCGATCGAGCGC
>JADYYB010000111.1 GCA_020853895.1 Bauldia sp.
AGAAAGGAACATCTTCCGATGTCGATTGCGCAGGAGCGTAAGCAGGCAGTCATTGGTGAATACGCTACCAAGGCCGGAGACACGGGGTCGCCGGAGGTTCAGGTCGCCATCCTTTCCGAACGGATCGCCAACCTGACCGAGCACTTCAAGACCCACTCGCGGGACAATCACTCCCGCCGGGGTCTTCTCAAGATGGTGAGCCAGCGCCGCAGCCTTCTCGACTACCTCAAGAAGAGCGATGAAGCGCGTTATCGCCAGCTCATTGAACGCCTCGGCCTGCGTCGCTGAGGCATTTTTGACCGCGCGGCAGGCAAATTGACCGCCGCCCGCCGGCCCACCGTGCCAGCCATGGCAGGATCGCCGAGCGTTCTCGCCTCTGCGAGAGCGTTCCGTCGTCTTGACCATGGCTCGTCCCGGGGTTCGGCGAACACCGAAAGGACTATCCATGTTCGATACGCAAAGGGTCGAGATCGAATGGGGCGGTAAGCCGCTCATTCTCGAGACCGGTAAGATCGCGCGCCAGGCCGACGGGGCCGTGCTCGCAACCTATGGCGAGACCTCCGTACTCGTCACCGTCGTCGCCGCGAGGGAGCCGAAACCCGGCATCGACTTCTTCCCGCTGACCGTCAACTACCAGGAAAAGGCCTTCGCGGCCGGCAAGATCCCGGGCGGCTATTTCAAGCGCGAGGGCCGTCCCTCCGAGGCCGAGACCCTGATCTCCCGCCTCATCGACCGCCCGATCCGTCCGCTCTTCGCGGAAGGCTTCCGCAACGAGACGCAGATCATCGCGACCGTGCTCTCGCACGATCTGGAGAACGCACCCGACGTCGTGGCGATGGTCGGCGCCTCCGCCGCCCTCACCCTCTCCGGCGTGCCCTTCATGGGCCCGATCGGCGGCGCCCGCGTCGGCTACATCAACGGCCAGTACGTCCTCAATCCGACCCTCGATCAGTTCGCCGACTCCGACCTCGACCTCGTCGTCGCCGGCACCGCCGACGCCGTGCTGATGGTCGAGTCCGAGGCCAAGCAGCTCTCCGAGGAGGTCATGCTCGGCGCGGTGATGTTCGGCCATCGCGGCTTCCAGCCGGTGATCGACGCCATCATCAAGCTCGCCGAGCGCGCCGCCAAGGAGCCGCGCGAGCATGTCGTGCTCACCCACGACGAGGTCGCCGCCCGCGTCCGCGACATCGCCGAGGCCGACCTCAGAGCCGCCTACGCGGTGACCCAGAAGTCGACCCGGCGTGACGGCATCGACGCGGCCAAGAAGAAGGTGCTCGCCGCCTTCGCTTCCGAGCCCGGCCAGGAGCAGAAGATCGGCGAGGTCTTCAAGCATCTCGAGAGCGACATCGTCCGCAACGACATCCTCGACCGCGGCATCCGCATCGACGGCCGCGACCTCAGGACCGTGCGTCCGATCATGGCCGAGGTCGGCGTCCTGCCGCGCGCCCACGGCTCGGCGCTGTTCACCCGCGGCGAGACCCAGGCCCTCGTCGTCGCCACGCTCGGCACCGGCGAGGACGAGCAGTTCGTGGATGCGCTCGAAGGCACCTTCAAGCAGACCTTCATGCTGCACTACAACTTCCCGCCCTACTCGGTCGGCGAGACCGGCCGCATGGGCTCGCCCGGCCGGCGCGAGATCGGCCACGGCAAGCTCGCCTGGCGCGCCGTCCATCCGGTCCTCCCGGACCATCACGAGTTCCCCTACACCACCCGGATCGTCTCGGAGATCACCGAGTCGAACGGCTCCTCCTCGATGGCGACCGTCTGCGGCACCTCGCTGTCGCTGATGGACGCCGGCGTGCCGCTCAAGCAGCCGGTGGCGGGCATCGCCATGGGCCTCATCCTCGAGGGCGAGCGTTTCGCCGTCCTCTCGGACATCCTCGGCGACGAGGACCATCTCGGCGACATGGACTTCAAGGTCGCCGGCACCGCCGACGGCGTCACGGCGCTCCAGATGGACATCAAGATCACCGGCATCACCGAAGAGATCATGCGCGTCGCCCTCGACCAGGCGAAGGAAGGCCGCATGCACATCCTCGGCGAGATGGCCAAGGCGATCACCCAGGCCCGCCCCGAGCTCGGCGAGCATGCCCCGCGCATCGAGGTCATCAAGATCCCGACCGACAAGATCCGCGAAGTGATCGGCACCGGCGGCAAGGTCATCCGCGAGATCGTGGAGAAGACCGGCGCCAAGGTCGACGTCGCCGACGACGGCACCATCAAGGTCGCCTCCTCGGACGGCAAGGCGATCAAGGCGGCGCTCAACTGGATCAAGTCGATCGTCTCCGAGCCCGAGCTGAACGCGGTCTATCAGGGCACGGTCGTGAAGGTCGTCGACTTCGGCGCCTTCGTGAACTTCTTCGGCGCCCGCGACGGCCTCGTCCACGTCTCCCAGCTCGCCGCGCAGCGCGTGGCCAAGCCCTCCGACGTGGTCAAGGAAGGCGACAAGGTCTGGGTCAAGCTTCTCGGCTTCGACGAGCGCGGCAAGGTCCGCCTCTCGATGAAGGTCGTCGACCAGGCGACCGGCGAGGAGCTCAATCAGCCCGAGAAGGAAGCCGCCACCGGCTAGCCGGTTCTCGGGCGACGCAAATCGAAGGGCCGCGAAAGCGGCCCTTTTTCATTGCACCGGGCGGGAAGATCGCGTGGCGTCAGATCAAGCCTTAACCTCCCCCTTGCGGGCAGGGCTATCGCAAATGGCCGAAGGGACGGGCACTGCCCTTTTCCCCTCCCCCTTGTGGGGAGGGGTCAGGGGTGGGGGCCGAGCGGCAAGCGAGGCTTGGTGAAGAATCCCACGCTGATGCTTGTGACTACCGTGGGATTTTAGTGCCTCGCTTGCCGCGAGGCCCCCTCCCGGCCTCCCCCACAAGGGGGGAGGGGAAATGCGCCCGCCGCCATATGCGATAGCCCTGCCCTTGCGGGGGTCGAAGGTGCGAGGCCTCCGGCCGAGCGGCTTCGGGAGGGGGTAGCGGGCGAAGCCCGCGTCCGTGGGTGCCTGCCGGCCGACCCTCCCGAAATCGCTTCGCGATTTCGACCTCCCTGCAAGGGGGAGGTTAAGTGAGAGAACGACCGCGCCTCAGCCCATCAAACGCTAGAACCCGACCTTCAGGCCGAGATTGACGGTGCCGTTGAGGCTGCCGTCCGACCACAGCGTTCCTTCCACGCCGGTGAAGGCGCTCCACGTTCCGCCGAGCAGGACCTCGAGGCCGGCGCCGAGATAGGCGCCGAAGAGGAAATCGTCGACCGGCGGGTTGAAGGCGATCGCCTGTCCGGCGAAGACCGCGTCGATGCTGCCGCCGAACCGCCCGGCCGCGACCACGCCGACCCGCGCCGAGTAGTCGATCTGCGTGCCGCCGAAATCGACCGGCGTCTCCGGCGAGACGCCCAACTCGGCCCGCGCCTCGAGCGCGTGGGCGAAGCGGTCGCCGACGGCAAGGTCGGCGCTCGACCCGCTGTCGGCGTAGCCGTCGAACCAGCCGGCGAGGTAGCGCAGCTTGACGGCCGGGGTGAGCATCAGCCCGCCCGGCCGGACATGGTTCCAGCCGACCGCGACCGACGGGCTGAGGAACCAGCTGTCGTAGCTCGCCGTCGCCGTCTCGACACCGCCCGGCGCGAGGTTGTTGGCGATAAGGCGCGTGCTGTCATTGGCGGCGAACCCGCCGAAGAGATCGGCATGGATGAACATGGCACCGCGATTGACGCGCCCATAGAGGCCGCCGAAGCCGTAATCGGACTCCACCGTCTGCGACTTGCCTTCGACCTGCAGCCTGCCGACCGCCCCGCCCGCGAGGACGCCCACGGTCGCGTCCGGACTGACCGCGAAGTCGACGCCCAGCACCCCGCCGGCGAGCCGCGACCATGAGCCGAGGCCGGGGTTGAGCCCGTCGTCGCCACGGCCGCTGAGGAACACCGAGGCCCACACCACGCGGTCGCGGCCGGCCGCCTCGACCCACGCCATGCCCGGCGCGGCGCCGTCGAAGCGCCCTTCGGTGAGGTTGCCGAGCGTGCCGCTGAGATCGCTGAGGATGCGGTCCTCCTGGCCGAACGCGGTCGGGTCGAGGACGAAGATCTCGGTCCCGCCGACGGTGAAGAACGGCGCGCCCGCCGTGTCGATGGTCGCCGCGGCGAGCGAGTTGACCGTGTAGTGGTAGTTGCCGCCGCGGAACCGCATTTGGTCGTCGACCGTGCCGAGGGTGATCGGCCCGATCACCCGCGAGCCGGCGACGCTGGTGAAGTCGACCGCCCCGCTGAAGGCGAGCCCGCCGCCGAGCGTGCCGTGATTGACCGCGATCGCCGTCGCCTCGCCGGAAGCGCCCATGCTGGTGGCGCCGGTCACCGTGCCGAAATTCTCGAAGATCGCATCGCCGCTGACGACGCCGGTCCCCGTGTTGGTCACCGAGTTGCTCACCGTCACCGCGCCGCCGACCGTCCCGAAATTCCTCAGCCGCGCGTCGCCGCTGATGTCGCCGGCGCCGGTATTGGTGTTGCTGGCCGCGACGGAAACGCTGCCGGCCACGTCGCCGAGCAGCGTCACGGCCACCTCGCCGTCGAGGTCCCCGGTCCCGGTATTGGTGTTGGTAAGGCCCACCGCCACCGACCCGCCGACATTCCCGCGGAGGACCATCGTGGCATCCCCCGCCAGATCGCCGGCGCCGGTAAGCGTATTGGTCGAGCCTATCGCCGCCGATCCGGCGATGTCCCCGTTGATGTCGACGGTCGCGCGCCCGCTGAGGTCGCCCGTGCCGGTCGATGTGTTGGTGATCCCGAGCGTAACCGCGGCCCCGATATTCCCTGCGACGACGATGGCCGCATCGCCCGTCAGCGAGCCGGGGCCGGTGGCGGTGTTCGTCACCCCCATGGTCGCGGACGCGACGATGTCTCCGCGGATACTCATGCTCGCGCTGCCGGCGAGATGGCCGGTGCCCGACGATACGTTGGTCACGCCGATCGAGGCGGTAGCGACGTCGCCCACCACCGTCATTTCGACGTTGCCGGTGAGGTCGCCGGTGCCGCTGAGGACGTTGGTCATCCCCATCACCGTCGACCCGACATTGCCCCGGATGCTTATGCTCGCGCTGCCCGCGAGGTTGCCGGTGCCGGTCAACGAGTTGGTCGTGGCCGTCGCGGCCGAGCCGCCGACATCGCCGACGATCCTCATCTCGGTCGTGCCGTCGAGGTTTCCGAGGCCGCTCAGCGTGTTCGTCGCGGAGACCACCGCCGTGCCGGCGACATCCCCCTGGATCCACATGCGGCCATTGCCGGCGATGTCCCCGACGCCGGTGGCACCGATCGAGTTGGTCAGGCTGAGCGTCGCCGAGCCGGCGACATCGCCCTCGATATCCATCCTCGCGTGGCCGGTGACGTCACCGAGGCCCTCGAGCGTGCTTGTCGCGGCGACCGTCGCGCTGCCCCCGATATTGCCGGCGCTCAGGCTGGCGCTGCCGCGAAGGTCGCCGATGCCGCTGGCCGAGAGAGTGTTCAGGGTAACCACCGTCGCCGATGCCCCGACGTCGCCGGCGATCAGCCTGGCATCACCGTCGAGATCTCCGATCCCCGAGAGCGTGTTGACCGGCACCACGACCACCGAGCCGCCGACGTCGCCGACCACCATGGTCGCGCTGCCGCCGAGATTCCCTATTCCGCTCAAGGTGTTCGCCGGAGCGATGACGGCCGTGCCGCCGATATCGCCGAGGACCGTCATGGTGCTGTGGCCGTGGAGGTCCCCGATCCCGTTCAGCGCGTTCACCGGCGCGATCGTCGCGTTGGCGCTGATGTCGCCGGACACGGTCATCGTGCTGTTGCCGGAGAGGTCTCCGATTCCGTTCAGCGTGTTGACCGGTACGATCGACGCCGAGCCCACGACGTCGCCCACGACCCCGATCGTCCCGTTGCCGGAGAGGTTGCCGATCCCGTTGAGGGTGTTGACGGGCGCGATCGTAGCCCCGCCGCCGAGCGTGCCGACGACGCCGATCAGGCTGTCCGCGTCAATGTCGCCGATGCCGTTCAGCGTATTGACCGGAGCCATGACGACCGCGCCGCCGACATCGCCGAAGAGGCTCAAGGTCGCGCCGCCCGAGAGGTTGGCGCTCCCGTTCAGCGTGTTGACCGGAGCCATGACGACCGAGCCGTCGATGTCGCCGATCCCGCCGACGAAGGAATTGCCGCTGACCGCTTGATTGCCGCTCAGGGTGTTCACCGGAGCGCTCGTCACCGAGCCGCCGATCACCCCGAAATTGAGGAGCGTGCTGTTGCCGCTGACATCCGTGTTGACCGGCGCGAAGACGACGCTTCCCGGCTCGAACCCGGTGTTGAGGCACGATGCGCCGTTGCCGTCGGGCGTGCATTGCACCTGAGCAAGGGTCGGGCCGCCCGAAAGCAGCACCGCGGCCGCCACTGCCCCGAGCCCCGACAGCGCGGCCCGAAAGGCCGCGCCGCGGCGCGCGCCGCTCTTGCACCTGGTCATCGGTACCCCCGCCTGGGCACGCGCAGGACGCAGGCCTGCCCCTGGAATCGCCCGAACGAAAGCATAGGGTCGCGCCGGCGGCAATTAACGCTTCGTTTCCCGCACGCGTTTTGTCGCGCCGTGACGTTTTCCAGTCACAACGGTCGAGCAGCCGCCAACTAACCCGAGGCGGCGCGACTCCGCGCCTCTTTGGCGAGGTCCGCCAATACTTTGCGAAGCGCGCCGGCTGTCTTGACGCGCTCCGGATACCAGAGCCGCGCGCTGTCCCGCCCGGCGCGGAGATCGATGCCCTCGGGGTCGATCCCCACCGCGCGCCATTTGCCGGGCGCCTTGCCGAGGAGCACCGTCGCGTAGAGCGAGAGCGCCTCCTCGTGGTCCTCGTTCATGTGCCGGACGGCGCTCTCCTCCGCCTCGAGCACCTCCAGCGCGTCCTCGTAGTCGCCGAGGAGCTGCTGCGCCGTGAGGTCGACGATCCGCCCGAAGCCCGCCACCAGATGCCCGCCCGTCACCTCCAGCCGGCGGAACCCGAAATCGGCGAAGCCCGCATAGCCGGCGGCCTCGGGATGCCGCGCCAGATAGCGGCGGCGGAGGTCCGGGTTGTCCTCCTTCGCGGTGACGAAGCCGGTCACCGTCACCCGCGGCGCGGTCAGCGGATCGACGGTCTGCGGCGGCGCGCTGAAAAGGAGCGAGGCCTTCGCTTCGCGGGCAAGGTTCCGGCTGTGCTGGGCGAGGCGCGAGATGAGGAGGATCGGCTCGCCGGCGGGGGTGCTCGCCACCGCGACAAGAGAAGCGAACGGGAACCCGTTCTCGGTCAGCGTCGCGAGCGCCGCCTCGCCGGAGACGCGCATCAGCTCGCGCGCGGTCCGCACCGGGTCGAAAGGCGCTTCACCCGCCGGCTTCCGCGGTTCCGGCCCCCGCGCCTGATCGGAAATGTTCATTGGCGCCTCCTCGAAAAACGCGTTACGGAACTACCTGCCACAATTTGCGCGCATTGATACTGCCAAGAAGAATCGAGATTACCGGTCAAGTTTTGGGGAGGTTCCCTCTATGCCGACGATCGCGCTTGTCGACGACGATCGCAATATTCTTGCCTCCGTTTCGATCGCTCTGGAGAGCGAAGGCTATCGAGTGCAAACCTATACTGACGGCGCCTCGGCTCTCGATGGTATTCAGGGCAGTGTTCCCGACCTCGCCATCCTCGATATCAAGATGCCGCGCATGGACGGCATGGAACTCCTCCGCCATCTTCGTCAGAAGACCGATCTGCCGGTGATCTTCCTCACCTCCAAGGACGACGAGATCGATGAGCTCTTCGGTCTCAAGATGGGGGCCGACGATTTCATCAAGAAGCCCTTCTCGCAGCGCCTCCTGGTCGAGCGCGTCAGAGCCGTCCTCCGCCGCTCCGCGCCGCGCGTCGAAACCGCCGCCAAGCCCAGCGAGACCACCCGCGTGCTGGACCGCGGCGCGCTTTCGATGGATCCGGAGCGCCACACCTGCAACTGGAACGCCAAGCCCGTCACGCTCACGGTCACCGAGTTCCTGATCCTCTACGCGCTGGCCCAGCGCCCCGGCGTGGTCAAGAGCCGCAACGCCCTCATGGACGCCGCCTACGACGATCAGGTCTATGTCGACGACCGCACGATCGACAGCCACATCAAGCGCTTGCGCAAAAAGTTCAAGGCGGTCGACGGCGAATTCGATATGATCGAGACGCTGTACGGAGTGGGCTACCGCTTCAAGGAAGCTTAAACCCGGGCCAGAATGGCGATCCGCATCGACACCCAGCCGTCCGAGAAGACGGCTGAGGAGAACGGGACCGGACGGCGCGGCGCGATCCGGCGCGCGCTGGCGGGTATGCTCGGCCTCGTGCCCGCGCATGCCTTCTCGAGCATCACGCGGCGCATCGTCATCCTCAACCTCGCCGGGCTGATCGTGCTCGTGGTGGGCATCCTCGGCGTCCGCCAGTTCCAGCAGGGCCTCATCGACGCCAAGGTGCAGAGCCTCACCACCCAGGGCGAGATCATCGCCGCGGCGATCGCCGGCTCGGCCACGGTCGAGACCAACATCATCACCATCGATCCCGAGGAGCTGCTCGAGCAGTATGGCGGGGAGTTCGCCTGGCCCTTCGGCCAGGCCGTCGAGGGCATCGATTTCCCGATCAACCCGACCCGCGTCGCCCCTCTCCTCCGCCGCCTCGTCTCGCCGACCGGCACCCGCGCGCGGATCTACGACACCGACGGCGTGCTGCTGGTCGACTCGCGCGAGCTCAGCCTCGGCGGCCGCATCTATGTCCGCGACTTGCCCCCGATCGGCGACCCCTCGGCCCTCGACCGCTTCACCCAGTGGATCAGCCTCCTCTTCCGCGGCGATCGCCCGCTCTACGAGGAGCTCGGCCGCGACGCCGACGGCCGCCAGTACCCCGAGGTCGCCGCGGCGATGGGCTCAGGCCCGCAGAGCATCGTCCGCGCCACCGAGGCCGGCCAGCTGATGGTGTCGGTGGCCGTGCCGGTGCAGCGCACCCGCCGCGTGCTGGGCGTCCTTCTCCTCTCGACCGAGGGCGGCGACATCGACGCCATCGTCCAGGGCGAGCGGCTCAACATCTTCCGCGTCGCGCTGGTCGCCGCCGGCGTCACCGTCCTCCTCTCGATCCTCCTCGCCGGCACCATCGCCGTGCCGCTCCGCCGCCTCGCCGACGCCGCCGACAATGTCCGGAAGGGCGTCCGCTCGCGCCAGCAGGTCCCCGATTTCTCCGGCCGGCGCGACGAGATCGGCCATCTCGGCCAGGCCTTCCGCGACATGACGGCCGCGCTCTACAACCGCATCGAGGCGATCGAGAGCTTCGCCGCCGACGTCTCCCACGAGCTCAAGAATCCGCTGACCTCGCTCCGGAGCGCGGTCGAGACCCTGCCGCTCGCCAAGAGCGAGGAGTCGAAGGCCCGCCTCACCGCCATCATCCAGCACGACGTGCGGCGGCTGAACCGCCTCATCACCGACATCTCCGACGCTTCCCGCCTCGACGCCGAGCTGGCGCGGCAGGAAGAGATCACGATGGACCTCGCGCAGCTCGCGCGCACCGTGGTCAACATCGCCCGCGAGACGCGGAAGCCCGACGAGCCGAAGATCGAGCTGGTGGTCGCGCCCGCCGACAAGGCCGCCTACATGGTGGTCGGCCACGACAGCCGCCTCGGCCAGGTGCTCGGCAACCTCCTCGACAACGCCCGCTCCTTCTGCCGCAGCGACGGCACGGTGCGGGTGATCCTCCGCCGCCTCGGCGAGAGGGTCGAGCTCGGCGTCGAGGACGACGGCCCTGGCATTCGCCCCGACCAGATGGAGCGCATCTTCGAGCGCTTCTACACCGACCGCCCGGACGGGGAGTCCTTCGGCCAGAATTCCGGCCTCGGCCTCTCGATCTCCAAGCAGATCGTGGAGGCCCATCGCGGCGAGATCTTCGCCGAGAACCGCGTCCGCCCGAAGGTCGGCGCCCCGCCCGGCTCCCCGCCCGAGGTGTGCGGCGCCCGCTTCGTCGTCCGCCTCCCCGC
>JADYYB010000112.1 GCA_020853895.1 Bauldia sp.
CCGCCGATATGCGCCTGCCAGGCGATGGCGCTCGACATCGGACCCTCCCCGCCGCTGAGGAGGCCGAAGACGATGTTGGCGCCGAACCACACCGCGAGGAACGTCATCACGCGAGGGTTGCCGAGCGTGGTGGCGAGCGAAGCGGCCGGCCGCCGCACCGGGTCGAGCTCGATGAAGGTCGGCTCGCCGAGGCGCGGCTGGATGAAGATGAAGCGGCACGCCGCCGCCATGTGGGCCGAGACGGCGGCCGACGCCCCGATCATCGCCGTAGTGTCCCCGAGATGGGTGAGGAAATGGAGGAGCGCCCCGGCCACCGCGGCGAGCAGCGAGAAGGCGACGAAGCGCAAAGTCCCGAAGCGCCGCGCCACGACCGAGCCGAAAGCGGCGAGGAAGAAGGCGTTGATGAGGAGATGGATCGCGTCGCCATGCAGGAACGCGTAGGTGACGAAGGTCCAGAGATCGGCCCCGACCCCGCCCGGCAGGAAGCCCTGGTCCTCACCGGTGATGCGCGCCGGGATGAAGGCGAAGAGGAGGATCGCCCACTGGTCGCGCGCCGCGCCGATGAGGAGGCGGACGAGATGGATCCCGCCCAGCAGGATGAGGCTGACGACGATCACCGGCGGCAGGTTGACCGCGCTCTGGCGCGCGGGCGGCTCGGGCAGCGGCTGGAAGGTCTCGCTCATCCTGCCGGGATAGGCCGCGCCTCCGCGCCGGACAAGCGTATCGGGCAAAAAGAAACCCGCCCGGGCGTGCATCGGCACTGCCAACAGGCGGGTTTGCCCTGAAGAGACTCTGATCTTGACCCCGAAGGGCCGGGCTAGGTCGTTAAGCTGTTCGTTCCGTAGAAAGCGTGGGCGGACGATGGCATTCCCGCCTCCGGAAGGCAATCCAAGTCCCTGATTAACCTTACCGTCGCCGAGGATTGGCGGTTTCCCGCAGGACTCTGGCAAGCCTGCCGCGCCGGCCGCATCTCCTCGCCTCCCTGTACCAAAAACCCAGTGACTCCATGGCATGTCGACTGCAGTTCAGGGGACGAACGGGTGGAAACAAGCCCGCTCTGTCCCGCAGCCGAACGAACCGTCCCGAATGGGCCGTCGCTCGGACGCCGGGGCGTCTCAAGACGGAACGGGCGTGCCGATGAAACAGGAAAGCTGCCGCGAGCTCTACGCGTACTGGAACCGGATCCGGGGCGACCAGCCCGCCCCGCAGCGCGGCGACATCGACCCCGCCGATCTCCGCCGCATCCTCGGCGACATCTTCATCCTCGAGGCGGTCGACGCGGAGACCTACCTCTTCCGCCTCGCCGGCACGCGGGTCTGCGGCGCCTATTGCCGTGAGATGAAGGGCTCGAACTATCTCGACGTCTGGAGCGCCCGTGATCGCTCCGTGATGAAGCGCCTCCTTACCGCCGTGACCGGCGAGTCGGCGGTCGCCGTTCTCGGCGTCCACGGCATCAATGACCGCGGCCAGGGCCTCTCCTTCGAGTCGCTTCTCCTGCCCCTTCGCAGCCAGCGCCCGCGCCCCGACCGCATGATCGGCGTCCTCGCCCCGGTCGACCCGCCCTACTGGCTCGGCGTGCAGCCCATCCTCCGGCAGGAGGTTTCCGGCCTCCGCCTTATCAACTACGACGAGCGCCGCCTCGAGATCCCGTTCGAGCAGCGGCCCCTCCGCCCCGCCGCGCCGGTTCCGTTCGATCCTGCCTCGGCGATCGCCGGACCGCGCCGACGCCCCTTCGTGGTGGTCAAGGGCGGCAAGCACGGCGAAGGCACGCCACAACCTGGCCGCTAACGATTCCGGACCACACCCTTACGGCTCGTTAACCCTGTTCGGGCTATGAACGGACCGTCATTGGCTTAAGGCGCGAGCCTTCCAGAGAATTGGGTGTGATGACCCTCCAAGCCGCGGCCAAGCCGCGTCGCCTCAGCACCCGTCCCGACCGCCGCCGCCATCAGCGCGTGCGCGTGAACCTGCTTGGCCGTTTCATGCTCGAGGACCGGCGCGAATACCCGTGCCAGACCATCGACATGTCGCCCGGCAGCGCGGCGCTCGTCACGCCCATCACCGGCAAGCTCGGCGAGCGCGTGGTCGCCTATATCGACCATCTCGGCCGGCTCGAGGGCGAGATCGCCCGCCTCTTCGACGGCGGCTTCGCGATCACCCTCACCCACACCTGGCACAAGAAGGACAAGCTGGCCTCCACGCTCACCTGGCTGGCCAACCGCCACACCCTCAACCTGCCCGAGGACCGACGCCACGAGCGCATCGTGCCGAAGGTCGCCTCGGCCTGGATCACCATGCCGGACAGCCGCAAGAGCCCGTGCCGGATCATCGACCTCTCGCAGTCGGGCGCCGCCGTCGCCACCGAGGTGAAGCCCCCGCTCGGCGCGCGCATCCTGCTCGGCTCGATCAGGGCCAACGTGGTGCGCCATTTCGAGGAAGGCATCGCGGTCGAGTTCCTGGTCCCGCAGACCGCCGCCTCGATCGAAGAGAACCTGCACTAGCGGTTCGCACTAACGGCTCTGGTCGGCGCGCTGGCCTGATCGGCCGCGGCTCCTACACCGACGACACACCCCAACCGCTTGTCATCCTCCGGCTTGACCGGAGGACCGCGCCCAACTCGCACGACCTCCGCGAACGGAACCCGGTCCCCCGATCAAGTCGGGGGATGACACAATAGTTGGTGGGCCGCCTTGGCACGCTCCCCGGCCAGTTAACAAAATCTTCCGAACAAGTGTATCAAGTCTTAATCAATCAACTTGTATTCGAATGCCCTGATTAGATCGGCCTGAAGTCCTCTCTGTCATAGTCCCCTCTCAACAGGGGGCTGTTATGAAGAGAACGATGACTTGGGCATTCGCGGCGGTCTTCACCGTCCTTGGACTGAGTAGCGCCGAAGCCTTCAACAACAACGGCGCGGCGATCTTCATGCCGACCGGCACGACTACTTCGCAGCCGATCGGGCACTACGAATTCTGCCAGCGCATGCCGAGCGAGTGCTCGACGCGCACGCCGCGGCCGCAGATGGTCGAGCTCAGCACCGGTCTCTGGACCGAGCTCACCGCCATCAATGACCTCGTCAACGCCCGCATCCACCCGATGTCGGACCTCGACGTCTTCGGCCAGCCGGAAGTCTGGTCCTTCGCCACCGATCTCGGCGACTGCGAGGACTACGTGCTGGTCAAGCGCCGCGAGCTCGCCGCGCGCGGCTGGCCGCTGAGCGCCCTCCTCGTCACGGTCGTGCGCCAGGAAAACGGCGACGGCCACGCGGTGCTGACGGTGGTCACCGACCGCGGCGACTACGTCCTCGACAATCTCGACGGCCGGGTCCGGCTGTGGAGCGAGACGCCCTACCTCTTCGTCAAGCGCCAGTCCGAACGCGACACCGGCGCCTGGATTTCCGTCGGCGACGATCGCTCGATCCTCGTCGGCGCGGTCAACAACTGAGCTTCTCGTCCAGCGAGAAGTGGGCCTGATCCCGGTCCCAATCCCAAGCGAGATCAGGTTCCAGCGAGCCGGCCCCTTTCCCCCTTGGGGGCCGGCTCACCTTTTCCTTCCTCCCCCTGAAAGGGGGAGGTGGCGCGAAAGCGCCGGTGGGGGTCAGTGCCCCCAAGACGCGGCGTGTGGAAATGACTTACCCCCACCCGACGGCTTCGCCGTCGACCTCCCCCTTTCAGGGGGAGGAGAGGCCTTTGACGAACCGCCGCCAGTTCCGCACATAGCCCTCGGCCGAGCGGCGGTTGCGGGCGATTTCCTCGGGCGTGAGCATCCGCACCACCTTGGCCGGCATCCCGAGCGCGAGAGCGCCGTCGGGGATCTCCTTCCCCTCCGGCACCAGCGCGTGGGCGCCGATCAGGCAGTCGCGCCCGATCCGGGCGCCGTTCAGCACCACCGCGCCCATGCCGACGAGGCTGTTCTCCCCGACCGTGCAGCTGTGCAGGATCGCCCGGTGGCCGATCGTGCAGCCCTCGGCGACGGTGAGCGGGAAGCCCATGTCGGTATGAAGGACGGAGAGCTCCTGGATGTTGGTGCGCGCGCCGATGGTGATCGGCTCGTTGTCGCCGCGCAGCACCGAGCCGAACCAGATCCCGACATCCTCGCCGAGGATCACCTTGCCGATCAGGCTGGCGTCGGGCGCGATCCAGTAACGGCCTTCGGCCGGCAGCGTCGGAGCGACGCCATCGAGCGCATAGACGGGCATGGGCGGGCCGCTCCGGCTGACGACGAACGAAGCCGGATTAGATCAGGCTCAGTAGATGATCGAAAGGGAGAGGCCGAGGATGAGGATGCCGAGGCAGCAGCTCCACACCATCGCGGCGAACGTGCCGGCGGCGAGGATGGTCGGCGTCCGGTTCCGGGCCGCGAACTCGGCGGCGAGCGCCCGCGCGATGAGGAGAGGCCCCGCCACCGCGCAGAGCAGCGTCGCCCGGGCGATGCTGCCGGTCGTGCCGCCGATGACGAGCTTGAGCGGCTGCGCGGTCACCAGCTGGTAGCCGCTCGAGACGACCCCCGCGGCCACGAAGCCCACCGCCGTCGCGTAGAGGAGGAGCATCATCTCGAGCACGCCGAATTCCCCGTTTCCCAGCCGGTTGAGAGCGGGCTGCAATGCCCGTACCGTCCCGGAAGCCCTGATTCCCGCACCGATTCGGTGCCTTCCCGCTGCGAGCGCGGGTCCGAGCAATGGTGAACGTTTCGTTAAGGGATCGCAATAACCCTGACCCGTCCTCTTATGGGACAGGCCGCCGGTCGGGGACCGTGCTGCGCGCGCTGATCTGGTCGATCGCTCTCGGCCTCGCGCTCGGCGCGGCCGCGATCTTCTGGATGACCCGCTCGCGCCCCGCGCCGGCGGTCGAGGCCGTCGAGGTCCATCCGGTGATCGGGGACACGCGGCTCGCCGTCTCATCCGACCTCATCCGCTTTCCCGCCGCCCGTCAGGACGGCCCGATCGACCGGCTCGACCTTCTCTTCGCCTGGCCGGAGCTCTCGGCCGCCGACGAGATGGCGGCCGCCACGCTCCGCGCGGCCGGCGAGATCGATCCGCTAATCTTCGTGACGGTCTCCGCGCAGACCGGCGGGCTCGATTCGACCGAGCGGCTCGACATGGTCTATAGCCGCGTCTTCTCCGACAACGCCTGGGCCGGGCCTGCAGGCCTCGTCGGGGTCGCGCTTTCGGCCGAGGCCGGCTACGCGGGCGAGGAGCTCTTCTTCGAGCCCGAGGGCGAGAGCCCGTTCGTCGTCCGGTGCCTCGCCTCGAACGACGCGGCGATCGCCGAGACCTGCATGCGCGAGGTCAATGCCGGCAGCGGCCTTCTCGTCCTCTACCGGTTCGACAAGTCGCTCCTGCCGGAATGGCGCGCGCTCGAAGCCGCCATCCGCGCCCGCATCGAGAGCCTGGTCGCGGCACCGTAGCGGCCCGACTCCCGATTGCCAACCTCTCCCTTGCGGGGAGGTCGAAGATGCGGAGCTTTGCGGAGCATCTTCGGGAGGGGGTAGCGGGCGAAGCCCGCGTGGCATCCGTCACCGACTGTCTGCATCCGCCCCCTACCCCCTCCCGAAATCGCTGCGCGATTTCGACCTCCCCGCAAGGGCGAGGTTAAGGGGATGCGGCATGGCCGATTCCTACGCGCCCTCTTCGAGGTCGATGTCGAGGATGGCCATGGTAAAATTGTAGGACAGCTCGCCGTCCTCGTCGTCGCGGAAGAGGACGCCGATGAACTCGTCGCCGATGAACACCTCGGCCGAGTCCTTCTTCTGCGGCCGGGCGCGCACCTTGATCGCCGGCAGCTGGAAGCGCCGCTTGAGGAAGCTCTCGACCTTGCGGATTTCCTGAACGTCCACGCCTGTCCCCTTCGAATGCCGCGCCCGCCGCCGGCGGCTAGTCGGCTTCAGCCTCTTCGTCCGTCTTCAGCATCTGATCCATCGAGCGCGACGGATCGGTCGCCCCGACCTGGCCGACGATCTTGGCCGGCACGCCGGCGACCGTGGTGTGCGGCGGCACCGGATGGAGCACCACCGACCCGGCCGCCACGCGCGAGCCCTGCCCGATCTCGAGATTACCGAGGATCTTCGCCCCGGCGCCGATCAGCACCCCGCGGCGCACCTTCGGGTGGCGGTCGCCCTTCTCCTTGCCCGTGCCGCCCAGCGTCACGTCCTGGAGGATCGAGACGTCGTCCTCGATCACCGCCGTGCCGCCGACCACGAGCCCGGTGCCGTGGTCGATGAACACCCCGCGCCCGATCGGCACGGCCGGATGGATGTCGACCTGGAAGACGCCCGAGGCGCGGCTCTGCAGGTAGTAGGCGAAGTCCTGGCGCCCGTGCCGCCACAGCCAGTTGGCAAGGCGATGCACTTCGAGCGCGTGGAAGCCCTTGAAGTAGAGCACCGGCTCGATGAACCGGTTGCAGGCGGGGTCACGATCATACACGGCCGAGATGTCGGCGCGCATCGCCTCTCCGAGGGCGGGCTCGTCGGCGAGCGCCTCGGCATAGGTCTGGCGGATGAGGTCGCCCTTCATGTCCGGATGGTCGAGCCGCTCGGCGATGCGATGGCTGACCGCGTCCTCGAGCCGGCCATGATTGAGGACGTTGACGTAGATGAGGGCGGCGATCTCCGGCTCACGGCGGACGATCGCCTCGCCCTCGCGGCGCACGGCGTCCCAGATCGGGTCGAGCGTCGCCCTCCCTTCCTCCGCGTGCGGGGAAACCTTGGCAGGCATTTCCATAACCTCTCGAAACGGGCCGGGACCGTAGTCTCCGGCGCGCAGCTAAGCAACAAAGGCGCGCGAGGAGCCGTGACCGTCCTCATACGGGACCGGCGAGAAACTCCAATGCCGCGGCCTTGAAGGCTTTGTCGCCCACCGTCGTCATATGGTCGCGCCGCGGGATTTCCAGAAGCTTACTGCGGCGGAGCAGCGCGGTCAGCATCGCTGCCGAGCCGGCGATCCGGTCCTCCGACCCGTTCACGACCAGCACCTCCTGCCCGATGCCGGCGATCCGCTCCGGCGCGACCGGCGTCACGAGCGCCCGCGCACAGGCGGCCAACGCCCGCCGGTCGCTTCCGTTGCGGTCGGCGAAGCGGCGGAAGCCGAGCGCGGCCTCGTCCTCGATGTCGGCCGGGTCGGCCGCCTCCATCGCCCGAGCGATCGCCTCCCCGTTGCGCATCCCCGCGACGAGGCTCTCCCCCACGCCGCCGAGGACGATCCTCCGCACCCGGGCGGGATACTCGACGGCCAGGGTCACCGCGATCCGCCCGCCCATCGAGTAGCCGATGATGTCCGCCGTCTCGATGCCGAGATGGTCGAGGAGCCGCACCGCGTCCTCGGCCATCCGGGGGAGCGCGTAGTCGGCCGTGTCGAAGAGCTTCTCGCTCTCCCCGTGCCCGCGATTGTCGAGCGCGACCGCGCGGAGCCCGGCATCGTTCAGCGCGACGAACCAGCCGGGGTTCACCCAGTTGATGCGCGCGCTCGACGCGAAGCCGTGGACGAGGAGGACCGGCGGCCCCTCCCCCTCGTCCCGGAACGCGATGTCGACCCCCGCCGAGGAAAAATGCTGCACCTGCACAGTGTTGCCCGCCCCGCGTCGGAACGCCCGCCTACCCAAGCACCGTGTGCCCCGGTATGGTCGCGCCGGCAACCCGGAAGGAGCCCATGGCCGACAAGATTGTCCCGCATTTCCTCAACGAGGCGGGCGTGCACGTGATCGAGATCGGCGTCCGCGAGTTCATGTGCATGGGCGCGCGGCCCCCCAACGACCACCCGCACATCTTCATCGACATGGGCGAGGAGAACGAGGGCGTGTGCGGCTATTGCGCGACCCTCTACCGCTACCGCCCCGACCTCCACCCCGACGAGACCGTGCCGCCCGGCCAGCTCTATATCGAGACGGCCCCGGCCGTCTGACCGTGAGGCGTCCCATCGTCATCGCCGGCGGCGGGATCGGTGGGCTGTCGGCGGCGCTGGCGCTGGCGCGCGTCGGCCTCCGCAGCATCGTGCTGGAGCGGCGTGCCGAGCCGGCCGAGGCCGGCGCCGGCATCCAGCTCACCCCCAACGCCGGCAAGGCACTCGCCTGGCTCGGCATCTCCGCCGCGGCGGTCGACGCGGTCTCGGTGCATCCCGAACGGCTCGACATCCGCTCCGACCGGAGCGGCCGGCGTCTTGCGACGATGCTGCTAGGCGCGAGCGCTGCGGAGCGGTTCGGCGCACCCTACCGCACGCTGCACCGCGCCGATCTCCAGCAGCTCCTGCTCGCCGCGGTGCGGCGCATCCCCGACATCGACCTCCGCCTCGGCACCGAGTTGGCGGCAGTCCAGCGGGAAGCCGACGGCGCTTCCCTCGCCACCGTGAGCGGCGGCCGCCCCCGCGAGATCAGAACCGACATCCTGGTCGCCGCCGACGGCGTCCGCTCCACAGCGCGGCAAGCCATTCCCGGTGCCAGGGACGCCGTCTTCACCGGCCGCGTGGCGTGGCGGGCGGTGGTGCCGATCGCCGCCGCGCCCGCCCCGTCCGACTCGATCGGCATCTGGCTCGGCGGATCGGGGCACATCGTGCACTACCCGGTCCGCGGCGGACGTGAGCTCAACATCGTCGCGATCGTAAGGGAGCCGCCCGAAGCCCGGCCCGCCGATGCGACGAACTTCCTCTCGCACTTCTCGTCCTGGTCGCCCTCGGCGAAGGCGATCCTCGCCCCCCCCTCCGCGTGGACCCGGTCGCCGATCATGACGCTCGACCCCAACGGCGCCTGGACCGGCGGCCCTGTCGCCCTTCTCGGCGACGCCGCGCACACCGTCCCGCCCTACCTCGCGCAGGGCGCCGCCTTCGCGATGGAGGACGCCGTGACGCTCGCGACCTCGCTCGCCCGCCGTCCCGACGATCTGTCGGCCGCGCTAGAGGACTACCGCACGGCGCGGTTCCACCGGACCCGCCGCCTTTCGGCGGCCGCGACCCAAGCCGGCCGCATCTACCACATGGGCCGTGCCACGAGCTGGACGCGCAACCTCGCGCTGACCATCGCCGGCCCGCTCCTCCTCCACCGCTACGACTGGATCTATCGCTGGCAGCCGCCGGGCTGACGCCTCAGCTGGTCAGCAGCTCGTCGTCGTCGATCGCCTTGCCGCGCTTCCGCCGGAACATCGTGACGAGGTCCTCGACCCCCATCCCACTCCGCGTCGCCCCGCTCACGTCGAGCACGATCCTGCCCTCGTGCAGCATCACCGTGCGCGTGCCGGTGTCGAGCGCCTGGCGCATCGAGTGGGTGACCATCAGCGTGGTCAGCCTGAAGTCGCGCACGAACCGGTCGGTGAGGTGGATGACGAACTCGGCCATGCCGGGATCGAGCGCCGCGGTGTGCTCGTCGAGGAGAAGGACGCTCGACTTGGCGAGCGTCGCCATGACCAGCGCGAGCGCCTGCCGCTGGCCGCCGGAGAGGAGCGCCATCTTGTCGGTGAGCCGGCTCTCGAGCCCGAGGCCGAGCGCCTCCACGCGTTCGTGCAGCATCGTCCGCCGCTTGCCGATGGCGAGGCCGAGGCCGCGCCGCGTGCCGCGGGCGGCGGCGATGGCGAGGTTCTCCTCGATCGTCAGCTGGCCGCAGCTGCCGGCGAGCGGGTCCTGGAAGACACGCGCCACCAGCGCCGCCCGCCGCGCGGTCGGCTGGCGCGTGACGTCGCGCCCGTCGATCTCGATCCGCCCCTCGGTGGCGAGGACATCGCCGGCGATCGCGCCGAGAAGCGTCGACTTGCCGGCCCCGTTCGAGCCGATGACGGAAACGAACTCGCCCGCCTCGAGCGTGAGGTCGACGCCGTTGAGCGCGCGCTTCTCGAGCGGGGTGCCCGCCCCGAACACCACCGAGAGGTTGCTGACCTTGATCATGCGCGGGCTCCGCGCCGGAGCCGCGGCAGGATCAGCGCGAGGGTCACCAGCACGGCGGTGACGAGCTTGAGGTCGGAGGCCTGCAGGCCAAGCACGTCGGCCTCGAGCGCGACCTGGATCGCGATGTGGTAGAGCACCGACCCGACCACGCAGGCGATCAGCGCGAAGACCACGCCGCGGAGGCGGATCAGAGTCTCCCCGACGATCACCGCGGCGAGCCCGATCACGATCGTGCCGGTGCCGGTGGTGACGTCGGCGAAGCCGTTGGTCTGCGCGAAGAGCGCGCCGGCGAGCCCGACCAGCGCGTTGGAGAGCGCCATCCCCGCATAGACCTGCCAGTCGGTGCGGATGCCCTGCGCCCGCGCCATCCGCACGTTCGCCCCGGTCGCGCGCATCGCGAGGCCGAAATCGCTGGCGAGCAGCCGGGCGAGGAGGATGACCGCGATCACGACGAGGACCAGCAGGAAGGCCGGCCGGACGAGGTAGTCGGGGACGCCGTGCCCATAGAACGGACTGAGCATCGTCGGCCGTCTGAGGAGCGAGACGTTCGGCCCGTGCATCACCCTGATGACGACCGAGAAGAGCGCGATCATCGTCAGGATCGAGGCGAGGAGATTGAGGATCTTGAAGCGGACATTGAGGACCGCGGTGACCACCCCGGCCGCGCCCGCGGCGATCATGCCGGCCAGCGTCGCCAGCCACGGATTGATCCCGGCGATGATCATCATGGCGGCGACCGCGGCGCCGAGCGGGAAGCTGCCGTCGACGGTCAGATCGGGGAAGTCGAGGACGCGGAACGAGAAGTAGACGCCCAGCCCGACAAAGGCATAGACGAGCCCGATTTCCACTGCGCCCCAAAAGGCAAATGCGGACATGCCCTCTCCGCCCCGTTCCTCAGCCCGGAATCACCTTAGCCGACTTCCCCGCCGGTGCGAGAGGACCATGACTGGTGCAACAACCCCGCCTTGTGCGAATTGATTCGGGGGCTGACAAGGAGGGAAGCGATGTTTGGACGGTCTCTTTCAGTCGCACTCGCCGCAACGGCCCTCGCCGCCTCGGCCGCCTACGCCCACCACGGCTGGGCCTGGGCCGAGGAAGCGGTCTCCACGCTCTCCGGCACGGTCGAGGGGGAGGTCTATGTCGGCAACCCGCACGCGACCATGAACGTGCGCGCCGAGAGCGGGGTGTGGTTCGTCGAGCTCGCGCCGCCCGCGGGCACGATGGCGGCGGGCTTCGTCGATGGGGTGGTCAGGGCCGGCGACCAGGTCACGATCTGGGGCCACCGCGCGCTCGACCCCGCCGAGCGTCACCTCAAGGGCATCCGCGTCGAGCACAACGGCCAGTTCTACGATGTCTATCCCGACCGCGTGCGGGAGGACCTGCTACCGCTGACGGCGCCGGTTCCCGCGCTCTAGCGGGCGCCCCTTGGAGCAGCTCCTCGGCGCGCTTCACGACTGGCCGGTCGCGGTCGCCTTCAGGCAGTCGTACTTCGCCTACCCGGCGGTGAGCGCGCTGCACATTCTCGGGCTCGGCCTCCTGGTCGGGTCGATCGTTCCGCTCGACCTGCGCATGGTCGGGCTGTTCAGGCGCGTGCCCCTGCAGCCGATCGCCCGCTACCTGTCGGCGGCGTCGGGCGTCGGCCTCGCCATCGCGATCGTGACCGGCTTCTTCCTGTTCTCGGTCAAGCCCGAAGAATACGCCCGCAGCACGCCGTTCCTGATCAAGCTCGCCGCGCTCGCTGTGGGCGTGCTCAACGTCGCCATCCTCCGCGTCGGCACGGCCTGGCGCGGCGTGGTCGAGCAGGGCGTCGTCTCCGGCCGCGCCTTCACCCACGCGCTCCTGTCGATGCTGTGCTGGGTCTCGGCGATCTTCGCCGGGCGCTGGATCGCGTTCATCCTCGACTGAGCCGGAAATGCGAAGGGCGGACCTCGCGCCGAGGCCCGCCCTTCAGGAATCCCAATGCGGGTCGGCTACTGGACGATCGTGTCCGCGCGCTCGAGCACGGCGGGCGGGATGGTGATGCCCATCCGCTCGGCCGCGCCGGTATTGACGAAGAGGTCCGAGCCGGTCGCGAAGGTCACCGGGATCGTGCCCGGCGCCTCGCCGCCAAGGACGCGGGCAACCACCGCGCCGGTCTGCAGGCCGACATCGTAGTAGTCGAAGCCGATCGAGGCGAGCGTGCCGCGGTTGACGCTGTCGGTGTCGCCCGAGAAGAGCGGGATGTCGCTCTCCTCCGCGACCGCGATGACCGCCTCGAGCGCGCTAACAACCGTGCTGTCGGTGGGCACGTAGAAGACGTCGACATTGCCGACCAGCGAGCGCGCCGCGGCCTGCACCGCCGAGGAGCTGTTGGCGGTCGCCTCGACGACGGTGACGCCGGCCTCGGCGGCCAGCTCCTTGAGGCGGGCGACGAGCGAGACCGAGTTCACCTCGCCCGGATTGTAGAGGACGCCGATCGTGTCGGCGTCGGGCACGATCTCCTTGATGAG
>JADYYB010000113.1 GCA_020853895.1 Bauldia sp.
CGGGTGACCATGAGGTCGTCGACGATGCCGCCCTCCTCGGTCATCAGGAGCGTGTAGCGGATCGAGCCGGGCTTCAGGCCGATGATGTCCCCAGGCGTGAGCGCCTCGACGGCACGCGCAACGATCTCGTCGTCGGGGCCGGTGAGGATCGCCTGGCCCATGTGGGAGACGTCGAAGAGGCCGGCCGCCTCGCGGGTCTGTTTGTGCTCGGCGAGGATGCCGGTGGGGTATTGCACCGGCATCGAGTAGCCGGCGAAGGGGACCATGCGCGCGCCGAGCTCCTTATGGAGGCCCGCGAGCGGGGTCTCGAGCAGCGTCTCGGCGGTGGTTGCAGCGTCGGCCATGCCCGGGTCCCGAAAACGAGGAATCGCGCGGGGAGGACCCCTTTGGTCCTTCCGCGCCCCCTCTGTCCAAGGACCTGAGAGATTTCCCGCAAGCCTATGGGCCCGCGGCTACTCCTTCGGTGAGCGTCGGCGTATCGCCTTCGCTGCTTTCCAGAGTGTCGCCGACCGGCCGGTCCTTCAGCCTGAGAGTTTCCGGGGCGGTTGCTCCTTCGGCGCCGGACCGGCCTTCTCGGCCGACCCGGTCTCTCCCGGCGGTCGTGGCGGCGCGGCAAGCCGCACCGGCCGGGACGCGACTGAGCCCCGACGGCTCCAGCGCTAGGGCCGCGCGCGGGCGGAGTCAATCAGCGGCAGTAGGCAATCGGCAGTTGGCAGTCGGAAAAGCGCCCGAATGCCGAATGCCGAATGCCGAATGCCTGATGCCGCCTAGCGCGGCTGATCGAAGCCGATGACCACGCGCATGTTCTCGCGCGGCGGGGACGGGACGACAAGCTCCTCGACGCGGCTGAACTCGCCGCGGATGGCGCCCGGGGCGATCGTGATCGCAGTCGGCAGCGGGCGGTCTAGGACGACCACGTCGTTGTCCTGGATGACCTGGAGATGCAGCGGGACGGTGACGCTGCCCGGCCCGCCGCGCGGGCCCGATAGGAGGAAGCCGGCGATGCCGAGGCGGATGGTCAGGATGCCGGCGTTGTCGGTGCAGGCGCGCGGGAACTGGGAGAGGGTGGCCTGATAGCGGATGCGCGAGGGCTCGCCCTCCCCGCCGCGCTCGTAGACGACATAGGCCGGGCCGTCGACCCTGACCTCGACCGGCGGGCAATAGTCCTGGAGGTTGGCGATCGCGCGCTCGCGGGGGCTGCGAGCGTCTTCCTCATCGGCCTCCACCGGCTCAGCTGAAGCTTGAATCTGGTCGAGCGGGTATTTGGTGGTGCCGAGGCATGCCGCCAATCCCAGGCAACTTGCAAGAATCAGCGCAAAGTGATGTGGCGCCGTCGTTTTTCCTGCAAATCCGCCCTTCCCCATGAGACCCTCTCGCGCGACAATGAGAGGCCCTCTATAGCAGCGCCTTCCGGGGTTGGCGACGCGCCGCGGCGCGCTTGCCGTGGGTAACGCCTCCGGTCTAGTTTGTGCGGCCTTTCGGGGGCCCGAGGAGTCAGTTTCGTGAACTATGTGAGTACGCGCGGAGCCGCCCCCCGGCTTACGTTTTCGGACGTTCTCCTCGCCGGCCTCGCGAGCGACGGCGGACTCTACGTGCCCGAAACCTGGCCGACCGTTTCGCGGGAGGAGATCGCCGGTTTCGCCGGCCGGCCCTATGCCGAGGTTGCCGCCGCCATCGTCGGCCGATTCGTCGGGGACGACATCGCGCCCGCCGACCTTCGCCGCTTCTGCGACGAGGCCTATGGCAGCTTCACGCATCCTGCGGTTGCACCGCTCGTCCAGATCGGGCCCGGCGCGTTCGTGCTCGAGCTCTTCCACGGGCCGACGCTCGCCTTCAAGGACGTGGCGATGCAGCTCCTCGCCCGGCTGATGGACCATGTGCTCGGCCAGCGCGCGATGCGGGCGACGGTGGTCGCCGCGACCTCGGGCGACACCGGGGGCGCGGCGGTCGAGGCCTTCCGCGGCCACCGCACCATCGACGTCTTCATCCTCTTCCCGGAAGGGCGCGTGACGCCGGTCCAGCAGCGGCAGATGACGACCTCGGGCGACCCCAACGTGCACGCGCTGGCGGTCAAGGGCTCGTTCGACGACTGCCAGGGGAT
Source organism: Bauldia sp. (assembly GCA_020853895.1). Classification (GTDB taxonomy): domain Bacteria; phylum Pseudomonadota; class Alphaproteobacteria; order Rhizobiales; family Kaistiaceae; genus JADYYB01. The sequence goes on from JADYYB010000113.1 coordinate 2,102, forward strand.
CGTGAAGGCGCTCTTCGCCCGCTCCGAGTTCCGGAAGCAGGTCTCGCTGACCGGGGTCAACTCGATCAACTGGGCGCGGATCGTCGCGCAGATCGTCTATTACTTCACCGCCGCCTCCGCGCTCGGCGCGCCGCTCCGGAAGGTCGCCTTCACCGTGCCGACGGGGAATTTCGGCGACGTGTTCGCCGGCTACGTGGCGATGCGCATGGGCCTCCCCATCGACAAGCTCGTGGTGGCGACCAACTCGAACGACGTGGTGGCGCGGGCGATCAATACCGGGCGGGTCGAGGTCCACTCGGTGGTGCCGACGCTCTCCCCGGCGATGGACATCCAGGTCTCGTCGAATTTCGAGCGCCTCCTCTTCGACGCCAGCGGCCGCGACAGCGAGGCGGTCAAGCGGCAGATGGCGGGGCTCGCGCAAAGCGGCTCCTTCACGATCGACGCGCCGACGCTCCGGGCGGTGCAGGCGGCGTTCGTCGCGGCACGGACCGACGAGGCGGCGACGCTCGCCACGATGCGCGACACCTTCAAGGATGCCGGCTATCTCGCCGATCCGCACACGGCGGTCGGGCTCGCGGCGGCCAAGATCCACGCCCGGCCGGGCGTGCCGATGGTCACGCTCTCGACCGCGCATCCGGCAAAGTTCCCCGACGCCGTGCAGGCGGCGACGGGCATCACCCCCACTCTCCCCGCGCATCTCGCCGGGCTCATGGAAAGAACCGAAAGGGTCACAACGCTTGGAAACGATATTGGGGCGGTCGAAAGTTACATTGCCGCGCACAGCCGCGCCCTCCGGCAGGCAGCGTGAGATGTCGGTACGGGTCGACAGGCTCCCTTCGGGGTTGACCGTCGCGACCCACGAAATGCCGCATCTCGAAAGCGCCGCGCTGGGCGTGTGGGTCGGCGCGGGCTCGCGCTCCGAGCTGCCCAACGAGCACGGCCTCGCGCATCTTCTCGAGCACATGGCCTTCAAGGGCACGACCACGCGCTCGGCCGTCGCCATCGCCGAGGAGATCGAGGCGGTGGGCGGGGAGGTCAACGCCGCGACCAGCGTGGAGACCACCTCCTACTACGCGCGCGTCCTCAAGGACGACGTGCCGCTCGGCCTCGATATCCTCGCCGACATCCTGCAGAATTCGGTGTTCGACGCGACCGAGCTCGAGCGCGAGCAGCACGTCATCACGCAGGAGATCGGCGCGGCCCACGACGCCCCGGACGACCGGGTCTACGACCTCTTCATCGAGCAGGCCTTCCCCGACCAGCCGCTCGGCCGCGCCATTCTCGGCACCGAGGAGACGGTGCGGAGCGCCAGCAAGGACTCGCTGAGGGGCTATCTCGACCGGCACTATCGCGGCCCGGGCATGGTGATCTCGGCGGCCGGCGCGGTCGACCACGACGAGCTGGTGCGGCTCGCGAGCGAGAAATTCGAGCGCCTCGCGACGAGCTCGGGCCCGGCGCCCGTGCCGGGGCGCTATCGTGGCGGCGAGGGACGCGAGCTCCGCGAGCTCCAGGAAGCGCAGATCCTGATCGGCTTCCCCGGCCGCTCGTACCATTCTGACGACTACCACACCGCGCAGGTGCTGGCGGCGACGCTGGGCGGGGGCATGTCCTCGCGGCTCTTCCAGGAAGTGCGCGAGAAGCGCGGGCTCTGCTACTCGATCTACGCCTTCCACTGGGCGTTCTCGGACACCGGGCTCTTCGGCGTGCACGCGGCGACCGGCGAGGAGGATATCGCCGAGCTGATGCCGGTGATCCTCGGCGAGCTGGAGCGGGCGGCGAGCGACATCACCGAAGCCGAAATCGCCCGCTCGCGCGCGCAGATGCGGGCGGGTCTTCTGATGACGCTCGAAAGCCCGGCCGGCCGCGCCGGGCAGCTGGCGCGGCAGATCATGCTGTTCGGCCGGCCGATCGGCTTCGACGAGCTGGTCGAGAAGGTCGACTCGGTCACCGCCGAGAGCGTCCGCCGCCTCGCCGGCAAGCTTATCAGCGAAGGCCGGCCGACGCTCGCCGGCATCGGGCCGGTCAAGAGCCTCATCGACAGCGACCGCGTGGCGTCCCGCTTCGGCGCCCCGGTCCTCGCGTGAGAGGTCGCGGGGTGGCCTTCCTGCGCTCGGTCCCCTCGTCCAACCCGCCCTCCTCGATCAGGGCGGGACGGGTGCTGCTGCGGGCGCCGGCGCTCGGCGACTACCAGCAATGGGCGAGCCTCCGCGAGGCCAGCCGCCACTTCCTCGCCCCGTGGGAGCCGATCTGGCCGGCCGACGATCTGACGCGCCTCGCCTTCCGCCGCCGCATCCGGCGCTACCAGCGCGATTTCCGGAGCGGGGCCGGCTACCCGTTCTTCGTCTTCACGCCGGACGGGGAGACCCTCCTCGGCGGCCTGACGCTCAGCCAGGTGCAGCGTGGGGTCTCGCAATGCGCCTCGCTCGGCTACTGGATGGGCGAGCCCTATGCCGGCCAGGGCTACATGACCGCCGCCGTTCGCGGCGTTCTTTATTTTGCCTTCGATATGATCCACCTCCACCGCGTCGAAGCGGCTTGCCTGCCGCATAACGGAGCGTCGGTGCGTCTCTTGGAAAAGGTCGGATTCACGCGCGAGGGCTATGCCCGCCGCTATCTTTGCATCGATGGGCGCTGGCAGGACCACCTCCTCTACGCCATCCTTCGGGACGACCCGCGCTGAGTCCCTCAAAGGGGCCAGTAGCGAAGGAACGGAAGATGCACGCGTCCCGCCCTCAGTGCCGCCGGAACGAGAGCGGCCCCGCTCGCCTCGTGCTGTTCCTGCTGGCGCTCGCGGTGGCGGCGCTCATGGGCCGGCCCGCGCTGGCCTTCGAGACGATCAGCGTGCCGCTCGACGGGCAGACCATCGACCTCACCGACGCGGTCGACATCTTCCGCCAGAGCGACGACCGGCTGGTGGTCTCCACCGCGCCCGACACCGAGGGCATCGTGCGGCGCATCGAGGTGCGCGCGCAGGAGAGCCTGGTCGGCTCGAACTGGGCGGCCTTCGCGCTCGCCAATAACGGCGACCAGCAGATCGACCGGCTGCTCGTCGCCCCGCATTTCCGGCTCGCGAATTCCGGGCTGCTGCGGCCCGACCTCGGCTCGCCGCGCATCGCCATGATCACCACCAGCGAGGGCCTGCCGCCGGAACGGCAGCTGAGCGAGGAGGCCGACACCTTCCTCATCACCCTCGACCCGGGCGACATCGTCACCTTCGTCGCCGAACTCGCCAACCCCGACCTGCCGCAGCTCTATCTGTGGGACCCCGACGCCTACAAGGACACGGTCAACAGCTACACGCTCTTCCGCGGCATCGTGCTCGGCATCTCCGGGCTCCTCGCGCTCTTCGTCTCGATGGCCTTCGTGGTGCGCGGCACCGCCCTCTTCCCGGCGACCGCGGGAATCGCCTGGTCGGTGCTCCTCTATCTCTGCATCGATTTCGGCTTCTGGAACCGGATCGCCAACATCTCCGCCGCCGAGGCGCCGACCTGGCGGGCGGCCGCCGAGGTGCTGCTGGCGGCGACGCTCCTCATCTTCGCCTACACCTATCTCCATCTCGGGCGCTGGCATGTCCGCTACAGCCACGCCACGATCGCCTGGCTCGCCGCGCTCCTGCTGCTGCTCGGCCTCGCCATCGTCGACCCTTCGGCGGCGGCGGGAATCGCGCGGCTCTCCTTCGGGCTGACCACGGTGCTCGGCTTCGGGGTGATCGTCTTCCTCGCCCTCCGGCGCTTCGACCGGGCGATCATGCTGATCCCGAGCTGGATCCTCCTCACCGTGTGGCTGGTCACCGCGGCCCTCACCGTGACCGGCAACCTGACCAGCGACCTCATGCAGCCGGCGCTCGCCGCGGGCCTCGTGATGATCGTCCTCCTCATCAGCTTCACGGTCATGCAGCACGCCTTCTCCGGCAATATCGCGCAGGCCGTCTTCACCGACGCCGAGCGGAGCGCGCTCGCCCTCACCGGCTCGGGCGACGTGGTGTGGGACTGGGACGTGGAGCGCGACCACATCTTCGCCGGCAAGGGCGCCGAGGAGGTGCTGGCGCTCCGCCCCGGCACGCTCGACGGGCCGGCTAAGGACTGGCTCGACGTGCTCCATCCCGGCGACCGCGACCGCTTCCGGGCGACGCTCGAGGCGGCGGTCTCGCAGCGCCGCGGCCGGGTCGACCAGGACTTCCGCTTCCGCGCCGAGGACGGGCGCTATGTCTGGTTCCGCCTCAGAGCGCGGCCTGTCCTGGCGCCCGACGGCGAAGTGGTGCGGCTCGTCGGCACGCTGATCGACGTGACCGAGGAGCGGACCGCCGAGGAGCGTCTCCTCCACGACGCGGTGCACGACAACCTCACCGGCCTTCCCAACCGCGAGCTCTTCCTCGACCGGCTCTCCGCTGCCCTCACCCGCGCCAAGACCGAAGGGGCGAACAAGCCCTCGGTGTTCCTCCTCGACATCGACAAGTTCCGGCGCGTCAACGACAGCTACGGCATGTCGGTGGGCGACTCGGTGATCCTCGCCATCGCCCGGCGCCTCGCGCGCCTCGTCAAGCCGCAGGACACGCTGGCGCGCTTCGGCGGGGACCAGTTCGCCTTCCTCCTGACCTCCGAATCGCAGCCCGAGCCGATCGCCGCCTTCGCCGACTCGGTGCGCCGCTCGGTGCGCGCGCCGGTCACCTTCGGCGAGCGCGAGATCACGCTCACCGCCTCGATCGGCATCGCCATGCTCGACGACAAGCAGCAGCCGAGCGAGCCGCAAGAGATGGTCAAGGACGCCGAGATCGGCCTCTATCACGCCAAGAAGCAGGGTGGGGACCGCATCGAGGCGTTCCGGCCCGCGCTCAAGAAGCACGGCCAGGAGCTCGGCGCGATCGAGGACGACCTTCGCCGCGCGCTCGCCCGCGAGGAGATCAGGATCCTCTACCAGCCGATCATCCGGCTCGAGGACCGCACGGTGGCCGGCTTCGAGGCGCTGGCGCGCTGGGACCACCCCAAGAGCGGCCCCCTCCCGCCGGCCGATTTCATCCCGGTCGCCGAGCGGACGGGGCTCATCACCCAGCTCGGGCTCTTCGTCCTCGACACCGCGGCCGTGCAGCTCGCCGACTGGCAGCACGAGCTCGGCAACATCCCGCTCTTCATGAGCGTGAACGTCTCCTCCCGCCAGCTCCTCCGCCACGACCTCATCAACGACGTGAAGTCGGTGCTGGTGCGCTCGCCGGTGACGCGCGGCTCGCTCAAGCTCGAGCTGACCGAGAGCCTCATCATGGAGAACCCCGAGTTCGCCGCGCAGGTGCTGAGCCGCATCCGCGAGCTCGGCGCCGGCCTCTCGCTCGACGATTTCGGCACCGGCTATTCCTCGCTCTCCTACCTGCAGCGCTTCCCCTTCGACACGCTCAAGATCGACAAGAGCTTCGTGCGCGGCGGCGGGCCGGCGCGCCTCGTGATCCTGAAGTCGATCATCTCGCTCGCCCACAATCTCGGCCTCGAGGTGGTGGCCGAGGGCGCGGAGAGCGAGGCCGACGTCGAGCACCTCGCCGACTATGGCTGCGAGTACGCGCAGGGCTTCTATTTCGGGAAGCCGATGCCCGCGAATGAGGCGACGCGGCTCCTCTTCGAGGGCGGCGAGGTCGTGCCGGCTTGACCGTCGGCCGCGCGGAATCCTTGACAGCGCCGCAGTCAGAACCCCAAGTCCCGGCCGTGAACGCTGCTCCCCGTCCCTCCGCCAAGCCGCCGCTCGAGGTGCTGCTGTGCTCGCCGCGCGGGTTCTGCGCGGGCGTCGACCGGGCGATCCAGATCGTCGAGCTGGCGCTCGAGCGATACGGCGCGCCGGTCTATGTGCGGCATGAGATCGTGCACAACCGGCACGTGGTCGAGGGGCTCAGGGCCAAGGGCGCGGTGTTCGTCGACGAGCTCGACGAGATCCCTGAGACCCAGCAGCCGGTGATCTTCTCGGCCCATGGCGTGGCCAAGGCCGTCCCGGAAGCCGCCCGGGCGCGGAACCTCTTCCAGCTCGACGCGACCTGCCCGCTGGTCACCAAGGTGCATCGCGAGGCGGAGATCCATCACCGGCGCGGGCGCGAGATCGTGCTGATCGGCCATGAGGGCCACCCCGAGGTCGAGGGCACGATGGGGCAGCTCGCGGTCGGCGCGGTGCATCTCGTCCAGACGCTGGCCGATGTCGCCTCGTTCACCCCGCGCGACCTGGCGAACCTTGCCTACATCACGCAGACCACGCTCTCGGTCGACGACACGGCGGAGATCGTGGCCGCGCTCCGGGCGCGCTTCCCGGCGATCGTCGGGCCGCACAAGGAGGACATCTGCTACGCCACGACCAACCGCCAGGAGGCGGTGAAGCGGGTGGCGGGCGAGGTCGACGCGATGATCGTGGTCGGCGCGCCGAACTCGTCCAACTCGCAGCGGCTCCGCGAAGTCGCGGAGCGGAGCGGGTGCCCCTATGCGGTGCTGATCCAGGAGGCGAGCGAGATCGACTGGCCGCGGCTCGCCGGCGCGCGGCGCATCGGCATCACCGCCGGCGCCTCGGCGCCCGAGATTCTGGTCGAGGAAGTGCTGGCAGCGCTTGCGGCGCGCTTCGAAACGCGCATCCGCCCGGTTTCCCACACCGACGAGTCGGTTACATTCGGCCTTCCCCGCGAGCTGCGCGCCGCGAGCTGAGGCATTCATGGCCGTCTACACGGAAGTCCCCGACGAGGCGCTCGAGGCGTTCCTGGCCGGCTACGACATCGGCGCGCTCCTCTCGGTGAAGGGCATCGCCGAAGGGGTCGAGAACTCCAATTTCCTTCTCGTCACCGAGAGCGGGCCGTACATCCTCACGCTCTACGAGAAGCGGGTGAAGGCGGCCGACCTCCCCTTCTTCCTCGGGCTCATGGAGCATCTGGCGGCGCGCGGCATCAACTGCCCGCTGCCGGTCAAGAACCGCGCGGGCGTCGCCCTCGGCGAGCTCGCCGGGCGGCCGGCGTCGATCGTCACCTTCCTCCGCGGGGTGTGGGTGCGGCGGCCGCGGATGGAGCACTGCGCGGCGGTCGGCGAGGTGCTGGCCAGGCTGCACCAGGCGGCGGAGGGGTTCGCGATCACGCGGCCGAATGCGCTGTCGGTGGCGGCGTGGCGGCCGCTCTTCGCGATGTCGGCGGAGCGCGCGGACACGGTGAGCCAGGGGCTCTGCAGCGAGATCGAGTCGGAGCTCGATTATCTCGAGGCGCGCTGGCCGGCCGCGCTCCCCTTCGGGGTGATCCATGCCGATCTCTTCCCGGACAACGTGTTCTTCCTGCAGCAGCAGCTGTCGGGCGTGATCGACTTCTATTTCGCCTGCAACGACTTCCTCGCCTATGACGCGGCGATCTGCGTGAACGCGTGGTGCTTCGAGACCGACGGGTCGCTCAACATCACCAAGTCGCGGGCGCTTCTGTCCGGCTATCAGAAGGTGCGGCGGTTCACGCCGGAGGAGGTGGCGGCGCTGCCGCTCTTCGCGCGCGGCTCGGCGCTCCGCTTCCTGCTGACGCGGCTCTACGACTGGCTGACCGTGCCGCCGGGCGCGCTGGTCGTGCCCAAGGACCCGCTCGAATACTACAAGAAGCTCCGCTTCCACCGGCACGTCGCCGACGCCTCCGCCTACGGGCTGGACGGATGAAGGGGGCGTTGCGAAGCGCCTTCACCTCTCCCCGGCGGGGAGAGGTCGCGATCACCGGCTCGCCGCAGGCGAGGCGGGATGCGGGTGAGGGTCCCCGCCCCATTCGGATAGGTGGAGCCCCCTCACCCCGGCCCTCTCCCCTCCGGGGAGAGGGGGAAGAGGCGCCATGAGCGAGCGCGTCACGATCTGGACGGACGGGGCGTGCTCGGGCAATCCCGGGCCGGGCGGATGGGGGGCGATCCTCGCCTGGAACGGGCACCGCAAGGAGCTCTCGGGCGGGGAGGCGCTGACCACCAACAACCGCATGGAGATGATGGCCGCGATCGCCGCGCTCGAGGCGCTGAAGCGGAGGAGCCTCGTCGATCTCTGGACGGACTCGGCCTATCTCCGCGGCGGGATCACCGCCTGGATCCACGGCTGGAAGCGGAACGGCTGGAGGACGGCCGACAAGAAGGACGTCAAGAACGCCGACCTCTGGCAGCGCCTCGACGCCGCGCGCACGCGCCACGAGGTCGACTGGCACTGGCTGAAGGGCCACGCCGGCCACGCCGAGAACGAGCGCGCCGACGAGCTCGCCCGCCTCGCGATGGCCCCCTTCAAGCGGCGCTGAGCGCCTCGATCCCCCTCCCCCCTTGTGGGGGAGGCCGGGAGGGGGCCTCGCGGCAAGCGAGGCACTAAAATCCCACCCTAGCCACAAGCATCGGCGTGGGATTCTTGACCATGCCTCGCTTGCCGCTCGGCCCCACCCCTAACCCCTCCCCACAAGGGGGAGGGGGAAAGGCGGCGAGCTCGCGCCGTTCCGTCATGGGCGACAGCCCTCAAGAGACGTCCGAACCGTATCTCAGGAAGAGGAGGCGGGAGTCGCCGGCTTCGCGCTCGTGCTCGAGGGTGAAGCCGGCGGGGATCGGCACGTCGGCGCCGGCCGCCTCCTCGATGACGCAGAGCGCGCCGGGGACGAGCCAGCCGCCGGCGGCGGCCGAGGCCAGCGCGGCTTCGGCGAGGCCGCGGCCATAGGGCGGGTCGGCGAAGAGGAGGTCGTAGGGCTCGCCGGGGGCGCAGGGGCCCAGCTTGGTGGCGTCGCGGCGGAAGATCTTGGTGCGGCCGGTGAGGCGGAGAGCCTCGATGTTGGTGCGGATGAGGCCCCTCCCCTCGACGCTGTCGTCGACGAAGAGGCAGAAGGACGCGCCGCGCGAGAGCGCCTCGAGGCCGAGCGCGCCGGTGCCGGCGAAAAGGTCGAGGACGCGTGCGCCGGTCACCGGGTCGCCGAAGCGGTGGACGAGGATGTCGAAGATCATCTCGCGCAGCCGGTCGGCGGTCGGGCGGATGGCGCCCGATCTCGGCGTCGCGAGCCCGTGGCCGCGAAACTCCCCCGCGACGATGCGCATGTCAGCGGCGCGAGTCCGGCCCGCGCGTCGGACCGCGGCGCGAGGGGCGCGGCGCGTCGGCGCGATCCGGGCGGGCTGCGCGGGCCGGCTTGCCCGATGCGCCGTGGCGGTGCGGGCGGCCATCGCCGGCATGCTCGGCGGCCGAGCGGCCAACCGAACGGGGCGGCCGGGCATGCGGGCGCTTGCTGCTGCGGCCCTCGGGCGGGGCGGCCGCCGGATTGCGGAGCGGGGCCTCGAAGTCGAGCCCAGCCTCCGCGGCGAGCTTCGCGCCGATCTGGTCGCGGAGGATGCGGCGCGGGATCTCGCGCACCGCGCCCGGCGCGAGGTCGCCGAGCTGGAAGGGGCCGAAGGAGATGCGGATGAGCCGGTTCACGCTGAGGCCGAGGCCGCCCAGCACCTCCTTGACCTCGCGGTTCTTGCCCTCTCTCAGGCCGAGGACGAGCCAGGCGTTGGTGCCCTGCACGCGCTCGAGCGCCGCCTCGACCGGGCCGTAATGGACGCCGTCGACCGTCGTCCCCTCGCCGAGCTTCGCGAGGTCGGCCGGGGTGACCGTGCCGTGCACGCGGACGCGGTAACGGCGTAGCCAGCCGGTGGCGGGCAGCTCGAGCACGCGGGCGAGGCCGCCGTCGTTGGTGAGCAGCAGCAGCCCCTCGGTGTTGATGTCGAGGCGGCCGACGGCGACCACGCGCGGCAGCTCGGGCGGGAGCGCGGCGAAGACGGTCGGGCGGCCTTCGGGATCGCGGGCGGTGGTCACGAGGCCCTTCGGCTTGTGGTAGAGCCAGAGGCGGGTGCGCTCGCGCTCGGGCAATGGCTTGCCGTCGACCAGGATCCTGTCCGCGTCGCTGACGTCGAGGGCGGGCGAAAGAAGGACGCGGCCGTTGACGGAGACGCGGCCTTCGGCGATCCAGCGCTCGGCGTCGCGCCGCGAGCAGAGGCCGGCGCGCGCCAAAAGCTTGGCGATCCGCATGCTCGCGGGTTTCACGGACGGAGTCGTGTCAGGCATGGGGCGCTTCTTAGCATCGCGGACGGAAGGGCGGAATGGCGGCGGATAGCTCGATGGAGGCGGCGCTCGAGGAGGCGCGGGCGGCGGCCGAACGGGGCGAGGTGCCGGTCGGCGCGGCGATCGTCCGCGAGGGGCGCATCCTCGCCCGGAACGGCAATCGCAACCGGGAGCTCGCCGACCCGATCGCCCATGCGGAGATGCTGGTGATCCGCGAGGCGGCGCACGCGCTCCGCAACGAGCGGCTCGAGGGCTGCGACCTCTACGTCACGCTCGAGCCCTGCACGATGTGCGCGGCGGCGATCTCCTTCGCGCGCATCAGGCGGCTCTATTTCGGCGCGCGCGACGAGAAGGGCGGCGCGGTCGAGAGCGGGGTGCGGTTCTTCTCCGCGCCGACCTGCCACCATGCGCCCGAGGTCTATGGCGGGCTCTCGGAGTCCGAATCGGCCGCGCTGCTGCGCGGCTTCTTCGAGCGGTTCAGGGAGTAGCCCGGCCTAGAACGGCCAGAGGGAGCGCCAGAAGCGCGACCAGCCCGACGCACGCCGGACGTCGGCGGCGCCCTGGGAGCTGAGCGGGGCGGTGGTGTCGGGGACGCGGTAGCGGGCCGGCGGCTCGACGATCGAGACGCGGATCGGGTTGCCGGCGGCGTCGACCGAGCCGGTCGGGCTGAAGAAGATGTCCGAGCTGGCGACGAGCCCGGTCGAGGGCGCCTGGCCGCGCAGCATGCCCATGCCGAGCGGGCCGGGGCGGTCGCCGGTGGACTGGTTGACCGGGAAATTGGCGGCCTGCGCGGAGGGGTTGCCGGCCGGCGGAAGGTCCATGGTGGGCGGGATCACCAGCCCGGCGCGCGGGGCGTAGGCGATCTCCTCGCGGCGCGAGCTGCCGCCGATATTCACGATGCTGGTGAGGTCCTGAAAGGTCTGCAGCGAGGTGTTGGTCCCGGTGCCATAGGTCAGGCTGTTGCAGCCGGCGAGGAGGACCGGCAGGGCCAGAGGCAGCAGCCAGGACCGGCGGTACCCGTTCAGGATTGGCTGCATGTCACTCTCCCCAGGGCCCAGAGCCCGACGCACACACCGCAAGTGATTCCGCCCGCTCGCCGAGGCGTTTCTAAGGCAAGCACAGCCGAGCGGCAACCGGAAGCCAGGCCGGCGCGGACGCTCAGGAATGTTGCGCCGCGAGCGCCCGGTCGAGCGGTGTGCCGGGGCCGGCGGAGGCAAGGATCGCGCGGGCGGCCGACTCGTCCTCGCGGATGCGGGCGACCAGGGCCTCCACGCTGTCGAAGCGCGCCTCGGGCCTGATCCAGTCAAGGAAGGAGACCTCGAGGGTCTCGCCGTAGAGGTCGCCCGCGAAGCCGAACAGGAAGACCTCGAGGAGCGGGCCGGCGGTCGTGGCGAAGGTCGGGCGGACGCCGAAATTGGCGACGCCCTCCAGGAGCCTCCCGCGGTGGCCGACACGGACCGCGTAGATGCCGTGGCGGAGCCGGGTCGAGGGCGGAGGCGCGATATTGGCGGTGGGGTAGCCCAGCGCGCGGCCGCGCTTGTCGCCGTGGATGACCTCGCCGCGGACGAACCAGCGGTAGCCGAGGAGGTCCGCGGCCGGCCCCACCGCGCCTTCGGCGAGCGCGTCGCGGATGCGGGCGGCGGAATAGGCCGCGCCAGTCGGGTCGAGGAGTGTCGGCACGGTGACGAGGCGGAAGGCGGGCGGGTCCTCCGCCCTCGCGAAAGTCGCCATCGAGCCAGTGCGGTCGCGGCCGAAGCGGAAGTCCTCGCCCACGACGATGGCCGAGGGGGCGATCGCACGCGTCAGGTCGGCGGCGAAGTCCTCGGCTGAGGTCGAGGCCAGCGCC